>NZ_JAMDGS010000014.1:0-499901 GCF_028657055.1 Pseudomonas aphyarum
AAGGGCAACGCCTACAGCTTTCAGTTGAGCCAACCGTGCCCGGATCGCGACTACTGCGTGCAGTACGACGAAGCCGACCTGCACTTCGTCCAGCGCCTGTGCGAGGAGGAAGGCATTCACTACCACTTCCAGCACAGCAAGAAAGGTCATCTGCTGGTGTTCGGCGATGACCAGACCGTGTTCCCGAACCTCGGCCAACCGACCGCGTATGTACAGGGCAGCGGCATGGTCGCCGAAGAGCCGGTGATCAAGAGCTTCCGGCTGCGTCTGGAAACACGCACTAGCCGCACCACCCGCCGCGACTACGACTTCGAAAAACCGCGCCTGCAAATGGAAGCCGCGTACAAACCGGACGGCGAGAGCACTGAACCGGATCTCGAAGACTACGACTACCCCGGCCGCTTCATCGACCGCGCGCGCGGCAAGTTCCTCAGCCAGCGCGCCCTCGAGCGCCACCGCGCCGACTACCGTCAGGCCGAAGGTCGCGGCGACCAGACCAGACTCGTCAGCGGCCACTTCATGGAAATGTCCGACCACCCGCGCAGCGAGTGGAACGACCTGTGGCTGCTCACCGAAATCTTCCACGAAGGCAAACAGCCGCAAGTCCTCGAAGAGTCGGTGACCAGCGACACCACCGACAACAAGGACGACTTCCACCAGGGCTACCGCAACACCTTCCTCGCCACCCCGTGGGACGTGTTCTACCGCCCGGCCCTGGAACACCCGAAACCCCGCGTGCTCGGCAGCCAGACCGCCATGGTCACCGGCCCCAAAGGCGAAGAAATCCACTGCGACCAGTACGGCCGCATCAAGGTGCAATTCCACTGGGACCGCGAAGGCCAGGCCGACGACAAGACCAGCTGCTGGCTGCGCGTCTCCAGCTCCTGGGCCGGCGACCGCTACGGCGCCATCAGCATCCCGCGCATCGGCATGGAAGTCCTCGTCACCTTCCTCGAAGGCGACCCCGACCAGCCACTGGTCACCGGCTGCCTGTACCACAAGGAAAACCCGGTGCCCTACGCCCTGCCGGCGAACAAAACCCGCAGCGTCTTCAAAACCCTCAGCTCCCCGGGCGGCGGTGGCTACAACGAACTGCGCATCGAAGACAAAAAAGGCGCCGAACAAATCTTCATCCATGCCCAGCGCGACTGGGATGAAAACGTTGAGCACGACCAGAAGATTCGCGTCGGGAATGAACGTCACGACACGGTGGTGAAGAACACTTATACCGAGCTGAAGGCTGAAGAACACCGCACCACGATTTCCGACCGCAAGATCGAAGCGCGGATGGACGACCACCTGACTATTGGTGAGAGCCAGCATGTGAAGCTGGGGACTGCGCAACTGACCAGTGCCGGGAAAGAGATACACATCAAGGCTGGGGACAAGATTGTCATTGAGGCGGGGACTGAGCTGACGATTCTCGGCGGCGGCAGTTTCATCAAGCTGGATGGCGGTGGTGTGACGGTGGTTGGGCCGGTGGTGAAGATTAATGCTGGCGGTTCGGCGGGTAGTGGCACCGGGATCGGGATTAAACCGCCGGTGTTGCCGGGGGCGGCGGATAAGGATAAGGCGGGGAGTTTGATGGATCAGGCGTTGTTGAATGCACCGCCTGAGAAGGTTAAGCCGAAGGCTTTTTTTGTGTTTTCTGAGTGATCAATGATTACGCTGAAGGATCTATATTATGAATAATCAGAATCAACTTATCTTTGCGTTAGTTATATCTGCGGTCGCATTTTTTTCGAATAGCGCAACTGCAGGTGGTACTGACATTGAGTCCTGCCCATCGAAGACATTCTCAAGTTTTTTAGCTGCTTATACGGAGAGCCCTGCCGTTCAGCGTGAATTTACTCACAATCCATTGAAGAAAATGATAACGGTAGACGCCGAACCAGAGCCAGAGCAGAAAGTGGTTTTAGTAGAAAGGCAAGATATAAACTTCCCTTTAGTTCCTAATGCAAGTAGAAGAGCATCGGAAGGAATTCAGATTGAGATTCTTGAAGAAGCCAAAAAGACTGCGAAAGTGAAAATTGAAAAGCCGGATACTGACTATCAGGTTTTATATATTTTTAAACTTGATCGCTGTTGGTTTTTGGAAGAAATTCAAGACTACTCGCTTTGACAAAATTTAAAAGGATGTTTTATGTCTTTCAGTGAAGTAATGCATCGTGTTCTGCCCCCAGTTAATGGCCATCAACCTCATATCACGGGAGTTTATGGCGAACAACGTGCGAACGGCCCTCACGGAGGAACTGATTTTAATTATGAAGGTGGCCAGAACGGCATCAATCTGCAGAATCCTAAAGTTTATGCACCAATCTCCGGTACAGTCACATTTACCGGTGGTAATTACGGTACGATAAAAATAAAAGACGCGGACGGTAACAGTCACGAAATTCTACACACCAGTAGCCATTCGGTAAGCCAAGGGATGACTGTTGCGGCAGGTGACGAAATCGGAACGATGGGAGGAAAAGGACCGAATGGTATAACTCAATATCCTCGCCATGTTCACTATCAAATGAAAAGTCCTAGTGGCAACCTGATAAGCCCTGAGGTTTGGTGGAGCCAACAGAGTGCTGCGACACCCGCGGCTGCTCCTGTCGCTGCCCAAGGGCCTGCGCCTTTGATGAATTTTCAGTACCCATTCAGACAAGCGGATGGGAAACAGTTTTCCGATGCAGAAGAGGTTTACAAAACTTTAGCGAACGAGCGGTCAGGGCATTATCTGCTGGGCAGCAATAAATTTTGGCATGGCGGCATTCATATCAGCGAAATATCTATACCACAATGTGTGTTGAATGAACCGATTCGCTGTGTCGCTGATGGTAAAGTAGTTGCTTATCGGCTAAATGAAGATTATTTGGAATCGACTTTTGGTGACGGCGAAAAAAAGCTCAAATATTCGAACTCATTTTGCCTTGTGCGCCATGAATATAAATCCGCACCCAATCCTGAGGAAGGGGTGAATAAGGGTAAACAAAACAAACTTAACTTTTACAGTCTATACATGCATTTGCTGCCTTATCAGGGATATCCTCTAACAACCCAAGAGAAGCCGACACCGAAAGTCACAATGAAGGTGGGAGATTTTAAGGCTTACGACGAGGCACCTGTATCAGCACAGACACCTTCACCAGGTAAAGTAGCAAGCGGTACGAAGCTGGAGATCATAGACCAGAAAGATATTGGGAACTTGACGTACGCCAAAGGAAAGATTCTATCTGGCAGTGTAAAGAGCGGGTCTCACAAAGTACGTGGCGTAGGGCGCGAAATCTGGTTTGCTTACATGAAAGACGGTGAACCATACAAGAACTCCAAAGGTAATCGTATCTGGTTAGGAGACGCTATTCCTGAGAGGGCTAGGCCTAATTATTGGCAGGGAAAAGTCAAAGCCCAAGCCACTAGACGCTTGCCGATCTTTCAGCCTCCAGCGGAACCTGTAAACGAAAAAGTCGCGGGTCCTCGTGTTGCTGGAAATTTAGAATTAGCCGTAAACAGTGTAATTGAATTTGACAGCACTATGGTTGTGAACCTAGTGGTCGGCAATGTGTTGCGCCGTATGGCTCCATGCACTTTGGTATCCGGAGGTGTATGGCAAGCGACTGGAAGCGCGCCCTCATCATTTTGGACAATCGTCGAGAATGATCCGTCTAGCCAGTTCGTCCGGTGGGATCTCACACCGACTAATTTCGACAACGTTATTAAAGTTGGTGCTGGCGTTAAGGCAGGCGACCCCGTTGGCTATTTAGGTTTAGTCGAGAATCTTGTTAGCGAACAAGGTGAAATAAGTGGAAGGCGGCAAGTCCATATTGAGATTTTCACAGATGAAGCTGATGTAAATAAGTTTCTTGAAAATTCTGCCGTTTTAAAGACTGGTAGGAAGTACTTGTGGTTGCCATCTAAGACTGTAGTGAAGAATAAAGCCCCTTCTCTAGAAAGTAAGGAGTTAAATAAGGATTGCGTGATAGATCTGAGCAAAGCGTCAGTCATAAAGGAGGGGGGCGAAGAGTATTATGAGGTGAAGTTGTTCGATGGAGATCAAGAAATTAACGGATTGGTAAAGAAAGCAGGAACGGAAGTAATTACACAGCATGATTGGGAAAAATTAGGTTTTCATATAGTTGAAGAGACTAATTCTGATGCTGACGGATTTCTTGACTCTGAAAATATGCCAAAATTTTTTAAAGAAATTTTTGCAAAGATAGATAAGAATCATGATGGGGAGGTTGATGCATCTGAGCTTGCTGACGCTTTGAGAGATCCTGCAATCAGAGATCAGTGGGCTAAGCTTGTCGCGCATCATCCGACGGAGTGGAAGTCAAAGTCAGATGCAGTGAAATGGGCCAAGCTAGATAAGCTTCTAGAGGGATTTCCAAAAACACTTAAGCATGAAAAAGAACGTATTGATAAGTATGTATTTTGGGATGAGCTTGTAAGTATACAAACTATGGCCTCGGACGTTGTTTGGCACTTCCATCCTATTGAATTCATATCTAATCATCTTCTTAAACCTGCCTTGGCTGGTTGGGCCCATAGTGCGTTTGGTAACTTATTGGCAAAAGTTGAGTCAAGTAATGACTATACCGCCTACAATCGAACTGTGGGTAATGAGGTTCAGCCATACTACAATACAAACTTGACGTCGCTGACCATAGCCGAGGTCCAGGCAAAACAAGAAAATAGTGAAATGTTTGCGACGGGAAGATATCAGATAGTTACTTCGACTTTGGCTGATGCAGTGGATAAGCTGAAGTTGGATACGTCGCAAAAATATGACGAAGCTATGCAAGATAAAATATTCGATCAGTACCTTATAAGGATCAAAAGGAAGGCAATTATTAACTACCTGGAAGGTAGCGGCGATGTTGAGGATGCAATCTATGCTTGGGCGAAAGAGTTTGCATCAGCAGGTGTGCGTCGAGGTAAAAGAATAAATCCTACATATCTTAAAGATTCTGCTGGTCACGCAATTCTTGATCCGGTAACTCATAAAAGGCAAATGATTGAACGAGTTGCGGAGGTCGAGGGGGTGTCTTATTATCAAGGTGATGGCCTGAATGTCGCTCATATTAAGCCTGATGAAATGGTTCGAGTTTTAGAGGAGTCAAAAAAGAATGCTAACTAAGATGTTGCCTAGGGTGCTCATGTTATTGTGCGCAGTCAGCTTTTCGGCGCTGGCTGAACCGCCTTTGTTTTCACAATATATGATCAAGGATGTGTATGGAGGAAGCGTTCATTCATTAGTTAATAAGGATACAGGTAGTCAATGGGATGGAATTAGGAAGGATGCAATAAAAGGATCTGTAAATTTTGCTGGTCATTACATTGTATATACTGGCGGATGTGGAGGCTCGTCAATCTGTGGGGAGGTTATAGATGCGAAAACTGGTGAAGTTATCAAGACCCTTCCAAATGCTTATAAGGGGGAGGATGAGGAAACAGGTAAGCCTTTTGATATTGAGTATCATGTAGATAGTAGTTTGATCGTTATAATGGGTGTCACTGAAAATAAAGAATTGGGGGTTGATGGTAATAAGGTCTCGCATAAGTATCGTACACGGTATTACGATTTTGATGGAAAGGAGTTTCATTTGATTATGAGCGAGGATGAGTAAGTTGTTTGTGTCAGCGGTTATATTGGTGTTGAAGCTTTAAAAAGCTAGCGGGATAGATTGTTTGTTGTGCTTAATTAAAATGGACAAATTTATTTGTTACGCTCAGTAAGTTAAAGTGGCGGATTTGTTTGTTCTATATGATCAGATGAAACGAATGTTTCCAGCATCTTCCAGAAAAGGTGACAGATTTATTTGTGGTGTTGCGCTCGGCGGCTTCGATTTTGGTGCGGTGTTTAAATAGATCAGTTTCGTATGTTTGGATTAAAACAGGTTCTAGTTTGCTGTTGGATTTTTGCGGACATCAAGGGATTATGAATTTTAGATTTATTCTTGTTGTGGCTTTTTCTCTGCTGTCTTCAGTTGTGAAAGCAGAAGGAACTATGATTGCGACCGTGCTTCAGGCAGATTTTTCCAAAGATCCAGAAATACAACTGCTCGTCAGGGTGATAGACATTGCAGCGGGGCCGGATTCGCCCTCTATGGCGCTTCGTAAGGAGTGTCTGGCGCGGGTGAAGTCGACCGACCGTCCCGGCCCGGACCCATGCTTTTCGATCGAAATAACCGAGAATAAAAAGCAACGGTCCATCGTTCGCCAAACGCTGCTGAATGATCCTCAGCGCTCAACCGATCCGATCTATCTGGAAATTGTCTACCAATCTGAAGTCAGTGCGAGCGATCCCACCAATCATTATGGGCGTTCTGCCTGGCTGAAAATTGAAGAGAACGGTTTCTACAATTGGAACAACGAAACCAAGCAGGCGTTGGCGGACGTTGTGTGGCCAACTGCGTCGAGTGGGGCGCTTGATCTGGTTGTGACGGATACGGATGCACTGCTCAACCTCGTTTACCGGGAGCGCATGGAACGGTTGGACGAAAATGCACGGAAAGGCCTGAGAGAAACCCAAAGGGCTTGGATAAAATTTCGCGATGCGGAGTGTCTGCCTGAGCCGAAATCGTCTAAATCGGTTTTCGGGGAATGGTCGAACTCCTGCTTGATTCGCGCGACGATAGAGCGAGCCCGTCAATTGGCTATGGCTCCGGACAAGAGCAAACAGTGAACTAAAGCATTTGATCAGCAGGTTTATGGAGTGGGTGAGTCTTGAAAGGATTTCCGCTGTTTTCAGCTTTGTGTTTTTCATGTTGTGCATTTTCAGGCAACGCACGAGAGCCGGTCGTCGATATATACAAAGCCGATGTCGATCAAGTTTCCGGAAAGCTGGTCCGTTATTACCAAACATTCGATAGCCCCTGCGTCAATATTCAGATTCTCAAGCCTGGGGGACAGGGGATTGCGAGCGACTCGATGGAGTTCTGCGACATTGAAGGCAAGAATTTTAACAACGGCTTCACCGATGTCTCATTGGATAGGGCCACGTTTTCCGACACCGAATTGCAGTTGACCTTCAAGCTGATGTCGTTGGTTGGAGTGAATGAAACTACCGAATTATGCAAATTCCGCGTTGATGGTGAACATCTCGCTGAACCTGAATGTACGGCGCAGTAAGGGTCGTGCATGTACATCGCTCAGCCACGCCATCGGAGAGTCAAAGTGAAAGTCGTTCCCCTGTTGTTCCTGGCGTTGACGTGGGCGTTGTCCGCAAGCGCAGCTCCAACCGGTGTCAGTACAAGCCATACAATGCCCACCGCTATGGTCGCTGCACTCACGAAGGAAAACCAAATGCCTGCCGAGAGTTTTCGCGCCATTGCAGATGGCGTGGTGAGCTGGAGCGGGGGAACGATGGCTGCCGTGGTGATTGAGGATCCGAATGGCATTTGCGCGATTTACAGGTATCAAGACGGCCGGTTGGATCTGCCTTTTGACGGCGTGCCCTGTAAGTTTCTGGGGCCACCCATGCTGATGTCGGATAGAAAAACTGCTTTGCCCGATGTCGTGTTCGCCGTCGAGTTGTTCGTCCCCAACCGGGGTGGGATGGCCAAGCACAAGGTCGCGTTTTATTACGATGCCGAGAAGAACGCTTATTGCGAGAGTCAGTCGCTTGCGAGTTGGTATCTGTCGGGAAATCGGGCGCTAGCTCCTGATCTTCAGGATGGGCAGTGTGTAGCGGGATCGGAATAGGCCCGGCCCCGAAAAACGTAAAGCGTTGCTCAGCACCTATTGGGAAATGAACATAGCCACGCAATGCGTCACTCGGTTCGCCAAACGCAAAGCTTGAATGACTCAAGGAAGAACACAGTGAAACGTTTTGTTTTTACCCTGCTGGCAATGCTGCTGCCTGTTACAGCGGTGTACGCGCAGGATGACTGCAGCCATGTCACCTCAAGCCTGGAAATGGTGCCCTGCTCGGAGGCGGCGAAGAAGGCTGCTGATACGCAGTTGAACCTCAGCTACAAGCAATTGATGGCGCGGCTTGAGTCTGATTATCGAGCGGATCCGGCATTGGGCGCGGAGTACGCGGCGAAGGTCAAAGAGTCGCAACGTGCGTGGTTGAAATTGCGCGATGCGAACTGCCCTTTGGAGGCATTCGAGATCGAGACGGGGATGCCGGCGCATGTGTTCGCGGTCAACTCGTGCATCGCCAGAATGAGCCGCGAGCGCTCGGCGTACCTGGACAAGATCGTCCCTGCTCTTGCATCCGACAAGAGCACTTCTACGGCGCCGGCCAACGGCGCTTGTCCTTCGGAGGAATTCCCTGCTTTCCTGACAGCGTTTTCCGCCAGCATTGAATCACAGCGCCGTCTCACTGCGATGACGGTCAAGTCGCTTGTGTTGAAGCCGGTTGCCGGCAAGGACCGTAGTACCTTTGAGCCTTCGACCTCGGGCGTCAGCGGAGCTTCCTTCACCTACCCGCTGATGGCTGCCGTCACACCCGGCAAGACACCTGGAGTCGAGATCGAAGAGGTCGATGACAGTCACGTCAACGTGGTCGATAAGCGGGCGGGCAACAGCAATGTAAAAATCTTCAATTTCTCTCGTCAGGCGTGCTGGGTGCTTGAAGGCGTTGAAGACTGGTCGATCAGCGAGAAGGATCTTGTCGCAACACGTAACCCCGGAATGAGCCGCGCTGAGAATTTCTGCGAACAGCGTGCTGAAGCTTTAGGAGGGTTAGGTTTTCTTGAGCAATACCCTCTGACTGTGGAATTGATTGAAGCGTCCCTGGAAAATTATGTCTGCGCAGCAGAGTCGGGTGATCCAGAGGCGAGCGAGTCAGCGGCAAGACTGAGCCTTTCGCAGATGGCGTCCCAGCTGGAAACCAGCAAGGTTGAGGCATTGTTCAAAGCCGCTTCAAAGACGCCGAGTGGTGCGTTGGGTTATGCCTCGTTTTTTTGTATGGGGAACTCCACCGATTACGATGGTCCTTGCCTCCACCCCAAGCAGGCAGAAGAGCAGGTCATTCGAGCAATCAACATGGGCTCCATAGAGGCGATGAGTTATCTGGCTTCTACCTTTGAGGGTGGCAAGTTGGGAACAAAGGATATGTCCCGAGCGTTAGCCTGTTATCAAATGGCGGCTGATAAAGGTCACCGGTTGAGCATCGACAACGTGGCGCGATTGAAGTCGCAAGGGCCAGAGCCGATCAAGGCGAGCCACTGCATTTGAAACTCGGAGCGCGGATGTGTCGCGATTCTTTGCCGTTAAATTCCAAGTGAGTGGAACTGTGCCTGACTTGTCGATTCCGGGTTTCGTGAGAGCTCCATATCTGCGGGTATTGCTGATTAGCGTTGCTGCGTTCGCGCAGGCCAGTCATGCAGCCGCAAGTGTTGTCTCGGTGGGCAATACGTCGAGTCAGTCGCAGATCGCGCAAGGACCTACCGAAGCTGCGGTCGACATGACACCTTGCCGGTTTTCAATGGCGCTGATTTGAACAGGTGCGCAGCATAGCTTTTGATTGAGCCTGCAATAACCGAATGGAGTTACAGCGTGAAAGGATGTTCAGTTCTACTCGGTGGCCTCTTGGCCATTGCCACATCCGTGGCTTTCACCGCACACGCGTTTGCGGCACCCCAAGTTTTCAAGGAAATTCCGGCAAGTCTGTTGGGGGATGGAACACGACAAAACGTGTTCGTTCTGGCGGGAGACGCGGACGAGGCATCCAATCGGTTGTTGATCGCGCCGGTTCAAGGGCGCAATGAGGACATATTGCTCGATACGTCCAAGGCTTTGCCTCTTACGAAGAGTCAGTACTCGTCTGATCTTCTGGATATTTTTAGCGTGCGGGTTTTCAACGGCCGGCCTGGAGCCATGACGGTTGTGGATCCACAAGAGGAAGAGATCCTGGTCAAACAGCGGTTCGTTGAGGCGGGGGACTACATTGCGCTGGTGACCAGCGAAGAAGACAACGCTGTTTTTAACTTCAATCTTTTGTTCACCTCCAATAACGGCTCAAAGCAGTTTGAGCTGAAGAAAGTGCTGCAAGTGGTCAATAACCACTACTGCGATCGCTCGCTTGTGAGCGTAGCGGAGCTGCCGATTGAGACGCTTGGCCCAACCACTTTGGCTTCATTCAACGGCCTCGAAGCGCTTAAAAAGTTGCGGGCTGCAAACGTGGGCAGCCCTCAGGGCGGTTATAAAAAACTGATGACAGTCGGTTCGGCTGACCTGCTGGATAAAGCGCTGGCGGCCTATCGAAAGGGCGACAGCAGCTCGTTCAAGGAAGTGATGAGTAATATGTTGATGGGAAATGACTCGCATGGCGCGTGCTCTCCGGAAAGTTATATCGTCGGAAAGTACTACTTCTCACAGCACCCTGGTTGGTCCAACGACGTCGGTTTTCTGCTGGGCGAGGCGGGTTACTACACGGAGTCTATCCAGTTACTGAATGCAGTGATTGCCCACAACCCGGAACGGACGGTGGCTTACCTGAATCTCGCAGATAGCTATTGGGCCATGAACGATAAAGAGCGAGCAGTGCCGGCGTACAAGCAATATGCATCGCGTATGTCGGAAGCAGGAAAGGCTTCGAAGATTCCCGCTCGGGTTGCTGAGCGCAGTGCCGGAGTATCGGGATCATGATCAAACTCAAGGCGTTCTTTGGGCTGGTCGCAGGTGCTTCTTTGACTGCTTTGCTGGTTCCTGCGCATGCCAAGGAAGCCTGCAATCCCGACAGCCTTTCCAATCCCGATTTGATCATTTGCGGTCAGCAGACTTTCGAGAAAGTCGATGCAGTGTTGAATGAGCAATACAAGAAAGCGCTGGCCAGTTTGGCGCCCGCCGACAAGAAGCAACTGACCGATGTGCAAAAGAAGTGGGTGCGCTTCAAAGAGGCGAATTGCGAGGATATCTATCAGTCGGCCTTGCCCGGTGCAGAGGCGCCCATCGAAAAGCTTGGGTGCCTGGTGCAAACAACCAATGCCCGGTTGGGGGAATTGGTTGCTCTGCAGACTGGGTTACCCCTGGACGGTTTTTATAAAGCTGCATCGGCCATGGCGGGGCAGGATCGAGAAAAAGGTCTGACGGCTTCCATGGAGCGATTGGGGGGTGACAACTTCGACGATCCGTTGTGGCGGCAGTACGTCGATGGGCACTGCGAAATGAGTGAACGTGTGCTCCGGGAAGACATCGCTAACTGCGCAGTGCGAATGCGTTTTCAGTTACCTCTGAATCGTTGAAGGAATGATCAGATTGAAGTTAATGCGAGTTTTATCTGCTGCACTGTTTGTTCTCTTTCCTATGGCGGCGCACAGTGAGGTCTCGACGGAAATTTATTGCTTCCGTTCGCAAGAGAGCGCCAAAAGCATCAATTTCGAACTCAGAACTTATTACGACTCCTTCTCCAAATGGAGCGGAGCGGCTGTCAGGTACAGCAAGTCGAAGAAGGCCATTTCTCTGGTGTATCGGAATACCGAGCAAGAAATACTGGCAGAGGATCGTCCGTATCAGTTCACGACGACTTGGGTTGAGGTTTCGGAGGGCGCGCTGACGGGGGAGTATGAAATGGTGAGTCAGGGTGCCCGGGTCTATGGAATGACCTATACGAACTACAAAACCGGGAAGAAGTACTCCTTCGAACACGATTTCAGTATGGATTTCTCACCGGAGACGGGCTGTCAGTGGTGAGGAATTGGAAAGTTGGAAAAGGGGACTCAACGTCCCCTTTTTTTCCGTCCGTAATTCAGCTACGGCTTGGTCTGATACTCCCGAAACTCAATGTGATCGAGCGTGCCTTCCACCATCAACCGCACGCCATCCGCCATTCTGCTCAGGCCCAGTGCCATCGAGCGGCGGGGGCCGTCGAGGTCGTCGGCCAGATTGGCGGCGATGGCGCTGATGGACAGGAGGTCTTCGGAGGCGTTGGCCATGAGGGCTTCGGCATCGGCGTTGGGGCAGAGCGCGAACAGGCCGCCGAGGCGTTTGGGGCGTGGGGCGGTGGGTTTGAAATGGTGGTCGAGGGCGCGTTCGGCGGCTTCATGGAGTTTCTTCGAGTCTGGGAATTCGTAGGGGGAAACTTCTTCGTCAGTGAGGGTTGGGTCGATCATCGGTGTAAATCCTTTTGAGTTGGAAAGATTTGCCCCGGTTTTCGGACTTGCACATCCGGTCACCGATTTTGCGGTGACGGAAAGAGGTTATCGATGAACCCCAAGCACGCCTAGTTCATGGACAGCACCGCAGTTTGAAGGACATTTCCCAAGGATTTGCGGGGTAGAGGAACAAGAAGCCACAGCCTTCGGCAGCTCCTACAGGAATGTGTTTCTTCAGGTGTAGGACGGGGGGGGTGTGATGCGGAGCGTCACGGGATGCATTCCCACGCGGAGCGTGGGAATGATCAAGGCTAGGGGCTGGAAATCGTGACTTGGTAGTCATCTGGCAGGAAAAGTCCAGCATCGTCTTCTATCAGTCCAACATAGTGGCGAATCCATCCGAATCCCTTACACTTCCCCAGCCGTTCATTTTCCTTTTGAGGCTGTGCGCATGAAATTTCGTTTTCTTCTGTGGATGCTGGGTCTGTTGATGGGTAAGGCCAGTCGGACAAATCCTGCGTTCCAGCAGCAGTTGGGTGACAAGGATCTGGTGTTTCAGCTACAGACTCTGGACGGGAAAGTGGCGCGGCATTTCGTGGTGAAGGACCAGCGCATTACCAGCAAGTCCGGGGTGGTGGCGGAGCCGGCGTTTGCGATTGCCTTCAAAGACGCGGCGTTCGGGTTTGCCACGATGCAGGCGAAGAACAAGCAGCTGGCGTTCATGCAGGGGATTCAGGACAAGTCGATCCAGCTCAAGGGCAATCCGGCACTGGTGATGTGGTTTCAGGGGTTAATGAAGTATTTGAAGCCGCGGAAGGCCAAGCCGAAGGCATAGGTCTTTCAGGTAGCTTGCCGGCACGGTTCAGGCTCTTCAGCTGTCCGGCTCAGGAGGCTTGGCGTCCAGTGGCTGGCCCCGGTATGTCTTGTAGATCTGCTGGACTTTCGGGTTGTCCAGCTTCTCGTAAGTGATGTCTTCCTTGTCCAGGCCATCCAGGCCTCGGATGCCACTGATGGTCTCTGGCCATTCGTCACGACTGCATATATCGATTACGAACGGGTTGAGGTAGTTATCGAGATGCCTTTCGCGCGGCTCTCGGATCTCGTCGCTGAGGGCCCGCAGGTAGTCGTCTTTGTTTGTTCTTGACCAGTCGATGGCGAATCCGGCTCGATAACAGAGTTCCATGAAGACCAATAGAATCGCGCGGCCATTGCCGTCCAGGAAGGGGTGTGCGAAAGCCAGTTGGCCCATCACTCCACCGGGATGGTCTCTGAAGCGTTTCTTGTCTGCTGCGAGCTTGAGCGCATAGTCGACAGACATTTTGATGGAGTCCGGGCGCTCGAAGACGGTGCTGCGAGGGTCGTCGAGAGAGCCCTTGAAGACTGCGAGGTGGGGGACAAGCTCGTTCCGGTCTTTTCCTGCCCAGTGATAAAAGCCTGAGAACAGGATCTCGTGAACGTTGAGTACAGTCTGGTAATCGATTGGCTTTTTCTTGGCCAGATAGGCAAGCGCTTCTTCGATACTCAATTCGAACGAAAGATGCTCTGACTCTTTTACTTCAACGGGATCTTTCAGTTGCAGCGAGTTTTGAAGATATCCAGCCGTTTCGAAGTCGCCGAACGGATCAAAAGTCATGCGCTACGTTTCTGTGCACGCCTTTCCTGAAGATAGCGCCCTTGGATCGCCAGGATTTCAGATTTGCTCAGAACGCCTTTTCTCTTGAGATTGACGAGCAACTGTTCGATGCCATCCAGCTCGACGACATCGCCAGCCAAACGAGTAATCCCCACGGCCATACGACTCATGCCGTCACGTCTGGCCGTAACCTTGTTGTCTTTGGCTAGCTTGCGGACTTCGCTTGCAACGCTGACAGCATCTGTTTGGGTCATCGGAAATTCCTCTGTTTGCCGTCAAATCATAGCAGCGCGCTTGTTTGCTGTCGTTGCTGGCAAAGTGACCGAAATCGGTGGAACCAGGGCCATATTTTCAATCAAAAAAGGCCCTGGTTGGCGTTCCGAAGATAGCTTTAAGCCTGGCTGAACTGCGAAGCCAGTTCACGCAGCAACACTTCCGCCTCCAGCACTTTGCTGACCACATCATTGGCCTTTTCGCGAGTCAAACCAACGCGTTCCAGCAGCGCATCCGGGATGTCTTCATCCGGGCCGGAGCCGATCCCGCGACCGCGCAGCAGGCGCACGGCCAGGCAGACGAGGTTCGGGTATTCGGCGTAGGCGCCGTCGTAGTTCGGGTCGTGCTGGAAGCGCAGGGCGGTGGCCAGTTCGTCCGGCATGTCCCAATAGCGCATCAGCCAGGAGCCGATCTGTTCGCGGCTGATGCCCAGCAGGTGTTGCTCGACATAGCTGTGGCACAGGTGCGGGTTGACCTCCAGGTGGCGGCAGATCAGCGAGAAGTGCGGCGGGAACACGTGGGCCAGCAGCAGGTAGCCGAAGTTGTGCAGCAGGCCGGCGAGGTAGGTCAGGCCGGCTTCCGGGCGCTGGGCGCGCGGCATGGCGCGGGTCAGGCCTTCGATGACGGCGGCGGTGTAGATCGACTGCTGCCAGTACGGCGTGGTGTGTTGCGGATGATCCTTGGGCAGGCTCAGGGTCTTGCCGAGGGCCAGGCCCAGCGCCAGGTTGATCACCAGATCGAAGCCCAGCACGCGCACGATCGCGTCCTCCACCGAACGGATCTTGCCCGGCGAGGCGTAGTACGGCGACGCCGCCCAGCTCACCACTTGCGCAGCCAGCGCCGGGTCGGTTTCGACCACGCCGGTGATGTCGTCGATGGTGGCGTTCGGGTCGACGCGCAGCTTGATGATTTTTTGTGCGGTTTCGGCCAGCGGCGGAATCTCGATGGTCGCTTCCAGACGCTGCTGGATGCGCCGCGCGGTGAACGCCTGCACGGCCTGGGTGATTTCCTCGCGGTCATCGTCCGGGCGGTCGAGGTTCGGGCGGATGCTGCTCAGGGCTTCGCCGAAGTTGGCGGCGCTGGCCTTGGTGAGCATGGTCTTGAAGTCTTCGCTGGCGATTTCCAGCAGCAGGCCCGGCTCGCCGGAGTTGATCAGCAACTTCGGCTCGCGCAGCAGGCTTTCTTCGTAGAGGCACGGCGAGCTGGTCAGCGCCGGCAGGCCCGGCAGCAGGCTCAGGCTGTGTTTGCCGAGCATCTTTTCCAGGCGCTCGGTGGATACGGCGGTCAGGCGACGGCCCGTCAGCTCGGCGAGGCGGTTGAGATCCAGCAACTGGCTCTGTGGAAACAGCACCATCAGCGCACCGACCGCGTCATCCAGCAACACGGCCTGCACTTTGCGCGAGGCGTTGAGGCCGTGGTGGTCGAGCACTTCTTCGTAGGCGACGCCCAGCTTGTTGAGCAGCAGCCGAATAACAGACGGAGCGTGCGGGGATTCGGGGGCGAGAGCAGCTTCGGTCATGGTCTGTATCCGTTTTTGAAACAATTGCTGGAGTATAACCAGCTTGGTTGGAACGAGCTTTGAGAAACTGCGACGGTGCTCACACTTGGCCGTATTGCTGCCCGTGTCGCAGCCATCGGTCGAGCAACGGGCTGACGTGGGTGGGCCAGCGTTCGAGCAATGCCTGGGCGGCATCGCGCACGGCGGGCAACAGATCGGCGTCGCGCATAAGGTCGGCGACCTTGAATTGCAGCAGGCCGGTCTGGCGGGTGCCAAGCATTTCGCCGGGACCGCGCAGTTCGAGGTCTTTTTCGGCGATGACGAAACCGTCGTTGGTCTCGCGCATGATGCCCAGGCGCTGGCGACCGATCTGTGACAGCGGCGGATGGTAGAGCAGCACGCAATGGCTGACCGCGCTGCCCCGGCCGACGCGGCCGCGCAACTGGTGCAGTTGCGCCAGACCGAGGCGCTCGGGGTTTTCGATGATCATCAGGCTGGCGTTGGGTACGTCCACGCCGACTTCGATCACGGTGGTGGCGACCAGCAGTTGCAGGTTGCCGGCCTTGAATTCGGCCATGACGGCGGCTTTCTCGGCAGGTTTCATGCGGCCGTGGATCAGTCCGACCTTCAACTCGCCGAGGGCGGCGGTGAGGTCTTCGAAAGTGGTTTCGGCGGCCTGACAGGTCAGCTCTTCGGACTCTTCGATCAGCGTACACACCCAATAGGCCTGACGACCTTCGGCGCAGGCGCTGCGCACCCGTTCGATGACTTCGACGCGGCGGGTGTCGGTGACCAGCACGGTGTTGACCGGAGTTCGACCGGGCGGCAGTTCGTCGAGGATCGAGGTGTCGAGGTCGGCGTAGGCGCTCATCGCCAGCGTCCGCGGAATCGGTGTGGCGGTCATGATCAGTTGATGCGGGCACATGCGCCCGCCGACGCCTTTTTGCCGCAGCGCCAGACGTTGCTGCACGCCGAAGCGATGTTGTTCGTCGATGATCACCAGCGCGAGATTCTTGAACTGCACCTCGTCCTGGAACAGCGCGTGGGTGCCGACCACCATCGGCGTGCCGCTGGCGATCTGTTCCAGCGCGGCGACGCGGTTCTTGCCCTTGAGCTTGCCGGCCAGCCACGCCACGTCGATGCCCAGCGGTTCGAGCCAGCGCTTGAAGGTGATGAAGTGTTGCTCGGCGAGGATCTCGGTCGGCGCCATCAGTGCGACCTGATAACCCGCCTCCAGCGCTTGCAGCGCGGCGAGGGCGGCGACCACGGTTTTGCCCGCGCCGACGTCGCCCTGAATCAGCCTCAGCATCGGTTCGTGCTGACTGAGGTCGTAGGCGATTTCGTTGCCGACTCGCTGCTGAGCGCCGGTCGGGTTGAAGCCGAGGTTGGCCAGGTATTTCGGCGGCAGTTTGGTGGCTTTCGGCATCGCCGGCGCGCGCAGGGAGCGCATGCTTTCGCGCAGGCGCTGCTGCGATAACTGGTGAGTCAGCAGCTCTTCGAAGGCCAGACGATGCTGGGCCCAGTGATGGCCGAGGGCGAGTTCGTCGACGTCGGCATCGGCGGGCGGGTTATGCAGGTAGCGGATCGCGTCGGCCAGCGGCGCCAATTGGTAGTCGCGGGCCAGTTCGGTCGGCAGCCAGTCGGGCAGGGTGGCCGGCTTGAGCAGGGTCAGGGTCTGCATGCACAACTGGCGCAGGCGCGCCTGGGTCAGGCCTTCTGTCAGCGGGTAGACCGGGGTCAGGGTTTCATCTACCGGTGGCGGCTCGTCGCCGTTGATGGCGCGGTACTCCGGATGGTAGATCTCCAGCCCCGAGGCGCCGGGCCGGGCTTCGCCGTAGCAGCGAATCCGCGTGCCGCGCTTGAGACCTTCTTTCTGCGCATTGCTGAAGTGGTAGAAGCGCAGGCTCAAGCCGCCGGTGCCGTCCTGCAAGCGCACGACGAGGCTGCGACGTCGGCCCATGACCACGTCGGCGCCGCTGACGGTGCCCTCGACCACGGCGTCCTGGCCCGGACGCAACGCGCCGATCGGTACTACGCGGGTGCGATCCTGATAACGCAGCGGCAGGTGGAACAGCACGTCCTGGAGGTTTTCCAGACCGACCTTGGCCAGTTTCTCGGCCATGGCTTCACCGACACCCTTGAGTGCGGTGACCGACACCTGCGACAGCTCAGTCATGACGCTGGCTTAACCGGCCGTGACCGGCGCGGCAGGTTTGGCGACCGAGCACAGGCGAATGGAGTCGGCGAGGATCTCGATGGCTTTCGGCCGTGGGAAACTGGCGCGCCAAGCGATGGCCACCGTGCGGAACGGCACTGGTGCCGACAACGGACGCACTTCGATCACGCCCGGGGCGTAGTGATGGCTGTCGACCGCCGACAGCGGCAGGATCGAAATGCCCAGACCGGACGCGACCATGTGGCGGATGGTCTCCAGCGAGCTGGATTCGACCGTGGTGTGCTTGGCGCCGTCGTTGCCCTTGGTCAGGGTCGGGCAGGCTTCCAGCACTTGATCGCGGAAGCAGTGGCCTTCGCCGAGCAGCAGCAGGCTCTTGTCGTTGAGCAGGGCGGCGTCGATGGATTCTTTCTGGGTCCACGGGTGCTGGGCCGGCATCAGGACGTAGAACGGCTCGTCGTAGAGTTGCAGGGTCAGCACGTCGGCTTCGTTGAACGGCAGGGCGATGATGATCGCGTCCAGCTCGCCGTTGCGCAGTTTGTCGCGCAGCACGTGGGTGAAGTTTTCTTCGATGTACAACGGCATCTGCGGGGCGACCCGGTGCAGTTGCGGAATCAGGTGCGGGAACAGGTACGGGCCGACGGTGTAGATCGCGCCGACTTTCAGCGGGGCGGTCAGCTGGTTCTTGCCGGCCTGGGCCAGTTCGCGGATGCCTTGGGCCTGCTCCAGCACCTTCTGCGCCTGGGCGACGATGCCTTCGCCGACCGGGGTCAGGCGCACGGCGCTTTTGCTGCGCTCGAAAATCAGCACACCGAGTTCGTCTTCAAGCTTTTTCACGCCCACCGACAGGGTCGGCTGGCTGACGTGGCAACGCTCGGCCGCGTGGCCGAAATGCTGCTCTTGGGCGAGGGTAACGATGTAGCGTAATTCTGTGAGGGTCATAGCAAGCGTCCATGAAGATGCGGGCCAAGCATACCGGCTGCAATCGATAGACGCACGTTATCAGACTGAGTGATGAATGCGACACCGGGCAATGCCGGTTTGCCGTGGATGGATAAGCAAAAGGCACCTTTCGGTGCCTTTTTGGCTGGATCAGGACGAGCTCCGCGAGTGCGGATCAGCGGCGGCGTTCCAGCGAGTACACGAACGGCGCAACGATTTCGATCGCGCCATTGGTCAGCATGTCGGCCGGTGGCTTGGGCAGCGGTTGGGCGCGGCGGATCATTTCCAGGGTGGCCCGGTCCAGATCGGCGTTGCCGGAGCGGCCCACCAGTTCGAACGACAGCACGTTGCCTTCGCCATCGACCACAAAACGCAACCGGTTCAAGCCTTCCTTGCCCCGCGCCTGAGCGCTGGCCGGGTACTTCTTGTACTTGGCCAGATGCGCGAGCAGGGTGCCTTGCCAGCTGGCCTTGGCGGCCATTTGTGCAGGCGACGGGCCCGGTGCAGGCTGGGCGGATTTCTCCGTCGGGGCCTGAGTCGGCTGGGTATCGGCCGGCTTTTCTTCGGACGGTTTCTCCTTCGGCGGATCGGGCAGTTTCTTCTCGATCGGCTTCGGCGGTTTTGGTTTCGGCTTGGGTTTCGGTTTCTGCACCGCGATCTCGGCTTTCGGCGCTTCGGCCAGTTTCGGGATCGGCAGTTCTTCGACCGGAGCCGGTGGCTGTGGTGGCGTGACGACTTTCGGCGGTGCGGGCGGTGGCGGGGCCGGAACCGGTGCCAGCTCGACCATCATTGCCTGCGGCGGCAATTCGATGGGCGGGCGGGCGGTCCAGTTCAGCGCCAGCGCGATGGCCAGCGCGTGAACACCCAGCACCACGGCCAGGCTACCGCTGTAACGCGTCAGCTTATGGCGCGTCGTGATCATTTCTTGACCGCGCTCTCGAGTCCGACCAGACCGACCTTCAGGTAACCGGCGGCGCGCAGGTTATCCATCACGCTCATCAGGTCGCCGTAATCCACGCCTTTGTCAGCCTGGAAGAAGATCGTCGTGTCTTTCTTGCCCTGGGTCTTGGCGTCGAGTGCGGCGCCGAGGGTTTCGGCTTTCACTTCGTCTTCGCCCAGGAACAGGCGCTGGTCAGCCTTCACGCTGAGGAACACCGGTTTCTCCGGCCGCGGTGCCGGTTTGGCGGTCGAGGCAGGCAGGTCAACCTTGATGTCCACGGTGGCCAGCGGCGCGGCCACCATGAAGATGATCAACAGCACCAGCATCACGTCGATGAACGGCGTGACGTTGATTTCGTGGTTCTCGGCCAGATCGTCGTCTGCGCCTTCTTTCAAATGCAGGCCCATGGCCGATTACCCCACTTTCACCATGTGCGGTTGCGAGCTGTTGCGCTCAGGCTGGTGGTCGAGGTCGCGGCTGACCAGCAGCAGTACCTGAGCCGACGCATCGGACACCTGAGCCTTGTAACCGGCGATGGAGCGGGCGAAGACGTTGTAGATGACCACGGCAGGAATCGCGGCAACCAGACCCAGTGCGGTAGCCAGCAGCGCTTCAGCGATACCCGGTGCTACGACGGCAAGGTTGGTGGTCTGGGTTTTGGCGATGCCGATGAAGCTGTTCATGATGCCCCACACGGTACCGAACAGACCGACGAACGGTGCGGTGGAACCGATGGTGGCGAGGACGCCGGTGCCGCTGCTCATGTTGCGGCCACAGGCGGCAACCAGGCGCTCGAGGCGGAAGCTGACGCGTTCCTTGATGCCTTCTTTCTCGCGGGCGTTGGTCGACAGGCGCATTTCTTCCAGCGCGTCGTGAACCAGCAGGTTGGCGAGGGTGCCTTCCTTCGCGGCGGTGGCGCTGGCTTCCTTGAGGGTGGCGGCTTTTTTCAGGGCGGCGATCTCGCCACGCAGGCGGCGTTTGGCGCCCATCAGCTCGAAGCCCTTGGCGATCCAGATGGTCCAGGTGATGATCGAGGCGATGGCCAGACCGATCATCACGGCTTTAACGATCACGTCGGCGTTCTGGTACATGCCCCATGGCGACAGGTCGTGGGCCATGCCCAGGGTGTTGTCGGCTTCGAGGACTTCCGGCGCGTCGGCGGCGCTGGCCTCTACGGCCTGCACCGGGTCGGTTGCGGCAGGTGCGGCGGCCGGAGCGCTTTGCTCGGTGGCGGCTGGCGCGGCGGGTGCCTGGGCGTCAGCGAATGCGGCGACCGGCGCCAGCATCAGGCTGAGCAGCAGGGCAGCCACGGCGCTCCAGGCGCGAGGTCGGTTGGTTGGCGAAGCGGAGTTTTGAATGCGTGTCATGCTGGCCGGACCTGAGATAGAAAAACGGTAATGCTCTTCCAGGCCTCGTGAGGCCGAGAACAAAAGTGGCGTGCATTATTGCAAGTAATTCTTGTTAACAGAAGTAATAGAGTTGCTTTTTTTCCTTCATTGCTAGCCGCTCGTCCCTTGCCGAGGCTAGTCTGTCGCTTTCCGATGGGAGATTTTTGATGTCCGCGCCTTCTGTTTTGATCGCCGGTTGCGGTGATGTCGGCAGCCGTCTGGCCACGCAATTGCTGGCTGCCGGCTTCCAGGTTTATGGCCTGCGCCGTGATATTTCACGTTTGCCGGACGGCGTTATCGGTGTGGCCGGTGACTTGTTCAATGAGGATTGCCCCGAGACCTGGCCGGTGGGTGCTATCGATTATCTGGTGTATAGCGCGGCGGCCACCGATCACGATGAGGCCGGTTATCGCGCGGCGTATGTGCAGGGTTTGCAGCATGTGCTGGGTTGGCTGAACGATTACGGTCAGGAGCCTGAGCGGCTGCTGTTCGTTTCCAGCAGCAGTGTTTATGGCCAGCAGAACGGCGAATGGGTTGATGAAAAATCCGAAACCGTCGCTGCGGGTTATTCCGGTCGGGTGATGCTGGAGGCCGAGCAGGTTGCGCTCAACAGCGGCATACCGGCGAGTATCGTGCGCCTGACGGGTATTTATGGCCCCGGTCGTGAGTGGCTGCTGACCCAGGTGCGTCGGGGTTATCGCGTGGCGGTCGATCCACCGTTGTATGGCAATCGCATCCATGCCGATGACGCGGCGGGGTTGATGGCGTTTCTGCTGGAAGCAGCTCGCAAAGGCGGGGCGCTGGATGACATCTATATCGGCGTGGACGACGCGCCAGCGCCGCTGGCCGAAGTGGTCGCGTGGCTGCGTGAGTATCTGGGTGTCACCGAATGGTCGGAAGATGAGAGCGTGCGTCGCACCGGCAGCAAGCGTTGCAGCAATGCCCTGGCGAAGGCGCTGGGTTGGGTGCCGAAGTATCCGAGTTATCGCGAGGGGTATGCCGCGATTCTTGAGGGGCGCTGCTGATCTTCAGGCGTAAAAAAGGCGGGAGCAAATGGTTGCTCCCGCCTATTTTGTCTCAAGCGCCGATCACTGCTTCTCGAGCAACCACTTGCGCTCACCCGGGGTGAACTGCGGTTGTTCGTCCGCCAGCGCGGTGTTCACGGCCTGCAGGATTTCCAGTTCTTTGCCCTTGCGCACAAAGATCCAGTTGTTGCCCTGGCCGTTCTGCTGCAGCCACATGCTGTCGTTGCCGCTGCTCATCGACGCGCAATCGCCGGCGAGGCACAGCGCATAGCGGTCGGCACCCGGCAGGCCGGAGACTTGCCCGTCAGCCTGGAATTGCACGGTGGCGCCTTCGCCCTGGCCGCTGGTGATCGTCCAGTTGCCGCCCAGATAAGCGGAATACAGCGCGCGTTCGAAGCTGGCGCCGATCGGTGCGCCTTCCGGCACCGGAATCTGTGCGCGGTCGAAGACCTGTTCCGGTTCGTTTTCGTTGGCAGCTTGTTGCAGTTGGCCGCCGTCACGTTTCAGCTCGCTGGCGGAGCTGCCATAGAAATCGACTTTCCAGGCGCCGGACTGTTCGCCGAGCAAGCGACCTTCGACGTTTTCGAAACCGTTGGTGTAGCGGGCCTGATTGGCCTTGGTGTTGACGTCCCACTCCAGGTTCGGGCCGTAAGCCTGAAGCGCTTCGCGCAGGGGGCCGCCCTTGGCAGCGGCATCGATGGCGACCTGATTGATCCAGGTGCCGCTGATGTCACGGTCGGCAGGGTTGCTGGCGCAACCGCCGAGGAAAATGGCGAGCAGCGAGAGAGCAAGCGCTTTGCGCATGGTGGAATCCTTTCAAAACCTTTTCTTTACCGCAGAGCAGTCGGCGCGGCGTCTGAGGCCGCGCCGTGCGCATTACTCGATGACCAGAATGGCATCCATTTCAACCTGCGAACCCTTTGGCAGGGCTGCCACGCCGATGGCGGCGCGCGCCGGGTACGGCTGGTCGAAGTACTTGCCCATGATCTCGTTGACCTTGGCGAAGTGGCTCAGGTCGGTGAGGAAGATGTTCAGCTTGACGATGTCCTTGAACGAACCGCCGGCGGCTTCGGCCACGGCTTTCAGGTTCTCGAACACCTGGACGGTCTGGGCTTCGAAGCCTTCGACCAGTTCCATGGTTTTTGGATCGAGGGGAATCTGACCCGACATGTAAACGGTGTTACCGGCCTTGATCGCCTGAGAGTAAGTACCGATGGCGGCCGGGGCCTTGTCGCTGGTGATAACGGTTTTGGTCATGAATGACTCCTTGTAATGGGGTGGTTATGCACGCATGCGGGTGATGCGGATCACCCCGGTCAGGGCGCGCAGTTTCTTGATCACGCGGGCCAGGTGCACACGGTCGTGGACGCTGACCACCAGTTGGACGACGCTGATGCGACCATCGCGTTCGTCCATGCTGATTTTCTCGATATTGCCGTCGGCTGCGTTGACGCTGCTGGCCAGCAGGGCGATCAGGCCGCGCTGGTGTTCCAGCTCGACGCGCAGTTCGACGTTGAATTCGCCGGTGACATCCTTGGCCCACGAGAGCTGGATGCATTTTTCCGGGTTATGGCGGATTTCGCTGATGTTGCGGCAGTTGTCCAGGTGCACGACCATGCCTTTGCCCGCCGACAGGTGACCGACAATCGGGTCGCCCGGGATCGGCGTACAACATTTGGCGTAGCTGAGGACCAGGCCTTCGGTGCCGCGAATCGCCAGCGGGCCTTCCGGGCTTGGCAGTTGTTCGCCTTCGCCGAGCAGGCGGCGCGCCACGACATAGGCCATGCGGTTGCCCAAGCCGATGTCTTCGAGCAGGTCTTCGATCAGCTCGAGGCGGTACTCGGTGAGCATCGCCTTTACGCGTTCGGCCGGAATCTGTTCCAGCGCACTGTCGAAGCCGTTGAGCACCTTGTTCAGCAGGCGTTCGCCGAGGCTGATGGATTCGGAGCGGCGTTGCAGTTTCAGCGCATGGCGGATGTGCGTGCGCGCCTTGCCGGTGACCACGAAGTTGAGCCACGCCGGGTTCGGCCGTGCGCCGGGGGCGCTGACGATCTCGACCGTGGAGCCGCTTTGCAGCGGTTCGGACAGCGGCGCGAGACGGCGGTTGATCCGGCAGGCGATGCAGCTGTTGCCGACGTCGGTGTGTACCGCGTAGGCAAAGTCGACCGCCGTGGAGCCTTTGGGCAGCTCCATGATCCGGCCTTTGGGCGTGAACACGTAGACCTCGTCCGGGAACAGGTCGATCTTCACGCTCTCGATGAATTCCAGCGAGTTGCCGGCACGTTGCTGCATCTCCAGCACGCCCTTGACCCACTGGCGGGCGCGGGCATGGGTGCCTTTCGGCTGCTCGTCGCCGCTGGATTTGTACAGCCAATGGGCGGCGATGCCGTTGTTGGCCATCTCTTCCATTTCGCGGGTGCGGATCTGGATCTCGATCGGTACGCCGTGCATGCCGAACAGCGTGGTGTGCAGCGACTGATAGCCGTTGGCCTTGGGGATCGCGATGTAATCCTTGAAGCGCCCTGGCAACGGTTTGTACAAATTATGTACAGCACCCAGCACGCGGTAGCAGGTATCGACCTTGTCGACGATGATCCGGAACGCATAGACGTCCATGATCTCGTTGAAGGCCCGACGCTTGCCGCGCATTTTCTTGTAGATGCCGTAGAGGTGTTTCTGACGACCGCTGACTTCACCCTGGATGCCGTCGATGGCGAGGCAGTGGCCAAGGGATTCTTCGATCTTGTTGACGATTTCCTTGCGGTTGCCCCGGGCGCGCTTGACCGCCTGGTAGATCCGCGCGGAACGCATCGGGTGCATCGCCTTGAAGCCGAGGTCTTCGAATTCGATGCGGATCGCGTGCATGCCCAATCGGTTGGCGATGGGTGCGTAGATCTCGAGGGTTTCCTTGGCGATGCGTCGGCGTTTTTCGCCGGACAGCACTTCCAGCGTGCGCATGTTGTGCAGGCGGTCGGCGAGCTTGACCAGAATCACGCGAATGTCGCGCGCCATGGCCATGGCCATCTTCTGGAAGTTTTCAGCCTGGGCTTCGGCCTTGGTCTCGAAGTTCATCTGGGTCAGTTTGCTGACCCCGTCGACCAGTTCGGCCACGGTTTCACCGAACTGCGCTTGCAGCGCTTCCTTGGCAATACCGGTGTCTTCGATCACGTCATGCAGCATCGCGGCCATCAGGCTCTGATGGTCCATGTGCATGTCGGCAAGAATATTCGCCACGGCAAGAGGATGCGTGACGTACGCCTCGCCGCTGCGGCGGCGTTGGCCGTCGTGGGCTTGTTCGGCGTAGAAATACGCTCGGCGGACCAGGTTGACCTGGTCATTGCCGAGGTAGGTCGATAAGCGATCGGCGAGGGCGTCTATGCTCGGCATGATGTCTCCTGCCGTAGGCTGTGATCCCGCGCCGTGCTACGTCGACCAGGCATAGGCTTAGACGGCCTCGTTGGACTCGTCCTCGAACGCAGCGAAGACAGGGTCTTCGTGGACGATTTCCTGCTCGGCGATGAACTCGTAGCTCATCAGGCCTTCAGCGATTTCACGCAGCGCAACTACGGTCGGTTTGTCGTTTTCCCACTGAACCAGGGGCTCTTTGCCGCCGGTGGCCAGTTGACGGGCACGCTTGGTAGAGAGCATGACCAGCTCAAAGCGGTTTTCCACGTGTTCTAGGCAGTCTTCAACGGTTACGCGGGCCATGGTATTCCTCGGAGCGAATGCAATATGCGCGCTGCCCGGTTGGGCGAGCGGACTCAACAGTTTAAAAAATCACCAGCGATTAGGGAAGCGCTGATTTTTTGACCAGACTCTTCAACGCGCTGCAAGTGCCAATGTAAAGCCCTTGCGGCGGTTTTGGGAAGTGCTGTTTCAGCCCAGCAATTCCGCCAGCAATTTGCCGAAACGCACTTGTTGGCGTTTCTGTTGCAGCTGATTGGCGCGGAAAATCGCTTTCAGATCGTCCAGCGCGTGGGCGAAATCGTCGTTGATGATCAGGTAGTCGTATTCGACGTAGTGGCTCATCTCGCTGACGGCTTCGCGCATCCGGCCGTCGATGATCTCGTCGCTGTCCTGGCCACGGTTGGTCAGGCGCTGGTGCAGGGCCTGCAACGATGGCGGCAGAATGAAGATCGAGCGGGCCTGCGGCATCAGCTTGCGCACTTGCTCGGCGCCTTGCCAGTCGATTTCCAGAATCAGGTCGTGGCCTTCGTCCAGGGTCTGCTGCAGACGGCTTTGCGAGGTGCCGTAGAAGTTGCCGAAGACTTCGGCGCGTTCCAGGAAGTCGCCGTGCTCGCCCATCTTCACGAACTCTTCGCGGGTCACGAAGTGATAGTTCACGCCGTCCACTTCGCCCGGGCGCATGGCGCGGGTGGTGTGGGAAATCGAGACGCGGATTTCCGGGTTGGCGTCGGTCAGGGCCTTGACCAGACTGCTCTTGCCCGCGCCCGAAGGGGCGGAAATGATGTACAGGGTGCCGGTGCTGTGGGTCATGTCGGGGTAGCCTTACTCAATATTCTGCACTTGTTCGCGCATCTGCTCGATCAACACCTTGAGGTTGACCGCCGCCTGGGTGCTGCGCGGGTCGAAGGCCTTGGAGCCCAGTGTGTTGGCTTCGCGGTTGAGCTCCTGCATCAGGAAGTCCAGGCGCCGGCCGGCGGCACCGCCGGATTTCAGCACCCGGCGAACTTCGATGATATGGGTGCTCAGGCGATCCAGTTCTTCGGCCACGTCGCTCTTTTGCGCGAGCATGACCATTTCCTGTTCCAGACGCTGCGGGTCCATCTCGGCCTTCATGTCGGCGAAACGGTCGAGGACTTTCTGGCGTTGGGTGGCGAGCATCTGCGGAACCAGTTCGCGCAGGGTCACCACGTCTTCCTCGATGGAGGTCAGGCGATCGTTGATCAGGCGTGCCAGCTCCGCGCCTTCGCGCTCGCGGCCGGCCTTGAGGTCTTTCAGGCCCTGATTGAACAGAGCCAGGGCCTCGGCGTTCAGCGCCTGCGGGTCGCTGGCGTCGGCCACCAGTACGCCCGGCCAGGCCAGCACTTCCAGCGGGTTCAGCGCGGCCGGGTTCTTGATCAGGCCGGCGACGGTTTCAGCGGCAGCGACCAGTTGCGCAGCGCGCTCGCGATCCACTTGCAGTGGCTTGCCGGTGCTTTCCTCGGTGAAGCGCAGGGTGCATTCCAGTTTGCCGCGCGACAGGCCCTGGCGCAGGGCTTCGCGGACGGCGCCTTCGAGGTCGCGAAACGACTCCGGCAGGCGCAAGTGGGGTTCCAGGTAGCGGCTGTTGACCGAGCGCAGCTCCCAGCTCAGGGTGCCCTGAACGCCGGCTTTTTCGACGCGGGCGAAGGCGGTCATGCTGTGCACCATGGGGTGACCTCGCGATACAGATCGGCGCGAATTGAAGCTCCGCAGCTCGATATCAATGAATTTAAGCCGACTGGCAGCAAAGGCGCAGGATTGTAGCGCAGTGCGGCAGATGCGCCCAAACACACGGTGTGACAAAGGGCTGCAGGCCGTCGGCGAAGCGCGTTTCAGGGCCTTCGGTCGTCGGCCGGATTTTTTAACGAGTGCCCAGGCGCGGTGCGCGGCTCTATAATGCTCCGCAGTTTTCCGTCCCCAGTACAGGTATCTCCTATGAAACGTCCAAGTGGTCGCGCTGCCGATCAGCTCCGCTCGATCCGCATTACCCGCAACTACACCAAACACGCCGAGGGATCCGTACTGGTCGAATTCGGTGATACCAAAGTCATCTGCACCGTCAGCGTCGAAAACGGCGTGCCGCGTTTCCTCAAAGGCCAGGGCCAGGGTTGGCTGACCGCCGAATACGGCATGCTGCCGCGCGCCACCGGCGAGCGTAACCAGCGTGAAGCGAGCCGTGGCAAGCAGGGCGGTCGTACCCTGGAAATCCAGCGCCTGATCGGCCGTTCCCTGCGCGCCGCGCTGGACATGTCCAAGCTGGGCGACGTCACCCTGTACGTCGACTGCGACGTGATCCAGGCTGACGGCGGCACTCGCACCGCATCGATCACCGGCGCTATGGTTGCGCTGGTCGATGCGCTGAAAGTGATCAAGAAGCGTGGCGGCCTGAAAGGCGGCGACCCGCTCAAGCAAATGATCGGCGCTGTTTCCGTGGGCATGTACCAGGGCGAGCCGGTGCTGGATCTGGACTATCTTGAAGATTCCGCCGCCGAGACCGACCTCAACGTGGTGATGACCAGCACCGGTGGTTTCATCGAAGTGCAGGGCACCGCCGAAGGCGCGCCGTTCCAGCCTGAAGAGCTGAACGCGATGCTGGAGCTGGCCAAGAAAGGCATGAACGAGATCTTCGAACTGCAAAAGGCTGCACTGGCCGACTGAGCAGGTTTGTAACCCGCAAGGAGGACGCGATGAGTGATGAGCAAGAGTTGCTGCCCAAGCCGAGCCAGGAGGTTCGCCAATGGGCCATGTTTTGTCACTTGTCCGCCTTGCTGGGGATCTGGATTCCGTTCGGCACGCTGATCGGGCCGCTGGTCCTGTGGCAGATGAAGCGCGAGACCGATCCGTTCATCGATGCGCAGGGCAAGGAAGCGTTGAATTTTCAGATCACCGTGGCGATTGCCTCGATGGTCTGCTTTGTCTTGATGCTGTTGCTTATCGGGTTCGTGCTGTTCGGCCTGCTGGCCATTGCGGCGCTGGTGTTGACGATTATCGGCGGGGTGAAAGCCAACGAAGGTTTCCCGTACCGTTATCCGTTCACCTGGCGGTTGATCAAATAACGAACGATCGCCCACAAAAAAACCGACAGTGATGTCGGTTTTTTTGTGTCTGCGAAAGGCCGCTTAGATGGTCAGCGTCCAGTCGTAGTCGACGATCAGCGGCGCGTGCTGCGAGAACCGCGGCTGACGCGGCAGGCGTGCGCTGCGCACGAAGCGCCGCAGGCCCGGGGTCAGGATCTGGTAGTCGAAGCGCCAGCCCAGATTCAGCATCTCGGCCTGTTCGTTGTCCGGCCACCAGCTGTACTGGTCGCCTTCGCGGCTGACTTCGCGCAGGGCATCTACGTAGCCCATGTTGCCGACAATCTCGTCCATCCAGGCGCGTTCCGGCGCCAGGAAACCCGGGGATTGCTGGCTGTCGCGCCAGTTCTTGATGTCGAGCTTCTGCTGCGCGACGTACAGCGAGCCACAATAAATGTACTCGCGACGTTTGCGCCGCTGTTTGTCCAGGTACTTGCCGAAGTCGTCCATGAGCTTGAACTTCTGGTTCAAGTCCTCATCGCCGTTCATCCCCGAAGGGAGCAGCAAGGTGGCAATACTGACTTTGTCGAAATCTGCTTGCAGGTAGCGCCCGTAGCGGTCGGCCGTCTCGAATCCGAGACCGCTGATGACAGCCTTCGGTTGCAACCGCGAATACAAAGCCACACCGCCTTGGGCAGGGACTTCAGCATCGCAGGCATAAAGGAAGTAGCCATCCAGTTGGAAGGCTGGGTCGTCCAGTTCAAAGGCGGAGGCACGGGTGTCCTGCAGGCAGATGACGTCGGCATTCTGTGCCTGCAGCCAACTGAGCAAACCGCGCTCGACTGCAGCCTGAATACCATTGACGTTCACACTGATGATCCGCATAAATGGCCCCAAAAATCGCGTGCGTGTATGATACACGGCGTCAAGCTAATTAGCTAAATCCGTGGTATTTGGGGTTTTTTTCATGCAAGCGTATCAGCGCGATTTCATTCGTTTTGCCATCGATCGCGGCGTTTTGCGCTTCGGTGAGTTCACCCTGAAGTCCGGGCGCACCAGTCCTTACTTCTTCAATGCCGGCCTGTTCAACTCGGGTTCCGCGCTGGCGCAGCTGGGGCGTTTCTACGCCGCAGCCATCGCCGAGAGCGGTATTCCGTTCGACGTACTGTTCGGCCCGGCCTACAAAGGCATCCCGCTGGCGGCGACCACTGCCGTGGCGCTGGCCGAACACCACAACCGTGACCTGCCATGGTGCTTCAACCGCAAGGAAGCCAAGGCCCACGGCGAGGGCGGCAGCCTGGTCGGCGCACCGCTGACCGGTGAAGTGCTGATCATCGACGACGTGATCACCGCCGGCACCGCGATCCGTGAAGTGATGCAGATCATCGCTTCCCAGGACGGCGCCAAGGCTGCCGGCGTGCTGATCGCCCTGAACCGTCAGGAGCGCGGCAATGGCGAGCTGTCGGCCATCCAGGAAGTCGAGCGCGATTTCGGCATCCCGGTCATCAGCATCGTGTCGCTGAACCAGGTGCTGGAGTTCCTGGCTGACGATCCGCAGCTCAAGCAGCACCTGCCAGCCGTTGAAGCCTATCGCGCCCAGTTCGGCGTCTGATCGCAGCTTCAGGCAAAAAAAGACCCCGCTCAGCCAGGCTGAGCGGGGTCTTTTTGTTTGCGCTACGGCTTACGGACGCTTGCGATTGCTGATCAGCGTACCCACACCGGTGTCGGTGAAGATTTCCAGCAGGATCGCGTTCGGTACGCGGCCGTCGATGATCAGCGAGCTGCCCACGCCGCCCTGAACCGCTTCCAGTGCACAGCGGATCTTCGGCAGCATGCCGCCGTAGATGGTGCCGTCGGCGATCAGGTCGTCGACCTGCTGGGTGCTCAGGCCGGTCAGTACGGTGCCCGACTTGTCCATCAGGCCGGCGATGTTGGTCAGCAGCATCAGCTTCTCGGCTTTTAGCGCTTCGGCAACCTTGCCGGCCACCAGGTCAGCGTTGATGTTGTACGACTCGCCGTTTTCACCCACGCCGATCGGCGCGATCACCGGGATGAAGTTGCCTTTGACCAGCAGGTTCAGCAGTTCGGTGTTGATCCCGACCACTTCGCCCACATGGCCGATGTCGATGATTTCCGGTTGGGTCATCTCCGGGGTCTGGCGGGTGACGGTGAGCTTTTTCGCACGAATCAGCCCGGCGTCTTTACCGGTCAGGCCGATGGCGCTGCCGCCGTGACGGTTGATCAGGTTGACGATGCTTTTGTTGACCTGACCGCCGAGGACCATTTCCACCACGTCCATGGTCGCGGCATCGGTGACGCGCATGCCGTCGACGAAGTGGCTTTCGATCGACAAGCGCTTGAGCAGATCACCGATCTGCGGGCCACCGCCGTGCACGACCACCGGGTTGATGCCCACGGCCTTCATCAGCACGATGTCGCGGGCGAAGCCGGTTTTCAGCTCCTCGCTTTCCATCGCGTTGCCGCCGTATTTGATCACCAGGGTCTTGCCGACGTATCGGCGGATGTAAGGCAGCGCTTCGGACAGGACCTTGGCAGTGTTGGCGGCGGCATCGCGTTCGAGGGTCATTCAGGGCTCCGGGTGAATCAGCAATCAGAACGGTAGTTGGAGATCAGGTGCAACGCGTTTCAGTTGGGCATGGAACACAGCCTTGATGCGCTGCAATTCAGCCTCGTCATCGGCCTCGAAGCGCAGCACCAGCACCGGTGTGGTGTTGGACGCGCGCACCAGGCCCCAGCCTTTGGCGTAGTCGACCCGCACGCCGTCAATGGTGGTCAGGTCGGCGCCTGGGCCCCACTGCGCATCGTGCAGTGCATCAATGATGCTGAATTTGCTCTCTTCGGTCACATGGATATTGATTTCCGGCGTGGAAATATCGTTCGGGAAGGTCGCGAACAGCTCCTCGGCCGAAGATTTTTCCTTGCTGAGGATTTCCAGCAGCCGTGCGGCGCTGTAAATGCCGTCGTCGAAACCGAACCAGCGTTCCTTGAAGAAAATGTGCCCGCTCATTTCGCCGGCCAGCAGTGCGCCGGACTGTTTCATTTTCTTTTTGATCAACGAGTGACCGGTCTTCCACATTAGCGGCCGACCGCCATATTCCTTGATCAGCGGGATCAGGCGACGGGTGCATTTGACGTCGAAGATGATCTCCGCGTCCGGATTGCGCGCCACCACGTCACGGGCGAACAGCATCAGCAGGCGGTCCGGGAACACGATGGTGCCGGTGTTGGTCACCACGCCGACGCGGTCGCCGTCGCCGTCGAAGGCCAGGCCGATGTCAGCCTTGGTTTCTTTGACCTTGGCGATCAGGTCGACGAGGTTTTCAGGCTTGCCCGGATCCGGGTGATGGTTCGGGAAGTTGCCGTCGACTTCGCAGAACAGCGGGATGACTTCGCAGTTCAGCGCTTCGATCAGTTGCGGGGCGATCACGCCGGCCGCACCGTTGCCGCAGTCGACCACGACTTTCAGGCGCCGGGCCAGTTTGATGTCCTGGACGATTTCGGTGTTGTAGCGGTCGAGGATCTCGACCTGGGTCACGCTGCCCGTGCCGCTGCTCAGGTTGCCGGTCTTGAGGCGCTCGTGCAGGGCCTGGATCTGTTCGTTGGCGAGGGTGTCGCCGGCGATCACAATCTTGAAGCCGTTGTAGTTCGACGGGTTGTGGCTGCCGGTGAGCATCACGCCGGATTTGCCGGCCAGCACGTTGGCGGCGTAGTACAGCGCAGGCGTCGGCACCAGGCCGACGTCGCTGACATGGCAGCCGCTTTCGGCGATGCCGCGAATCAGCTCTGCAACCAGTTCCGGACCGGACAGACGGCCGTCACGGCCAACGGACACGTTCGGTTCGCCCTGGGCCAGGCTTTGGGAGCCAATGGCGCGACCGATCCAGTAGGCGGTTTCGGCATTGAGGAATTCCGGCACGGTGCCGCGAATGTCGTAGGCGCGGAAGATGCTGTCGGGAAGCTTCGGGGCGACTTGGGCGGGGGTGCTCATCTGCGAAATTGCTCCATCTCGAAAGTGGCTGGACACACCGACGATTCATTCGACGGCAAGCTCAAACTGAAGGGTATGACGGCGGTTTTCACAGAGAGTTCGTGGTGTGAAAGGGCCATGACGCCTTGTCCGGCGTGGCTTTGGCCTGCCAATACCTTGATTTTCAGCGGTAAAGCTTCCAGATGAATCTGCGTATTTTTATGGCGAAGGAGCAGGCTCCCTCGCCACAAAACCAATCACTTGGTGCCGGAATGGCCAAAACCGCCAGCGCCGCGCTCGGTCTCGACGAACTCTTCGACCATTTCGAAGTGCGCCTGCACCACCGGCACCAGCACCAGCTGCGCCAGACGCTCGCCGACCGGCATGGTGAATTCGGTCTGGCCACGGTTCCAGCAGGAGACCATCAGCGGGCCCTGGTAGTCGGAGTCGATCAGACCGACGAGGTTGCCCAGCACGATGCCGTGCTTATGGCCCATGCCCGAGCGCGGCAGGATCAGCGCGGCAAGGTTCGGATCGCCGATGTAGACCGACAGACCGGTCGGAATCAGCACGGTTTCACCCGGTTTGATCACGATGTCCTCTTGCAGCATGGCGCGCAGGTCGAGGCCGGCGGAGCCCGGTGTGGCGTATTGCGGCAGCGGGAATTCGGTACCGATGCGTGGATCGAGGATCTTGGCTTGCAAAGCGTGCATGTAAATTAAACCTGGTTCAGACGTTCGGCGATAAAAGTGACCAGCTGGCGAGCGATCTTGCTCTTGCTGGTCTGGGCGAAAACCGTGGCGTGCAACGCACGGTCGATGACGCTGCAGGCGTTTTCTTCGCTGTTGAAACCGATGCTCGGGTTGGCGACGTCGTTGGCGACGATCAGGTCGAGATTCTTGTCCTTCAGCTTGCGTGCAGCGTAGTCGAGCAGGTGTTCGGTCTCGGCGGCGAAGCCGACACTGAACGGACGGTCGGGACGGGTCGCGATGGTGGCCAGTATGTCCGGGTTGCGCACCATTTGCAGGACGAAGCCATCGCCGCTCGTAGGGTCTTTCTTCAATTTTTGCGGGGCGACGACTTCCGGACGGTAGTCCGCCACCGCCGCCGAGGCGATAAAGATGTCGCAAGGGATCGCGGCTTCACACGCGGCAAGCATGTCGCGGGCGCTGACCACGTCGATGCGGGTGACGCGATCCGGCGTCGGCAAATGCACCGGGCCGCTGATCAGCGTGACGCGGGCGCCGGCTTCCACTGCCGCTTCAGCCAGGGCGAAGCCCATTTTGCCGGAGCTGTGGTTGGTGATGTAGCGCACCGGGTCGATGTTTTCCTGGGTCGGGCCGGCGGTAATCACCACGTGCTTGCCGGTCAACGCCTGACGCTGGAAGCAGTCCGCCGCGAGCTGAGCCAGATCGGTGGCTTCCATCATGCGGCCCATGCCGACGTCGCCGCAGGCCTGGCTGCCCGAGGCCGGGCCGAAGGTCTTCAGGCCACGGCTTTCAAGGAGTTGCAGGTTGGCCTGGGTCGCCGGGTCGCGCCACATGGCCTGGTTCATGGCCGGGGCGACCGCGACGATGGCGTCGGTGGCCAGCACCAGCGTGGTCAGCAGATCGTTGGCGATGCCTTGGGCCAAACGGGCCAGCAGGTCGGCGGTGGCCGGGGCGATCAGCACCAGATCGGCCCATTTGGCCAGTTCGATGTGGCCCATCGCCGCTTCGGCGGCCGGGTCGAGCAAGTCCAGGTGAACCGGGTGGCCGGACAGGGCCTGCATGGTCAGCGGGGTAATGAATTCGCTGCCGCCACGGGTCATGACCACGCGCACTTCGGCGCCCTGATCGATCAGGCGGCGCACAAGGTCGGCGCTCTTGTAGGCAGCAATACCGCCGCCGACGCCCAGAACGATGCGTTTCCGATACAGCCGCTGCATAGGTCTGCCTTTCATTTCGTTGGTGACATACGTGGCGAAACCCCCTCCCCAGGGTGAATTCGCCCGCAAAAAAGATGGGCTACGATATCACAGCGACCGCTACGGAACAGCGGCGCCCACAGACAAGGAAGGTGTATGAGTATTCGCGATTGGCCGGCGGCGGAAAGGCCGCGGGAGAAGCTGTTGGAACAGGGCTCGGGAAGTCTTTCCGATGCCGAATTGCTGGCGATTTTTCTGCGCACGGGTGTATCCGGCAAAAGCGCGGTGGATGTCGCGAGACACCTGTTGGGTCAGTTCGGCAGCTTGCGAGCCTTGCTTGAGGCCGATCTCGCAACGTTCAGTGAACAATTGGGACTGGGACCGGCGAAATTTGCTCAATTGCAGGCCGTGCTGGAAATGGGCCGGCGACACCTGGCCGAGCGCATGCGCCAGAAAACGGCGCTGGAAAACCCGCAGGTCGTGCGTGATTACCTCAAGGCCATGCTGCGCCACGAGCCACACGAGGTGTTCGGTTGCCTGTTTCTCGACTCCAAACATCAGGTGCTGACTTTCGAGACGCTGTTTCGCGGCTCGATCGACAACACCGCCGTGCATCCCCGGGAAGTGGTGAAGCGTTCCCTGGCCAACAACGCGGCGGCGGTGATTCTGTGCCACAACCATCCGTCGGGGAACAGCGATCCGAGTCAGGCTGATCGATTATTGACCAAGCGCTTGCAGAAGGCTTTGGAGCTGATCGATGTGCGGGTGCTGGATCACTTCATCGTGGGCGATGGTGAGCCGCTGTCGATGGCGGAGTGTGGTTGGATGTAGCTCGCAGCGACCGTGGTCGCTGCGAGCCGAGGCGGATTACTTGAGGGTGACCTTGGAGTAGTCCTGCCGCCCGAACGGGCTCACCGAATAGCCCTGCACGTCTTTACGCGTCAGCGCATAGGCGGTCGGATGCGCCAGCGGCAGCCACAATGCCTGCTGCTGGATCTGCGCCTGCGCCTGTTCGTAGAGCTTGGTGCGCACACCTTGCTCGCTGGTGGTCTTGCCGGCGCTGATCAGCTTGTCCAGATCGGCGTTGCAATAGCGGGCGAAGTTGGTGCCGGACTTCACCGCTGCGCAGGAAAACTGCGGCGTGAGGAAGTTGTCCGGGTCGCCGTTGTCGCCGGCCCAACCCATGAACAGCAGGTCATGCTCGCCAGCCTTGGCGCGACGGATCAGTTCGCCCCATTCGATCACGCGGATTTCTGCCTGAATGCCGATTTCCGCCAGGTCCGATTGCAGCAGTTGTGCACCCAGGCTCGGGTTCGGGTTGAGCAGGCTGCCGGACGGGCGCGTCCAGATGGTGGTCTGGAAGCCGTCCTTCAATCCGGCCTTGGCCAGCAACGCCTTGGCCTTGTTCACGTCGTGGGCGTAACCCGGCAAGTTCTTCGCGTAGCTCCAGGTGTTCGGCGGATACGGGCCGTTGGCGGCTTCAGCAGTGTCCTCGAACACGGCTTTAAGGTAGTTGGCCTTGTCGAAGGCGAGGTTGATCGCCTGGCGCACTTCCGGTTTGTCCAGCGGCGGATGCTGGCTGTTGATGCCGACGAATGCGGTCATGAACGCGTCAGTCTTTTCGACTTTCAGCGTCGGCTCCTGCTTAGCCGCCTGTACGTCCAGTGGTTTTGGCGACAGGGCAATCTGACACTCGTTACGCCGCAGCTTTTGCAGGCGCACGTTGGCATCCGGGGTAATGGCGAAAATCAGCGGATCTACCGCAGGCTTGCCGCGAAAGTAGTCCGGGTTGGCCTTGTAGCGGATCGACGCGTCTTTCTGGAACCGGGTGAACACGAACGGACCGGTGCCGACCGGCTGGCTGTTGAGCTTGTCGGTGGCATCGGCCTTCAGCAGCTTGTCGGCGTATTCAGCCGAATAAATGGAGGCGAAACCCATGCTCAGGGTCGCCAGGAACGTCGAATCCGGATGATCGAGGGTGAAGCGCACGGTCAGCGGGTCCAGCGCGTCGATCTTCTTGATCAGGCTCGGCAGCTGCATCGACTGGGCGTGAGGGAAGCCGCTCTGGGCAACTTTGTGCCACGGGTTGGCCGGGTCGAGCATGCGGTCGAAGCTGAATTTCACGTCTTCGGCGGTCAGTTCGCGGGTCGGCTTGAAGTAGTCGGTGGTGTGGAACTTCACCTGCGGGTGCAGCTTGAACACGTAGGTCAGGCCGTCGGTGCTGACTTCCCAGCTGTCGGCCAGGCTCGGGACGACCTTGCCGCTGGCGGTGTCGAAATCCACCAGGCGGTTCATCAGCACGTCGGCCGATGCGTTGGTGGTGGTCAGCGAGTTGTACTGCACCACGTCGAAGCCCTCGGGGCTGGCCTCGGTGCAGACGCTCAGGGCGGCGGCCTGGGCCAGTGGACTCAGTAACAGCGGGGCGAAGAGCAGGGGGAGGGCAGCGAGGCGCATGGTCGGCTTCCTTTACAGATCGAAGGCCCATCTGCAAGTGCAGTCTGGAAAAGGCCTACCCTAGTGGTCGCGATTGCAAATGACTATCCCCTTTTTGCATTTTCGGGGCTGCGCGGCGCAGGATTTGTCGGAAGAGACGGCGGGAAAAGTCTCGATCGCGGGTATGATCGGTTTTCTTCGACGAATGGTATAAATTGCCGGCAGCCTTTACCCAAAGCGCTTTCAGCCGGAAAAAGCGGCTTTTTAGCCATTCTTTGCACACGGAAAGTTGTTGCTCCGTGGTCTTTCTGGTATAAAGCAGCGCTCTTTTCTAGGGGCCCGGTTCCTTCGCTTGTAGGTGTAGCCGGTAAGACCTCTAAAGAATCGCGGCGCCTGGCGCCACAATGACTAGAGATTAAGCGGCCAACCCATGCCGGGTTGGGCATGTGGTTTTAGAGGGCTGAGGCATGTCTAGAGTATGTCAAGTTACCGGTAAGGGTCCGGTGACTGGGAACAACATTTCCCACGCAAACAACAAAACCCGTCGTCGTTTCCTGCCGAACCTGCAGCATCACCGCTTCTGGGTTGAAGAAGAGAAACGTTTCGTACGCCTGCGCGTTTCCGCCAAAGGCATGCGTATCATCGACAAGCGTGGCATCAGCGTTGTGCTGGCCGAGCTGCGTCGCGACGGCAAGGTTTAAGGGAGCTAATCATGCGTGAATTGATTCGTTTGATCTCGAGCGCCGGTACTGGTCACTTCTACACTACCGACAAGAACAAGCGTACTACCCCGGACAAAATCGAGATCAAGAAATATGATCCGGTTGTTCGCAAGCACGTGATCTACAAGGAAGGCAAAATCAAGTAATTGATTTTTCCCGACTTACGAAAAAGGCCCGTATCTCACGATACGGGCCTTTTTTGTTGCCTGACGAAAGGCCTCAGGCCTTCTGTTCGAAGATCACATAGACCTTGCGGCAAGCCTCCAGCACTTCCCAGGTACCACGGAAACCGGCGGGAATCACGAAGCGGTCGCCGACACGCAGGGTCTTGGCATTGCCTTCGCCATCACGCAGCACCGAAACGCCCTGCAGGATTTCGCAGTATTCGTGCTCGGTGTAATTCACCGTCCACTGGCCCACCGCACCTTCCCACACGCCGACGCCCATTTGCCCGCAAGGGCTGTCGTATTGATTGAACACCGCTTGCTCGGGATCGCCCTTGAGCACTTTGGCCGGGTCCGGGCGATAGCGTTCGGCTTCGGTTGTGGTCAGGCTGATGTCGACGACGTTCTGGATGTTCATTGTTGTTTTCTCCCGTGATGACGGCGCGATGGCGTGAAAGGGCCAAAGTCTATGTTGATTAAATTGAACGCCGCAAGGCCGTATGGCGAGCTTATGTCAAATATATTGAAACAACCCCGGCCGCTGGTTTAGGGTGGCGGATGCCTTGGGCCGAAAAGCAGGCTGGCCGGGCAGTATTCCTGAGGACGACCGCGACGATCGCGGCGCTCGTATTGAACAAGAGGAGGACACTCGAATGACCACCCTGACTCGTGCCGACTGGGAACAACGCGCCCGCGACCTGAAGATCGAAGGCCGCGCCTACCTCAATGGCGAGTACACCGATGCCGTCTCCGGCGAGACCTTCGAGTGCATCAGCCCGGTCGATGGTCGTCTGCTGGGCAAGATTGCCAGCTGTGACGCCGCCGACGCCCAGCGCGCCGTGGAAAACGCCCGCGCCACCTTCAATTCCGGCGTCTGGTCGCGCCTGGCACCGACCAAACGCAAAGCCACCATGATCCGTTTCGCCGGCCTGCTCAAGCAGCACGCCGAAGAACTGGCCCTGCTCGAAACCCTCGACATGGGCAAGCCGATCAGCGATTCGCTGTACATCGACGTGCCGGGTGCTGCGCAAGCGCTGAGCTGGAGCGGTGAAGCGATCGACAAGATCTACGACGAAGTCGCCGCTACGCCGCACGATCAACTGGGTCTGGTAACCCGTGAGCCAGTCGGCGTGGTTGGCGCCATCGTGCCGTGGAACTTCCCGCTGATGATGGCCTGCTGGAAACTCGGCCCGGCCCTGTCGACCGGTAACTCGGTGATCCTCAAGCCGTCGGAAAAATCCCCGCTGACCGCCATCCGTATCGCGGAACTGGCGGTCGAGGCCGGCATTCCGAAAGGCGTGCTGAACGTACTGCCGGGTTACGGCCACACCGTCGGCAGGGCGCTGGCTCTGCATAACGATGTCGACACTCTGGTGTTCACCGGTTCGACCAAGATCGCCAAGCAACTGATGATCTATTCCGGCGAATCGAACATGAAACGCGTCTGGCTGGAAGCTGGCGGCAAGAGCCCGAACATCGTGTTTGCCGATGCACCGGACCTGCAAGCCGCCGCCGAATCCGCCGCCAGCGCCATCGCCTTCAACCAGGGCGAAGTCTGCACCGCCGGTTCGCGTCTGCTGGTCGAGCGTTCGATCAAGGACAAATTCCTGCCGATGGTGATCGAGGCGCTGAAAACCTGGAAACCGGGCAACCCGCTGGATCCGGCTACCAACGTTGGCGCGCTGGTTGACACCCAGCAGATGAACACCGTGCTGTCCTACATCGAATCGGGCCACACCGACGGCGCCAAACTGGTGGCTGGTGGCAAGCGCATTCTTCAGGAAACCGGTGGCACCTACGTCGAGCCGACGATTTTCGACGGCGTGAGCAACGCGATGAAAATTGCCCAGGAAGAGATCTTCGGCCCGGTGCTGTCGGTCATTGCCTTCGACACTGCCGAGGAAGCGATCAACATCGCCAACGACACGCCTTACGGCCTGGCGGCAGCGGTCTGGACTCAGGACATTTCCAAGGCGCACCTGACTGCCAAGGCCCTGCGTGCCGGCAGCGTATGGGTCAACCAGTACGACGGCGGCGACATGACCGCACCGTTCGGCGGCTTCAAGCAGTCGGGCAACGGCCGTGACAAGTCGCTGCACGCGTTCGACAAATACACCGAGCTGAAGGCGACCTGGATCAAGCTGTAAACCGTTGAGGGAGCCTGCCGAGGCGGGCTCCCGAACGATACAAAGATCCCTGTGGGAGCGAGCTTGCTCGCGAAAGCGGTGTATCAGTCAGCACATTTGCTGAATGTGAAACCGTTTTCGCGAGCAAGCTCGCTCCCACAGTGTTTTGTGGTGCACATAAAAATTATCCACAGGAGCGTGGACCATGCGTTGGGCGACGTATTTCGCCGTGTTGGCGTCTGTCTTGAGTGTTGGCCTGGCCCTCGGTGTCAGCATGCCGCTGGTGTCGTTGCGCCTGGAGGGCTGGGGCTACGGCTCGTTCGCCATTGGCGTGATGGCGGCAATGCCGGCCATTGGCGTGTTGCTGGGGGCGAAGATTTCCAGTCATCTGGCAGCGCGTTTCGGCACCGCGAACCTGATGCGCCTGTGTCTGTGGGCCGGGGCACTGTCCATCGGCCTGCTGGCGCTGCTGCCGAGCTACCCGATCTGGCTGGTGCTGCGGCTGATGATCGGGGTGATCCTGACCATCGTGTTCATCCTCGGCGAGAGCTGGATCAATCAACTGGTGGTCGAGCAGTGGCGAGGACGATTGGTCGCTCTGTATGGCAGCAGTTATGCGTTGAGCCAACTGTCTGGTCCGTTGCTGTTGGGCGCACTGGGAACGGATCACGATTACGGTTTTTGGGTGGGTGTCGGTCTGCTGATCGCTTCGCCGTTTCTGCTGCTGGGTCGCAGCGGCGCACCAAGCAGTGAGGCCAGCAGCGTGACCTTCGGCGATCTGTGGGGCTTCGCTCGCGAATTGCCGGCCATCGCCTGGGCGGTGTCGTTGTTCGCCGCGTTCGAAGCGATGATCCTGACGCTGTTGCCGGTGTATTGCCTGCAACAAGGGTTCACCGCAGAGATTGCGCTGGCGATGGTCAGTACCGTGGTGGTGGGCGATGCGCTGCTGCAATTGCCCATCGGTGCGCTGGCCGATTATCTGTCACGGCGGACCTTGTTCACCGGCTGCGCAGTGGTGTTGATGCTGTCGAGTCTGGCGATCCCGATGCTGCTCGACACCTTGCTGATCTGGCCGCTGTGGGTGCTGTTCGGCGCCAGTGCCGGTGGCCTGTTCACCCTGTCGCTGATCCTGATCGGCGAACGCTACCGCGACGATGCACTGGTGCGCGCCAACGCGCATGTCGCGCAGCTGTGGGGCGTCGGTTGTCTGGTCGGGCCGTTGATGGCGGGCGCGGGCAGTCAGTGGATCAGCGGGCATGCGCTACCGTGGTTGATGGCAGCCGGGGCGTTCGGGCTGGTGATTCTGCTGTCGCGGCAAGGGGCATTCGGCAAGGTGCCGGAGCCTGCTTGATGAAGCGGCTGGAGCGGGCTGCTACAGCATCCGCTCCAGTCCCACCGTGGTGCTGAACCACGCATTGAAGCGCCGCCACCAACTGCCGGGCTCTTTGGTCAAGGTGTGCATCTGGCCGTTGTCCTCGGTGACCCACACCACTTTTCCGTCCTGCAGTTTCGCTTCGTAGCTGAGCGCTGGCGCCATGCCTTGCAAGGCCAGTTCGCGAACGTGGGCTGCCAGTTCAGGGCTGTCCACCAGCACCCCGACTTCGGTGTTCCACAGCACCGAGCGCGGGTCGAAATTGAACGAGCCGATGAACGATTTTTTGCCGTCGAAGATCATTGCCTTGCTGTGCAGGCTCGAATCCGAGCCGCGATAGGACTTGCTGTAAAACAGGTGCGGGCCGCTGCCGTAGTTATCCCCAGGCTGGCGCCGCAGCTCAAACAGCTTCACGCCATGTTCCAGCAACGCCTTGCGATACGGCGCATAACCACCGTGCACCGCCGGCACGTCGGTGGCTTCCAGCGAGTTGGTCAGCAGGCTCACCGACACGCCGGCATCCGCGCGGCCGGTCAGGTAGACCAGCCCCGGCTGCCCCGGCACGAAGTAGGCAGAAATCATCACCAGTTCTTTGCTGACGCCGGTCAGCTCTGGCGCCAGTTGGGTCGTCAGCAACAATTGCGGATCGGGTTCGCCCTTGGCCAGCACCTTGCTCGGCGCATCCCACAGCGCCTGGTTCCAGGCCCAGATCAGCTCCTTGCGCCAGATATCCATGCGCGGGTCGGTGCGGTAGGTCATCAACTGCTGATACAGCGCGTGATTCTGTTTGCGGGTTTCCTCCAGGGATTCTTCCAGGCGCGTGCGGGTGTTCTGCAGGTCTTTGGACGTGGGTTTGCTGGAGAGGAACTCGTCGATCGGCTTGCTCAGGGCGCTGTTCCAGTACTGGTCGAAACTGTGCCCGAGCTGCTCGGCGACCGGCCCGACACTCAGCATGTCGATATCGGTGAAGTTCAGGTTGGGCTCGGCATCGAAGTATTCGTCGCCCAGATTGCGCCCGCCGACGATGGCCGCGCTGTTGTCCGCCAGCCACAACTTGTTGTGCATCCGCCGGTGTTGCAGCGACAGGTTGAACAGCCGCCCGGCCGCCCGGGTCACGCCGGTGCTGCGCCCCAGGTGCAGCGGATTGAACAGGCGGATCTGGATCTGCGGATGTGCCGCCAGGGTGGCAATGATCAGGTCGAGGCCGTCGCTGGTGGTGTCGTCCAGCAGGATCCGCACCCGCACGCCACGATCGGCGGCCTTCAACACTTCTTCCACCAGCATTCGCGTACTGATGCCGTCATGGACGATGTAGTACTGCAAATCGAGGCTGCGTTGCGCGTTGCGGATCAGCTCGGCGCGAGCGGTGAAGGCTTCGGTGCTGTTGGATAGCAGGCGAAAGCCGGACTGGCCCTTGTAGGGCGCCGCCTGGGCCTGGATCGAACGACCGAACGCGGAGTCGGACGCCGGCAGCGCCTGGCTTGGTTCGCGCGGGACATCCAGCGAGGCGCATCCGGTGAGCAACAGGGCGGACAACAGTGCAGGTGGCAGGAAGTGTCTGGAGCTCAAGTCGGGTTGTTCCGGGTATGGGCGAGGTCTGGAGTATGGCACGGCATGCGCAGCGTGTTGCCCGTTCGCGCGGGCAATTGATCCGATCCCTTGGGCAGAGCGGTTTGTAGCTCATGGCTGTCGGCAGAACACCGTTTATTAAACATATTGAGGATTTTTCAGACTCATATCAGCTACGCCTTGCAGCGATTTTTCCGTTGCTGATTGTGCCCTCGCCTTACATCGCTGCCGGGAAGCAATCTGAATAATGACGGCGCTGATTCTGAGGCAGGAAAGTTCCTGTTTTTCAGCAGAAGAAGCGCAGCTGGCTGTCATCTTTCGATTCTTATGGAGTGAGAATTTTCATGCGCAAGACCTTTCGTGCAATCGCTGTCGCAAGCGCCCTGTGTCCGGCATTGGCCATGGCCGATGGTGCAGACCTGACCATAACCGGCACCATTATCCCGACCTCGTGCACGCCGTCCTTTGCCGGCGGCAACACAGTGGACCTGGGTGACATTTCCGCTGCGTCACTGAACCGGGACAGTCAGACCGAGCTGACCAATCACAACGTCTCCCTGAACGTGAGTTGTTCGGCTTCCGCACCCATGGCCATCAAGGTGCATGACAACCAGGCCCATACCCAATTGCCCGGAATCGTCGTCGATGGCTCGGACTGGGCCATGTACATCTACGGGATTGGCGAGGTGGCCGGCACAAAGATCGGTGGATATGGTCTGCGCTTCGGCACGCCGACCGTTGATGGTCAAACCTCGATCGTGATGTACAAGCAAGGTGCAAACGCCAATTGGGACGTCCCGGCGCCTGCCACGCTGGTCGGTAAAAACTATGAAGGCAATCTTCGTTACTCCTGGGGCCGCAGTCTGGCTGCCGGGCCGCTGCCTGGCGTGGTGCACACCTTTCCCATGACACTGGTGCCGGTGATCGGGCCGGCGTCGAGGCTTCCGATCGCCTCTGAAATCGCGCTCAACGGCTCGGCAACGTTCGAGCTGCTCTACCTCTGACAGATCGCGCAACGCGCAAATCATCGACAGGCGTCGGTCGCTTCCGAAGCCTGTCTTCTTCAATCAATGTTATCGGCTGGCCTGTGGCCCGGCATGGAAGCCGGCTGCGCGCTCGCCTGTGGACAACGTCATGAACGCCTTTGTGCGAAATGCCATCGCCAGCATCCTGCTGGTTTTCTTGTGGGTGCCCGGCCCTGTCCGGGCGGCGGGAATGGTGCCCGAGACGCCTGTCGTAGTGCTCGACGAAGGCGTGGGTGAGGCCGGTATCAATGTGTTCAACAGTGAATCGCATCCCGCGCTGCTGCACACCTCTGTTGAAGACGTGCCGCAGGACACCGAGTCATTGCTTCTGCTGACACCGCCGGTGGCACGGGTCGAGGCTGGTGCAACCCAGCGCGTGCGTTTCATCCTGCGCAGTGCAGAGCCTTTGAAGACCGAGCGCCTCAAGCGAGTGGTATTCGAAGGGATCGCGCCGCAGGACTCGACGGGCAAGGCGCAGGTGAGCCTGAGCGTGCGGCAGAACATTCCGGCAATCCTGCGTCCGGCGAATCTGCCGGTCGACCGCGAGCCGTGGAAGCATCTGGTCTGGTCGCGGCAAGGCGCTGAGATTCAAGTGCGCAATCCCAGTCCGTATGTGGTGCGGCTGGGCCATTCGGTGACGCTACTGCCTGGCAGTAAAGAGATGGATCTGGGACGCACCTATGTGCTGCCCGGCGAGCAACTGACCTTGAGCGGAACGCCTGATTCGAACCATGTGCCGCTTCAGGTGCGGCTGTTTCCGGTGACCACCTACGGTTTCGCCATTGCGCACTTCGATGCTCCTTTGGTGACGGATTGATGCATTGGCGTTGTCTGGCCGGCGCGGCGCTGATCATCGTTCTTGGCTCCGCTCCTGTCGCCAGAAGCGCCGAGGGTGTGTCCGTGCAGTTCAATCAGGATGTACTGAAATCACGCGGGCTGGATCCGCGCCTGGCCGAGTACTTCAGCCAGGCGCCGCGTTTTCGCGAGGGCGTGCAGGCCGTCGCGCTGTCGGTCAACGGTGTGCCGAAGGGGCGGGTGCAGGTGGTGTTCGATGCCGAAGGCGAGTTGTGCTTCACGCCGTCCCTTCTGGAGCGGGGCGGCATCCGGGCGGCGGATTACGTCGAGCCGTCGGGTAAGGCGGGGTGCGAACTGTTCGCCCGGCACTTTCGGGGTGCGGTGGTACAAGCCGATCCGTCACAGGAACACATCTCGCTGCTGTTGCCCACCGATGCGCTGGTGCCCGATCGCCCGGCCGATCGCAGCTTTCTGAACGGGGGCACGGCAGGCCTGTTCAACTACGACGCCTTGCTCCTGGGCAGTCGTTTTGCCGGCCAGTCTTCGCAGTTCCGCAACCTGAATGCCGAGCTGGGCCTGAATGCGGCTGACTGGTCGTTTCGCAGTCGTCAGGTGTACAGCGAGTTTGCCGGACAAGATCGTCTCGAGCATTTGTATGCCTACGCCTCACACACCTCGGAACGCTACCGGGCCAACCTGCAACTGGGTCAGTTGAACATGGTCTCGCCGCTGTTTGCCGGTGAGGCGTTCAACGGTGTTCAGGTGCAACCGGAACTGGCCCTGATGGCGCTGGACGATGACAGCTCAGGTGCGCGGGTTGAAGGCATTGCCTATTCCGCCGCGCGAATCGAAGTCACCCAGAACGGTGCGCTGATCTACACCACGGTGGTGCCCGGTGGGCCGTTCACGCTGGTGGGTTTGCCGCTGCTCAGCCAGAGCGTGGATCTGGAAGTGACGGTGCACGAAGAGGACGGGCAGCAACGGCGTTTCATTGTGCCGGCGACGCAGTTGCGGGGCGGGATGACGGGCAGGGCGGCGGGCTATGGGCTGGCGGTCGGTCAGGTACGGCGCTATGCCGGTGACGAGCGTGATGCGCCGTCCTTCCTTGCCGCCAGCAAGGACTGGCAGTTGGGTCCGCGCGGGCAGGTCACGGCCGGCGCCATGCTTGGCACAGGCTATGAGTCGCTGGGCTGGGCAATGCAGGGCGGCATCGGTGATCGGCTGATACTCGGTGGGCGCCAGGTGATTTCCAGGGCACAGGATCAGGCCGTGTCCGGCACGCAATTGCAGTGGACGGCCAGCGGTCGGTTGAGTGGAAGGTTGTCGACAAGTGTTGCGCTGACCCAGCAGACCCAGGGTTTCCGCACGCTGTCGGACACCACCTGGGATTCGCGCAATGATCGACCCTTCCAGCGAGTGCGCAATCAACTGACGGCAAACCTGAGCACCAGCAGCCCGGTGTACGGAGGCTTTTCCGCCAGCTACTCGCGCTTCTCCATGTTTGACGGGATGGCCACGTCCAGAGTCGCCCTGGCCTGGTCGCAGAGTATTCGGCGGGCCACTGTGACATTCACGGTTGAACGGGATGTCGCCGGGGCCTCCGATGATGCCCGTGGCACAGCGGCCTATCTGAGTGTCAGCTTGCCTCTGGGCGCCCGCCAGACCTTGCGCGGTTACGTGCGTAACGACGCCGTGAGCGGCACCCGCAGCGGTCTGCGCTTCAATGAACAATCCAGCGACACCCTGGCCTACAGCATCGGCGCCGAGCGACCGGATGACGGCAGCGCCGGGTTCAACGGGCGGGTCAATCTGTTGCCCCGCTACAGTCAGATGGACATGGGCTATTCCCGTAGCGGCGCCGGTAACCAGAACTATGACATCGGCCTGCGCGGCGGAGCGTTGGTACACAGTGACGGCGTGACGCTGTCGCCTTATCCGCTGCGCGAAACCTTCGCCTTGCTCAAGGCCGGTGACAGCGCCGGGGTGAAGTTGAACACCCCGCGTGGCCCGGTCTGGACCGATCATTCCGGGCACGCCGTGGCAGCGAGTCTGCCGGCGTACAGCAAAGGACGGGTCGAACTCGACACGGCTAGCCTGGGGCGCAATGTCGATGTGCACAACGCTTATCAGGAGGTTGAAGCCGGGCGTGCCGCGGTGGCAAACATGGCGTTCGACATGGTCACCGCACGGCGCGTGCTGTTGCAGGCGCGCATGCCGGACAGCCATTTTGTCCGCAAGGGTGTCGGTGTTTTTGATGACCAGGGGCGGTACGTCACCAGCGTGCTGGAGGCTGGGCAGATTTTCCTGCCGGACGTGCAGCCAGACCTCAAGTTGCATGTGCTGTTGCCGGATGGCCAGCGGTGTCACCTGGAATTCGCCATGAGCCTGGAGCCTGACGTCGACGCCTTGTATGAAACCGCATCGGCCATCTGCCGTACTGTCTGAAAAAGGAAAACACCATGCAAGGATTGAAGACAGGCGCCACGTGCGTGCTGCTGACGGGGCTTTTGGCATTCATGGAAGGTGTGGAGGCGAACCCCGATTGCACGGTCAGGCTCGGCCCGGCCGCCATCGATTTCGGCACCACGACGCGCGGGCAATTGCTGGCGCAATCGGTACAAGGTGAATCGTTGAGTTTCGGTCTTCGCCGTGCTCAGGCCACTGTCCAGTGCAGCCGGCCCGGTCCGTTGCGTCTGGAACTGATCGGGTCGGCCGTCGATGCCGGGCACTACCGCTTCGGCGCCGGTACGCTCAAAGTCCGTGTGTTGAACGTGCGGGTCGACGGCAGGCTGACGCAGTGGCTCATTGAGGGGCCGGATGCTGATGTCCTTCGTCCCGGTTCCAGACTGATACCTGCGCTCGCCGGAGTTGGAATCGAAGGTCAGGGAATGGAAGTCGAGCTGGAACTGGACGCGCGGGTTCCATCGGCGGCGAGCCGGGTCAGTGACCTGACCCGTTTCGACACCGATCTGGGATTTCGCTTGCGCTGAGGTGCGTCAGTTGTGACTGTCCGCCAGAAGCTTGATCGCCGCCGCGCCGACCTTGCGCACAGCCTCTTCGATCAGCGCTGTGGGTTTGGCCGCGTAGTTCATGCGCAGGCAATTGCGGTACTTGCCCGAGGCGGAAAAGATGCTGCCGACAGCAATCTGTACGCCCTGATCGTGCAACGCACGATTCAGTTTCAGCGTATCGAAACCTTCCGGCAGTTCAACCCAGAGCATGAAGCTGCCTTGCGGGCGGCTGGCGCGGGTGCCGGCCGGGAAGTAACGCGTCACCCAGTCGATCATCACGTCGCGATTACGCTGGTATTGCGTGCGCATCCGCCGCAAATGCGGTTCGAAGTGTCCGGCCTTGAGAAATTCGGCGATGGCGATCTGCGGCTGGGGCGCGGTGGAACCGGTGCTGATGTATTTCATGTGCAGCACGCGTTCGAGGTAGCGACCGGGTGCGACCCAGCCGATGCGCAGTCCCGGCGCGAGAGTCTTAGAAAATGAACTGCACAGCAATACGCGGCCGTCTTCGTCGAAGGATTTGATCGTGCGCGGGCGCGGGTAGGTGTAGGCCAGTTCGCCATACACATCGTCCTCGATGATCGCCACGTCGAAGCGCTGGGCCAGGTTGAGCAGGGCGCGTTTGCGCGACTCCGGCATGATGTAGCCGAGCGGGTTGTTGCAGTTGGGCGTGAGCTGGATGACCTTGATCGGCCATTGCTCCAGCGCCAGTTCCAGGGCTTCGAGGCTGATACCGGTGAGCGGGTCGGTGGGGATTTCCAGGGCTTTCATGCCCAGGCCTTTGAGGGTCTGCATGGCGCCGTGAAAACTCGGCGAGTCCACTGCGACGATGTCGCCGGGCTCGCAGATCGCGTGGATGCTGGTGGACAGTGCTTCATGGCAACCGGTGGTGACCACCAGATCGCTGGCGCTCAACTGGCAGCCGGAATCGAGCATCAGCCGGGCGATCTGTTCGCGCAGTTCGAGGGTGCCGTGGATGTTGTCGTAATACAGACCGGGCATGTCCTGACGGCGGCTGATACGGGCCAGCCCGCGCAGCAGCGGTTTCATCGTCGGTGACGAGATGTCCGGCATGCCGCGACCGAGTTGCACCACGTCCTTGCGCGGCACGGCGCGAATCAGTTCCAGCACCTGATCCCACTGGGAAATCTCCACCGGCCGTTGCGCCGGGCGCCCGATTGCCGGCAGTTCCGGCAACTCACGCCCGACCGGCACGAAGTACCCGGACTTGGGTTTCGGCGTGGCCAGGCCGCTGTCTTCCAGCATGCGATAGGCCTGCTGCACCGTGCTCAGGCTCACCCCGTGTTCTACGCTCAAGGCGCGCACCGACGGCAGGCGATCACCAGGACGGTAGAAGCCTTGTTCGATGCGGGTGCCGAGCAATTCGGCGAGGTTCACATAGAGCGTCATGGCACTGCCTCGATGCAGATGATTCGTTAAACCAGTACAGATGCGGCGTAAATCGACAATTCAGTCGCAGAGACAGCAAATCTGTATGGAAATAATACAGATGTGTTGAATCTGTAATGCTTTTGCTCGCCCGCGCATCATGGAATCTCTGGCTACCCAAGTAAACAGGAGCAATGAAAATGAACGGTTTGAGCGATGTGCGGCTGACGTTACACAGTCAGGAACTGGAGGCAGGGCAACAGGACAACGCGCGCAACGAGATCATGCGCAACGCACCGTCCGGCCTGAGTCGCTGGGGCCTGTTCTGGCATCGTCTGCACACGCGCAAGGCGTTGCTGCGCCTGACGCCCGAGCAGCTCAAGGACATCGGGCTGACCCGCGAGCAGGCGCTGGAGGAGGGGTTGAAGCCGTTCTGGCGGATTTAGAGGGATCGTTCCCACGCAGGAGCGTAGGAACGAGCTCACACCAATTCTTTAAGCCGGTGCCACAACATCCCCAACGCCAACAGCGGCGAGCGCAGATGCTTGCCGCCGGGGAAGGTGATGTGTGGCACTTTGGCGAACAGGTCGAAGCCGCCGCTGTGCTGGCCGCTGATGGCCTCGGCCAGCAGCTTGCCCGCCAGGTGCGTGGCATTCACGCCGTGGCCGGAATAGGCCTGGGCGTAATACACATTCGGCTGATCGGCGAGCCGGCCAATCTGTGGCAGACGGTTGGCACCGATGCCGATCATCCCGCCCCACTGATAATCGATCTTCGCTGAAGCGAGCTGCGGAAACACTTCGAGCATCTTCGGCCGCATGTACGCGCCGATGTCCTTTGGATCACGCCCCGAGTAATGGCAGGCGCCACCGAACAACAGACGACGATCCGCCGAGAGCCGGTAGTAATCCAGCGCCACCCGCTGGTCGCAGACCGCCATGTTCTGTGGCAGCAGAGCGTGGGCCTGTTCTTCGCTCAGCGGTTCGGTGGCGATGATGTAGCTGCCGGCCGGCAGCACCTTGCCGCTGAGTTGCGGATTCAGATTGTTGAGATAGGCATTGCAACCCAGCACCAGGGTTTTCGCTCGCACCGAACCTTGTGCTGTATGCACCCGGACTTCAGGGCCGTAGTCGATGCGGGTGACCGCCGATTGCTCGAACAGCTTCACCCCGAGTTGCTGCGCTGCTGCGGCTTCGCCGAGTGCCAGGTTCAGCGGGTGCAGATGCCCGGAACCCATGTCGATCAAACCGCCGACGTAGCGGTTGGAACCGACCACGGTGTGCATTTCGTTCGCTTGCAGCAGTCGGGTTTCGTAGCGATAACCGAGGCCGCGCAGCTCTTCGGCGTCCTCGGCAAAACCTTCCAGATCGGAAGGTTTGTTGGCGAGGTCGCAGTAACCCCAGGTCAGGTCGCAAGGGATCTGAAATTTTTCGACGCGCTGGCGGACGATTTCCACCGCTTCCAGGCCCATGAGTTTCATCTGACGCACGCCGTCGGCGCCGATCACGTTGGCGAACTGATCGAGGCCGTGACCGACCCCGCGAATCAGCTGCCCGCCGTTGCGGCCGCTGGCGCCCCAGCCGATCCGGTGCGCCTCCAGCAACACCACGCTCAAACCCCGTTCAGCCAGTTCCAGCGCGGTGTTCAGCCCGGAGAAACCGCCGCCGACTACGCACACGTCCGCGATCAGTTCACCTTGCAGCACCGGATGGTCGGGTTGCGGCAGGCTGCTGGCGGCGTAATAAGAGGCAACGTGGGGTTGGCTCGCGGTGGCTTGGGCGCGGGCATTCATGGGCGTCATCCTGAGCGGGTGTCGAGAAAATTTGACGGAGCATAAGCCGCAGGCCCGAGGCCGGGCAACATTGGTCGGCCCGTGGTGTCTGGATCACGGCTTTTGCGGCACAATTGCCGCCTATTTCGCTCCGGTTACCGCTGCAATGAGCTGCAACAGTCAGAAAATCCGCACCCTGCGTCAGCAGATTCCCACGTTCGAATGCGTGCCGGGCTGTCATGACTGTTGCGGGCCGGTGACCACCTCGCCCGAGGAAATGTCCCGCCTGCCGCGCAAGACCCGCGCCGAGCAGGACGCGGCCATGGAAGAGCTCAACTGTGTGCACCTGGGACCGAATGGCTGCACGGTGTATGACGAGCGGCCGCTGATCTGCCGGCTGTTCGGCACCACCCAGACCTTGCCGTGCCCCAACGGCCGGCGACCGGTGGAACTGATTCACCCACGGGTCGAGAAGCAGGTGTTCGAGTACATGGCCGAAAACCGGCAGGTGCTGGTTTGAGCGATCAGTCCGGAATCGGCAGGCTCAGGCTCTCTTTCACTTCTTCCATCACGATGTAGCTCTTGGATTCGCGCACGTGCGGCAGCTTGAGCAGGATGTCGCCCAGCAGCTTGCGGTACGAGGCCATTTCGGAAATCCGCGCCTTCACCAGATAGTCGAAATCCCCTGACACCAGATGGCATTCCAGCACGTGGGGCAATTTCAGCACCGCACGTCGGAACTCTTCGAAAGTATCGCCGGATTTGTAGTCGAGGCTGATCTCGACGAACACCAGCAGACTACCCTTCAAGTGCTGCGGATTCAGGCGGGCGTTGTACCCCATGATGATCCCCTCGCGCTCCAGGCGCCGCACCCGCTCGGTACACGGCGTGGTGGAGAGCCCGACCTTCTCGCCCAGTTCGGTGAATGAAATCCGCCCGTCCGCCTGCAGGATCCGCAAGATGTTGCGGTCGATCTTGTCCAGCTCACGTTTGGTCTGAGTGTTGGTACGCATAGGGGATGCGCCTCCGTGAAAAGGGTTTTTGCCGAGAATTGTCGCCAAATATAGGCGCTTATACAGTGAAAAGCACTGGCAAATCTTTTTTACACTGCGCGCATCATTGCTCTAACAACAGACGTACGCGGCACGCCGCGATGAGGGATACAAAATGCGCGTTATGGTCTTGGGTAGCGGCGTCATCGGTACCGCCAGTGCTTACTATCTGGCCCGTGCCGGGTTTGAAGTGGTGGTGGTCGACCGGCAGCCCGCCGCGGCCATGGAGACCAGTTTCGCCAACGCCGGCCAGGTCTCGCCGGGCTACGCCTCGCCGTGGGCTGCGCCGGGCGTTCCCCTCAAGGCCATCAAGTGGCTGCTGCAACGCCACGCGCCGCTGGCAATCAAGGCCACCGCCGATATCGACCAGTACCTGTGGATGGCGCAGATGCTGCGCAACTGCACCGCCAACCGTTACGCGGTGAACAAGGAGCGCATGGTGCGCCTGTCCGAGTACAGCCGCGACTGCCTCGATGAATTGCGCGCCGAAACCGGCATCGCCTACGAAGGCCGCAGCCTCGGTACGACCCAGTTGTTCCGCACCCAGGCGCAACTGGATAACGCCGCCAAGGACATCGCCGTATTGAAAGAATCCGGCGTACCGTTCGAAGTCCTCGACCGCGCCGGCATCGCTCGCGTCGAACCGGCGCTGGCCGGTGTCACCGACATCCTCGCCGGTGCCCTGCGCCTGCCGAACGACCAGACCGGCGACTGCCAGATCTTCACCACCCGCCTCGCCGAAATGGCCACCAAGCTCGGTGTGGAGTTCCGCTTCGGCCAGGACATCCAGCGCCTCGACTTCGCCGGTGACCGCATCAACGGCGTGTGGATCGACGGCAAGCTGGAAACCGCCGACCGCTACGTGCTCGCTCTCGGCAGCTACTCGCCGCAACTGCTCAAGCCGCTGGGCATCAAGGCCCCGGTGTATCCGTTGAAGGGTTACTCGCTGACCGTGCCGATCACCAACCCGGACATGGCCCCGACTTCGACCATCCTCGACGAGACCTATAAGGTCGCGATCACCCGTTTCGACAACCGCATCCGCGTCGGCGGCATGGCGGAGATTGCCGGTTTTGACCTGTCGCTGAACCCGCGTCGGCGTGAAACCCTGGAGATGATCGTCAACGACCTTTATCCTCAGGGCGGCAATCTGGCCGAAGCGAGTTTCTGGACCGGCCTGCGTCCAACCACCCCGGATGGCACGCCGATCGTCGGCGCCACCCCGTTCAAGAACCTGTTCCTGAACACCGGTCACGGCACCCTCGGCTGGACCATGGCGTGCGGCTCCGGTCGCTTGCTGGCTGACCTGATGGCGAAGAAAAAGCCGCAGATCAGCGCCGAAGGCCTCGATATTTCCCGTTATGGCAACACCACCCAGGAGTCCGCAAAGCATGGCAATCCAGCGCCAGCTCACCAATGAGCGCATGAGTCAGATCGTCAGCCACAACGGTACGGTGTATCTGTCCGGGCAGGTCGGCGATGACTTCAACGCCGGTGTCGAACAGCAGACCCGCGACGTACTCGCCAACATCGAGCGCCTGCTCGATCTGGCCGGCACCGACAAACAGCATCTGCTGTCGGCGACGATCTACCTGAACGACATCGAAGCGCACTTTGCAGGCATGAATTCGGTGTGGGATCAGTGGTTGCCCAAGGGCGCCGCCCCGGCCCGTGCCACGGTTGAAGCGAAGATGGCCAAGCCGAGCATCCTGGTCGAGATCTCCATCGTCGCCGCGTTGCCGTAACCCGTTGTAAAGATCCCTCTCCCGGTGCTGTTGGCGGTTCACGCCGTCAGCCAGCGCCGGTTTTTATTCCCATGACCGCCAAGAAGTCTGCTGCCATGCGTCCTGCCCGTGCCCTGATCGACCTTCAAGCCCTGCGTCACAACTACCGTATCGCCCGTGAAGTCACCGGTGCCAAGGCACTGGCGGTGATCAAGGCCGATGCCTACGGCCACGGCGCAGTGCGTTGCGCCCAGGCGCTGGAGGCTGAAGCGGACGGCTTCGCGGTGGCGTGCATCGAAGAAGCGCTGGAGCTGCGTGCCGCCGGGATTCGCGCGCCGGTGCTGTTGCTCGAAGGCTTTTTCGAGGCCGATGAGCTGGCGCTGATCGTCGAGCACGATTTCTGGTGCGTGGTGCATTCGCTGTGGCAGCTCGAAGCGATCGAGCAGGCGGCGTTGAGCAAACCGATCACCGTGTGGCTGAAGCTCGACTCGGGCATGCACCGCGTGGGCCTGCATCCGAAGGATTACCCGGCGGCTTACCAGCGTTTGCTGGCCAGCGGCAACGTGGCGAAAGTCGTGCTGATGAGCCACTTCGCCCGGGCCGATGAGCTGCACGAGCAGAGCAGCGCCGAGCAGGTTGCGGTGTTTGAAGCAGCGCGTCAGGGCCTGGCGGCCGAAGTCAGCCTGCGCAACTCGCCGGCGGTGCTGGGCTGGCCGCAGATTCACAGCGACTGGGTGCGCCCGGGCATCATGCTTTACGGCGCCACCCCGTTCGAAGAAGCCAACGCCGTGGCCGAGCGCCTGCAACCGGTGATGACGCTGGAATCGAAAGTCATCAGCGTGCGCGAATTGCCGGCCGGTGAGCCGGTGGGTTACGGCGCAAAATTCATCACCGACAAACCGATGCGCATCGGCGTGGTCGCCATGGGTTATGCCGACGGTTATCCGCGTCAGGCGCCGACCGGCACCCCGGTGCTGGTGGCCGGTCAGCGCAGCCGCATTCTTGGCCGGGTGTCGATGGACATGCTGTGCATCGACCTGACCGACGTGCCGCAAGCCGGCCTCGGTTCGACCGTCGAGTTGTGGGGCAAGAACATCCTCGCCAGCGACGTGGCGAAGTGGGCGGACACCATTCCGTACCAGATCTTCTGCAACCTGCGCCGGGTGCCAAGGCTCTATTCCGAGGGTTGAAGCGCGAGCGGGGCCCAAGTGTTGTAAATACTGAACGCTGTCGCCATGATAACGCTCAATATTTCTACAGCATCAGGAGGCTCCAGCCTTGGACGTCGGTGAACGACTGCAATCGATCCGCAAGCTCAAAGGGCTTTCCCAGCGTGAACTCGCCAAGCGCGCGGGCGTCACCAACAGCACCATTTCGATGATCGAAAAGAACAGCGTCAGCCCTTCGATCAGTTCGCTGAGGAAAGTTCTGGGCGGGATTCCCATGTCCATGGTCGAGTTCTTTTCCGAAGAGATCCTGCAGGAAAAACCGACCCAGATCGTCTACAAGGCCAACGAGCTGATCGACATTTCCGACGGCGCCGTGACCATGAAACTGGTCGGCCGCGCGCACCCTAGCCGGGCCATCGCGTTCCTCAATGAAATCTACCCGCCGGGCGCCGACACCGGTGAAGAAATGCTCACCCACGAAGGCGAGGAAACCGGGATTCTGGTGGAAGGGCGCCTGGAGCTGGTGGTGGGTCTTGAAACTTTTATCCTCGAAGCCGGCGACAGCTACTACTTTGAAAGTACCAAGCCGCATCGTTTCCGTAATCCGTTCGATGCACCGGCGCGACTAATCAGCGCAGCCACGCCGGCGAATTTTTAAACAAAGAGGCGCCAGGCCATACCGGCGAAGGCACCCGAAACGTTTTTCCACAGCGCGATATAACCCCTTCGACTTTGGGGTTGTTTCAGTGAAGCGGGCTAACCGCTATACTTGCGCCCGCCTGCGAACCGTGGCCGCAGGCGTGAATAGCCACCATTGAGGGTGAACGCGTGAACCTAATTATGAAAATGCTGGCTGCACCAGCAACCGTACTGGCCCTCTGGGCTGTCAGCGCTCAAGCTGCGACGAATGACGACATTGCCAAACGCCTCGAGCCGGTCGGCCAGGTGTGTGTTCAGGGGCAAGAGTGCAAGGGGATGGAAGTCGCTGCTTCGGCAGGCGGCGGTGGCGGCGCCAAGACGCCTGACGAAGTGATTGCCAAACATTGCAACGCTTGCCACGGCTCCGGCCTGTTGGGCGCACCGAAAATCGGTGACGCCGCAGCCTGGAAAGAGCGCGCCGATCACCAGGGCGGCCTCGACGGCATCCTGGCCAAGGCCATCACCGGCATCAACGCCATGCCGCCGAAAGGCACCTGCGCCGATTGCTCGGACGACGAGCTGAAAGGTGCGATCCAGAAGATGTCCGGCCTGAAATAAGCCGCGCTTCTGACGAAAAAAACCGTCTTCGGACGGTTTTTTTGTGCCCGAGAATCAGAAGCCCCCTCACCCCAGCCCTCTCCCCGAGGGAGAGGGGGCCGACCGAGGTGTCTTGCGTCCGACATCGACCTGAAAGACCTTGTCGATTATGGATTCGGCCTAGCTATTTCAAGTCGGCGTACCTCTCGAATATCCTCCATTTAGTCCCCTCTCCCTCTGGGAGAGGGCTAGGGTGAGGGGAGCGATCTGAAGCCTTGCACACATTCCGATCCAATCCCCAAGCTGTTCATTGCAGCAAACTCAAGGCAATCTCGGTCTACCCCTATTCACGGAACGGGCAGGAGGCTTCAGATGGTGCAGTTGTGTTCGATCGAACAGGCAGTGGACGACGTGCTGGCGCGGTTGCCGGCGCATATCCACATGGGCCTGCCGCTGGGGCTGGGCAAACCCAACCCCTTCGTCAACGCGCTGTACCGGCGGGTTGCCGGATTGCCCGAACGGCAGCTGACGATCTACACCGCCCTGTGCCTCGGTCGGCCTGCGTTGGGCGACGGTTTGCAGAAGCGCTTCATCGAACCCTTCGTCGAGCGGGTGTTCGGTGATTACCCGGAACTGGAATTTCTTGCCGACCTGCACCGCGACAGCCTGCCGTCCAACATCCGCATCGAGCAATTCTTCATGCAGCCCGGCAGCCTGCTCAACAGCGCGCCGGCCCAGCAGGATTACGTCAGCAGCAACTACAGCCACGCCGCCCGCGACATCAATGCCGCCGGGTTGAACCTGGTGGCGCAGCTGCTCGCCAGCAGTAGCGAACACCCGGATCGCCTGAGCCTGAGCTGCAACCCGGACATCACCCTCGACCTGTTCCCGATGATCGCCAAACGCCGGGCGGCGGGGGAGACCATTCTGCTGGTCGGCCAGGTGCACACCGAGCTGCCATACATGCCAGGCGACGCCGAAGTCGACATCGACACCTTTGACCTGCTGGTCGACGAGAAGGACAGCAGCACGCTGTTTTCCACGCCGAACATGCCCGTCGGGTTTCAGGATCACTTCATCGGTTTGCACGCCAGTACGTTGGTACGCGATGGCGGCACCTTGCAGATCGGCATCGGCTCGATGGGCGACGCGCTGACCGCTGCATTGCTGGCGCGTCAGGCCGACAATGTTGGCTACCGGGAGTTGCTGGCCGATGTGAATCTCAGCCAGTGGGCGCAATTGATCGAACGCGAGGGCGGCATCGAGCCCTTCGCCAAAGGCCTGTACGGTTGCAGCGAAATGTTCGTCAACGGCTTGCTGGTGCTGGCCGAAGCCGGGATCATCCGGCGCAAGGTCTACCCGGATGTACAGACTCAGGAGCAGGCCAACGCCGGCACCCTCGACGAGGCTGCGCAAACCGATGGCCTGTCGATCCATGGCGGTTTCTTCCTCGGGCCGCGCAGCTTCTATGAGCGCTTGCGTGAGTTGCCGCTGAGCAAACGCCTCGAATTCAACATGACCCGCATCAGCTACATCAACGAGCTGTACGGTCAGGAAGAGCTCAAACGCCTGCAGCGTCTGGATGCGCGGTTCATCAACACTGTGTTCACCATGACCCTGCTGGGCGCGGGTGTGGCGGATCAACTGGAAGACGGGCGGGTGCTCAGCGGCGTCGGCGGGCAGTACAACTTCGTTGCCCAGGGCCATGCGCTGCACGATGCGCGGTCGATTCTGCTGCTGCGCAGCTGGCGCGAATCCGGCGGCGATGTCAGTTCGAACATCGTTTGGGAGTACGGCCACTGCACGATCCCACGGCACCTGCGCGATATCGTGGTCACCGAGTACGGCATCGCCGATCTGCGCGGCAAGTCGGATGCGGTGGTAATCGAGTCGCTGTTGAACATCAGCGACTCGCGCTTCCAGCAGGGCCTGATCGAGCAGGCGCAGAAGGTCGGCAAGCTGCCGAAGGATTTCCGTCTCAATCCGCGCTTTACCGACAACACCCCGCAACGCTTGCAGGCGATTGCCGCGCGGCATCCGAATCTGTTTCCGGAGTATCCGCTGGGCTGCGATTTCACTGAGGTCGAGAAGGATCTGCTGCGTGCGCTGAACTGGCTCAAGAGCAAGTTCAAGCTGACCGAGATTCTGGAACTGGGCAAGGCAGCGCTGGACGCGCCTGAGGCTTCGACTTTCCCCGAGCATCTGGAGCGGATGCAACTCACGAACCCGGAAGGTCTGAAGGAAGACCTGTTTCAGCGGTTGTTGCTCACTGGCCTGAAGGCCACCGCGCAGTAGCATCCGCCGCATCCCGGGGATGCGGCGGCAAGCTTGCGCCTATCAGCGATTACTCGATGAAAGTCACCACGCCATCCTTCAGCGACTTCACGCGAGCCAGCGACTCGACGCGGTAACCCTGCGAATCCAGCTCTGCACGGCCGCCCTGGAACGACTTCTCGATCACGATGCCCAGGCCCGCGACGGTAGCGCCGGCCTGCTTGATGATCGAAATCAGTGCCTGGGACGCCTTACCGTTGGCCAGGAAGTCATCGATGATCAGCACGCGGTCGCTGCTGGTCAGGTGGCGCGGGGAGATGGCCACGGTGCTTTCGGTCTTCTTGGTGAACGAGTAAACGGTCGCCGACAGCAGGTTTTCAGTCAGGGTCAGGGACTGTTGCTTGCGGGCGAAGATCACCGGCACGCCGAGGTTCAGACCGGTCATGATCGCCGGGGCGATGCCCGAGGCTTCGATGGTGACGATCTTGGTGATGCCCGAATCCTTGAACAGCGTGGCGAATTCGTCGCCGATCAGCTTCATCAGGGCCGGGTCGATCTGGTGGTTCAGGAAGGCGTCGACCTTCAGGACCTGGTCGGAAAGCACAATGCCTTGTTCGCGGATTTTCTGGTGCAATGCTTCCATGAAGCTGTCCTCATTTGGCGCTTTGTGCGCCGAAGGTCTAGTAAAAAGTGGTCAATTCTAGCGCTTTAACATCGCGCGTATATCAGCCAATGCGCTGTTGCCCCGCACGGCTTTGACTTCGGTCGGTGTGTCGTCGTTGCCTTCCCAGGCCAGGTCGTCCGGCGGCAGTTCATCGAGGAAGCGGCTTGGCGCACAGTCGATGATCTCGCCGTACTGTTTGCGCTTGGCGGCGAAGGTAAACGCGAGGGTCTGGCGCGCGCGGGTAATGCCCACGTAGGCCAGGCGGCGTTCTTCTTCGATGGTGTCGGCTTCGATGCTGGAACGGTGCGGGAGGATTTCCTCTTCCATGCCCATGATGAACACGTAAGGGAATTCCAGGCCCTTGGACGCATGCAGGGTCATCATCTGCACGCCTTCGGCGCCGTCTTCCTCTTCCTGCTGACGTTCGAGCATGTCACGCAGGACGAGTTTGCCGATGGCGTCCTCGACGGTCATTTCGCCGTCTTCGTCTTTTTCCAGGGTGTTCTTCAAGGCTTCGATCAGGAACCAGACGTTGCTCATCCGGTAGTCCGCAGCCTTGTCGCTGGAACTGTTGGTGCGCAGCCAGTTCTCGTAGTCGATGTCCATGACCATGCTGCGCAGGGCGGAGATCGGGTCTTCGCCGGCGCACTGCTCGCGCACCTTGTCCATGAAGCGCTTGAAGCGCGACAGGCGATCGGTGAAGCGGCTGTCCAGATGCTCGCCCAGACCGAGTTCGTCGGTGGCGGCGTACATCGAGATCTTGCGTTCGGTGGCGTAGTTGCCGAGTTTTTCCAGGGTCGTCGAGCCGATTTCCCGGCGCGGCACGTTGATCACCCGCAGGAAGGCGTTGTCGTCATCCGGGTTCACGATCAGGCGGAAGTAGGCCATCAGGTCTTTCACTTCCTGACGGCCGAAGAAGCTGTTGCCGCCGCTCAAACGGTACGGCACCTGATGGTGCTGCAGTTTCAGCTCGATCAGCTTGGCCTGATAGTTGCCGCGATAGAGGATCGCGAAATCGCTGTACGGGCGGTCGGTGCGCAAGTGCAGGCTGAGGATTTCCATGGCCACGCGCTCGGCTTCGGCGTCCTCGTTGCGGCAGCGGATCACACGGATCTCGTCGCCGTGGCCCATCTCACTCCACAACTGCTTCTCGAATTCGTGCGGGTTGTTCGAGATCAGCACGTTGGCGCAGCGCAGGATGCGGCTGGTGGAGCGGTAATTCTGCTCCAGCATCACCACTTTCAGGGACGGGTAGTCGTCCTTGAGCAGCATCAGGTTTTCCGGGCGTGCGCCGCGCCAGGCGTAGATTGACTGGTCGTCGTCGCCTACCACGGTGAACTGGTTGCGCTTGCCGATGAGCATTTTCACCAGCAAATACTGGCTGGCGTTGGTGTCCTGGTATTCGTCGACCAGCAGGTAACGCACCTTGTTCTGCCACTTTTCGAGGATGTCGGCGTGCTCTTCGAAGAGTTTCACCGGCAGCAGGATCAGGTCGTCGAAGTCCACCGCGTTGAACGCCTTGAGCGTGCGCTGGTAGTGGGTGTAGACGATGGCGGCGGTCTGTTCCTTGGGGTTGCGGGCGTTTTCCAGGGCCTGGGCGGGCAGGATCAGGTCGTTTTTCCAGGCGCCGATCATGTTCTTGATCTCGTCGACGCCGTCGTCGCCTGCGTATTCCTTCTGCATGATGTCAGTCATCAGCGACTTGACGTCGGTTTCGTCGAAGATCGAGAAACCGGGTTTGTAGCCCAGCCGTTCATGTTCCTTGCGGATGATGTTCAGGCCCAGGTTGTGGAAGGTGCAGACCGTCAGGCCGCGACCTTCGCCGGCACGCAGCAGGGTGCCGACCCGTTCCTTCATCTCGCGCGCGGCCTTGTTGGTGAAGGTCATGGCGACGATGTACTGGGCACGAATGCCGCAGTTCTGGATCAGGTGCGCAATCTTGCGCGTGATCACGCTGGTCTTGCCGGAGCCAGCACCGGCGAGCACCAATAGAGGGCCGCCGACGTAGTTCACGGCTTCTTGCTGCCGGGGATTGAGTCGGGACATACGAAAATTCGGGAGTCGTTGACGAAATGGGCCGGCATTTTAACAGGCTCAGCGATTTGTGCTGCTCTCTCCGACTTGTGACGCAGCACGCGATTCAAATTTGCCGGTTTTGTTACTTTCACGCAGGATGCGCGGTGATTTTGCGGCTAATGTTCTCATTCGTGACACAAAATAACGTTCTGATAACCGTTGTCGTTTGGTCATTGGTTGCCGCAACGGCATAATGCCCGCCGCCCACATCATTGCAGAGTCTAGGGAGTCAGCTTGACTACGCCTGTCGAACCCTTGCGTTTGCTGCTACTGGCCGAAGAGCCAGCGTGGACAGCGTTATTGCGCGAGTGTCTGGCTCCGTTGGGGAGTGCGGCGGTGCTGATCAGCGCGCCGAACTGGGAGTCGGTCAGCAGTCTGTTCGAAGACAATCGCCACGCGGTGTTGTTGACCGTTCCCGCGTTGCAGCCGGCGCCTGGCCGTTGCAGCCTGCCGACGGTATTGCTTCTGGAACACGAGCCGGCGACCGCGCCCGATGGCGTCAGCGACTGGCTGGTATTCGATGCCCTCGATGCCGGCATGCTCCGGCGTTGCCTGCGGCATGTGCGCGAACGCGGCGTGCTGGAAAACACCCTGCAACGCCTGGCCGAACAGGATCCCCTGACCGGCATCGCCAACCGTCAGGGTTTCCAGACCCTGCTCACGGCACGCCTCGCCGAAAACGACGGCCGCGGCCTGGCCCTCGGGCACCTCGATCTCGACAACTTCCGTCACGCCAACGACGCCCTCGGCCACCAGGCCGGCGATCGCCTGATCCTGCAAGTCGTCGCGCGGCTGAAAAGTCAGCTGGAAGTCGGCGATCAACTGGCGCGCCTCGGCAGCGATGAATTCGCCCTGCTGATCGACACCCGCCGCGCCCCGCAACGGGCGGAATGGATGGCCGAACGCATCACCGAAGCTCTGGCCGAACCTTACTGGGTCGATGGCGAAAGCCTGCTGATCGGCTCCAGCCTCGGCATCGCCCATGCCCGCGCCCAGGGCGGCGCCGATCCGCTGATGTGGCACGCGCACATCGCCATGCAGCAGGCCAAGAGCACGCAGGGCTGCACCTTTCACATCTTCAACGAGCGGATCAACCGCAACGCGCGAAGCATGGCCGACCTCGAAAGCGAGCTGCGCCGGGCCTTGCGTCGCGATGAGCTGGAGCTGCATTACCAGCCGCGCCTGAACCTGCAGGACGGCCAGATCGTCGGCCTCGAAGCGCTGGTGCGCTGGCGCCACAGTGAGCGCGGCCTGTTGCCTCCTAGCGAATTCGTGCCGCTGGCCGAGCAGAGCGGTCTGATCGTGCCGCTCGGTTACTGGGTGATCTCCCGGGCCCTGCGTGACATGCAGGCATTGCGCGAGCGCGGTCTGCCGGCGCTGCACATGGCGATCAACCTGTCGTTCCGCCAGTTTCAGGACAGCCAGTTGCTGCCGACGCTCAGCCGTTTGATCGCCGAGCGCGGTGTTGAAGCGCAGTGGCTGGAATTCGAACTCACCGAAACCGCCGTGATGCGCCGCAGCGATCTGGTCAAGCAGACCATGGACGCTCTGGGTCGCCTCGGCGTGCGTTTCTCGCTGGATGATTTCGGCACCGGGTTCTCGTCGTTCGTGCACCTCAACAGCCTGCCAATCACCTTGCTGAAGATCGACAAGAGCTTTGTCGGCGGCATGGAGCAGCGCGAAGAGAACCGCAAACTGGTGCACGCGATGATCAACCTTGCGCACAACCTGCATCTGGAAGTGGTGGCCGAAGGGGTGGAAACCCGCGAGCAACTGGATCTGTTGCGCGGGTTCGGCTGCGATCAGGTGCAGGGTTACCTGATCAGCAAGCCGTTGCCGTTGGCAGAGCTGGTTGATTATCTGGTGGCTGATGCCAGTCAGCCTCCGCTGGGAATTGTGGTCTGAAGTACCAGTGGGCGGGAGCAGGGTTGCTCCCGCCGGCCTGTCATTCCGGTTGAGCGATCTTGAAGCCTTGAGGTTGCGGCTCGAGCCGAATCATCCGCTTCATCTTCCATTCGAACGCCAGCGTCAGGCTCACCGCTGCGCAGGCCAGGCCCAGCGCCAGCCCCCACCAGACGCCGGTCGGCCCCCAGTGCAGATGGAACGCCATCAGCCACGCCGCCGGCGCACCGATCAGCCAGTAGCAACCGAGCCCGACCAGAAACGTGGTCTTGGCATCCTTGAGCCCGCGAATGCAGCCCATGGCAATCGTCTGCGTGCCGTCGAACAGTTCGAACCACGCTGCCACGGCGAGCAGGCTCACGGCCAGACGAATCACCTCGGCAAACGCCGGGTCGTTATGGTCGAGGAACAAACCGACCAGCTGATTCGGCAGTAGCCAGAACACCATCGCAAACCCCAGCATCACCACCGCACCGAAGACGATGCCGACCCGCCCGGACATCCGCGCATCGCTCAATTGCCCGGCGCCGTAATGCTGGCCGACGCGCATGGTGATCGCATACGACATCCCCGCCGGAACCATGAATGCCACCGAGACGATTTGCAGGGCGATCTGGTGCGCCGCCAGTTGCGTGCTGCCCATGGTGCCCATGCACAGCGCCGCGAAGGCGAACAGCCCGACTTCCACCGCATAGGTGCCACCGATCGGCAGGCCCAAACGCCAGAGTTCTTTGAGGTACTGCCGGTTCGGCCGCGACAGGCCTTCGCGCAACGGGTACGCGTCATAGGCTGGATGCCGACGGATATGCCACGCCAGCGCCAGTGCCATGCAGTTGGCGACAATCGCCGTGACAAGGCCGATGCCTGTCAGCCCGAGTTTCGGCAGGCCGAACATGCCGGTGATCAGCGCGTAATTGAGCAGGAAGTTGGCCACCGTGCCGGCGAGGCTGATGACCATCACCGGTGTCGCCCGGCCGATGGCGCTGGTGAAACCGCGCAGGGCCATGAAGCTCAGGTAGCCGGGCAGGGCGAACGGCAAGGCGATCAGGAATTGTCCGGCGGCGTTGACGTTGGTCTCGGTCTGACCGAACAGCAACAGCACCGGTTTCAGATTCCACAACAGCAGCCCGGCACCGAGCGCCATCAGCCACGCCAGCCACAGCCCGGCCTGAGTCAGGCGGGCGGCGCCAATAATGTCGCCGGCGCCCTGACGAATCGCCACCAGAGTGCCGACCGCCGCGATCACGCCAATGCAGAAGATCGACACGAACGAATAACTCGCCGCGCCCAGACCGCCGCCGGCCAGTGCTTCGGGACTGAGGCGGGCCATCATCAGGGTGTCGGTCAGCACCATCAGCATGTGCGCCAACTGCGAGGCGATCAACGGCCCCGCCAGCCGCAGGATGGCCCAGAGTTCGGTACGCACAGGACGCTGCATGGCGTTCACATCCTTATAAAAGAGGGAGCAAGAGACCGTCGATTCTCAGGGTTTGGCGCAGGTTGCACAAAGGGATAAAAAGGATGGGTGGCATGATTAAAACTCATCCTGCCGCGATTCTGCTAAGTTGGCGCAATCCCGCCATTGGAGCGCTGTGCATGTCCCGTCGTCTTCCACCCTTGTATGCCCTGCGCGCATTCGAAGCGGCGGCACGCCACAGTTCGTTCACCCGGGCAGCCGAGGAGTTGTCGATCACTCAGAGTGCGGTGAGCCGGCACATCCGCACGCTCGAAGAGCACTTCGCCTGCCGCTTGTTCCACCGCAGCGGGCGCAACCTGCAACTGACCGAGTCGGCGCGCCTGCTGCTGCCGGGCATCCGCGACGGTTTTGCCGCGCTGGAACGGGCCTGCAATACCTTGCGCGCCGAAGATGACATCCTGCGCATGAAAGCCCCATCGACCCTGACCATGCGCTGGTTGCTGGCGCGGCTCAGTCGCTTCCGCCATTTGCAGCCAGGCAACGAGGTGCAACTGACCAGCGCGTGGATGGATGTGGACTCGGTGGACTTCAACAACGAGCCGTTCGATTGCGCGGTGTTGCTCAGTGACGGACATTTCCCGCCGGACTGGGAAGCCAGCCTGCTGTTTCCAGAGGAGCTGATTCCGGTCGGCGCGCCGAATCTGCTCAACGATCAGCCGTGGGACGTGGCGCGGCTGGCCAGCGCCGAGCTGCTGCACCCGACTCCGGATCGCCGGGACTGGCGTAGCTGGCTGGAACACATGGGGCTGTCGGATCAGGTGTCGCTCAAGGGCGGGCAGGTGTTCGATACCCTGGAACTCGGGATGATTGCGGCGGCTAGGGGCTATGGGGTGTCCATGGGCGATCTGCTGATGGTGGCCGAAGACGTTGCCCAGGGACGCTTGAGTCTGCCGTGGCCGACGGCGGTCGCCAGCGGACTGAATTATTACCTGGTGTGGCCAAAGACCCGTCCGGGAGGTGAACGTTTGCGTCGTCTAAGCGACTTCCTGCAAGGCGAAGTCCGCGCCATGACGCTGCCGGCGGTCACGCGCTTGAGCTGAAACGTTCGAGCCTGCACAATGCCGGCCTTTCGCTATACCCCTGCTGATCGCTCAAGTATTCGGTTTTACCGCCGAATACGTGCATGTGGAACCGTCGTGCCGGTCTCCACGATTCACCCCCACTATTAGAAAATTTCCGAGTCGGGATCAAGGAGGATCCCGTGGCTCGGCCAGGAGCTGTCCATGTCTCAACCTCGCGCTCGGATCGCCTCGCAGCTGGGCCTCGCGCTCGCCGTGATACTGGCGATAGTCATCAGTGGCAGTACGGTGTTCGCCCTGCGTTCGCTGGACACCGCCAACCTCGCCACCCGTGAAGAACACCTGGCCAGCGAGGCACGCCTGCTCGCCGATCAGCTGAGCACTTTTCACGGCACGCTGCGTGAAAGCACCCAGCGCCTGAGCGGGTTGTTCGAGAAGCGCTTCAGCGCGGGCCTGAGCATTCACCCGAGCGAGCCGGTCAATGTCGCGGGCACCCAGACTCCGGGCCTGCACCTGGGCAGCGAAGTGTTGAACAACAACTTCAAGGAAGTCGACGAGTTCAAGCAGATGACGGCGGGCGTTGCCACGCTGTTCGTGCGCAGCGGCGAAGACTTCATTCGCGTCAGCACCTCTCTGAGCAAACAGGACGGCACCCGTGCCATCGGCACCGTGCTCGACCACGCCCACCCGGCCTATGCGAAGTTGATGGCGGGGCAGGGCTACGTCGGCCGCGCCTTGCTGTTCGATCGTTCCTACATGACTCAGTACACCCCGGTGCGTGACAGCAGCGGCAAGGTGATCGCGGTGTTGTTCGTCGGTTTCGATTACACCGACGCGCAGAACGCCCAGTTCGCCAATCTCAAGCGCTTCCGTATTGGCCAGACCGGCTCGCTGGCGTTGCTGGACGAGAAGAACCAGTGGCTGGTCGCGCCTGCCGGCGTGCAGGCGCTGGATCAAGCGCTTCCCGTAATCAACGGTTTGGCGAAAGCGCCGGGTAAAGGACAGTTCTGGAGCGACAAGTCCGAAGACTTCTACAGTATCGCCGTGCCGTTCGAAGGCGGCCCGTGGTCGGTGGTGGCGAGCATGCCGAAAGCCGAGATCCGCGCGGTAACCTGGAGCGTCGGCACTCAGCTGGCCATCGGCAGTCTGCTGGCGATGTTGCTGGCGGTCGGTTCGGTGGTCTGGTTGCTGCGCAGCAAGCTGGCACCGTTGAGCGATCTGGTACGTCAGGCCGAAGCCCTGGGTGCCGGTGATCTGAGCGTGCGTCTGAGCGTGTCGAGCAACGATGAAATCGGTCAGCTGTCGCGCGCGTTCAACCAGATGAGCCAGGCCCTGTCGACCATGGTCGAGCACATTCGCCGCGCCTCGGAAGAGGTCAATCGCCGTGCTCAAGCCCTGTCTGGTCTGTCTGGCGGCGCGTATGAAGGCATGGAGCAACAATCCGGCGAGATCACCAGCATGGCCGGTGCCGTTGAAGAGTTCTCCGCTACGTCGCTGAACATTGCCGACAACATGGGGAACACCCAGCGTCTGGCCCAGGAAAATGCCCAGCAGACCCAGATCGGTCGCACGTCGATGGAAGAAGCGTCTTCCTCGCTGGAGCAGATTGCCGGCGCGCTGAACACCACCGCTACCGTGATCAACACGCTGGGTCAGCGTTCTCAGGAAATCGGCGGCATTGTCAGCGTGATCACCTCGATTGCCGAACAGACCAACCTGCTGGCGCTCAACGCGGCCATCGAAGCCGCCCGTGCCGGTGAACAAGGTCGCGGCTTTGCCGTGGTGGCTGACGAAGTGCGCAATCTGGCGTCGCGCACCCGTCAGGCGACGGATGAAATCTCCGGGATGATCCACAGCATCCAGCAGGAAACCGGCAACGCCATCAGCACCATGGAGCAGGGCAACGTGCTGATGCAGGAAGGCCTGTCGCGTAACGCCAATGTCGCTTCGGCGCTGGCGCGGATCGATGAGCAGAGCCGTTCGGCGGGGCAACAGTTTGCGGCGATCACCACCGCGACCCAGGAACAGAGCAGCACCGCGACGCTGTTGAGCAGCAATCTGCAGAGCATCGCGATGGCCAACAGCGAGCAGCGCGAAGTGGTGTCGAACCTGGCAATCACCGCCAAAGAACTGGAAGGCCTGGCAGCCGACCTGCGTCAGGAGGTCGACCGCTTCCGCTGAGGCGACGTATCGGCTTACTGGTACGCGGAGAGGTCTTCGCTGGAGTCGACCTCTCCCCATTCTCCGCTGTAGGCCACGGCCGCGACCGGAACCCGCCCCGCGTCGATGACACGTTGCAGGGTGTTGGTCATGTGCATCTTGTCGCGTTGTTCCGGGGTCAGTTCGGCTCGTAGCCGAACGACCTCTGCCCAGCCCTCCGGGGTGAAGCGCAGCAGCCCCATATACTGACCCTGAACTTCGTCCACCGATTGCGGCTTGTTGCCGATTTCGGCCAGCGTGCCGGCGTCGGTCAGGCGGAACGTTTCGGCATCCAGCAACGGATCGCCGAAACGCTGCGTCCACAGTGCCAGCCAATGGGGGTCGTAGGTGACGGCCAGCGATGCTTCGTTGGTCATCAACGACCTAACGGCGTCAGGGCTGTAGAAAATATCGGAATAACTCACGATGCACGGCTGGCCCTGCAGCCAGGATTCGGCGCACGCCAGCGACGACACCATGTTGGTGTCCGCCCAGCGTGGGTTATGGAATTCGATCAGGCCACGCTCGGCCAGCAACTCTCTTTTATAGCCGGTCACTATGGCGATTTCGCTGATGCCCGCCGCGCGCAAGGATTCCAGCTGCCATTCGAGCAGTGGCTTACCCCGCAATTCGACCAGGCACTTGGGGCGCTCATCCGTGAGGCTTTTCATGCGACTGCCACGTCCGGCAGCCAGAATAATGGCTTTCACAACACGTCTATCCCGTGAGTTATTGAAGGGGGTCGGGTTCGCCGAACAACAGCCGGATACGTTCAAGGTCGTGGGCGGCAAAATCCGCTTCGCGCTCCGGGTGCCACATCCAGCCTTCCCAAGGCAATTGAAGGTGGCGGATGGCTTCGATTTCACCGTCTTCGCTGCGCGCCATGACGTCGAAACCCTGCGGGCAACCGGCAAGAGCGAGGCCGTGATAGCTGTTCACCTCGGCGACGATCCGGCCGGACAGCTGATGCCGGGTTCGAACATGACCGGTCACCGGTTTCAACTCGCCGCCAGCCTCGTGCGCCAGCATCTGCATGCCGCGACAAATGCCCAGGACTGGCAACTGACGTTCGCGAGCGTGATCCAGTAACTCGCTCTCGGTACGGTCGCGGGGCGGGCACTGACCGATGTCATTGCCACCCGACAGCACAATGGCGTGTGGCGCGACGGCCGCCAGCCAGTGATCGAGCGGCAAGCCGTTGGGCACGGGTACCGGGATGAAACCGGCTGCCAGAAGGAACCCGATCAGTCGCTGATCCAGTGCATCCCGGGTTTCTTCGCGCTCTGGATGGCTGTCCACCCGTTGACTGACTGCGACCACCTTCATGTCATCATCTCCACCCGGCGGCCCGGGCAATCCAGGTGCAGGGTATCCGCGGTCGACCAGCGCCGGTAAAGCACTTCACCTGCCCCAATGACGGCCGGCAGGCCAAGCTCGCCGGCACGGATCGCCATGTGCGAGTTGGCGCCGCCCCAGGCTGTGATCAATCCGGCAATCGGGTAGGCGAACAACCAGTCGAACCCCGGATCGGCATTGGGAATGCAGACGATGGCCCCGGCGAGTTTGTCCCGGTCGTCACACAGTACAACCGGTGCGGTCACACGTTTCTGGGTGATGAAATTGGGCGCCGTTTCCGGCCACTCGAAGCTCCAGACATCTTCCGGCCGGGTGATCACCGGCGGCAGGGAGACCTTGAGCGTCTCGGCATAACGCGCCTTGCCCTGCTCGATGCTGCGCAGCAGCACCTCTTTGGGATCCGCTGCCGCCACGTGCAGTTCGGTGAAGGCGCGGATGTCGCAATAGGCCAGGTCTTCGCGATCGATACCGTGCTCGGCACCGACTTGCGCAATCAGGGCAAGGGCATCGGAGAGATTGCGGGTGAAGTGAAACTTGGCCAGCTCCCGCAGTTCGATACCGTTCTGCAGGAAGTCCAGCAAGCCTACCGGATCCGGCTGCAAGCCATGGGCTTCGAGCAGTTTCACGATTTCGCGCATCTGTGGCAGCGTCAGCGAAAACGGTTGCAGCGGTTCCGGGGCGGCCGGACGTTGAGTCCAGTCGAAATAGAGTTCCGGCGCTTCGTCGTAGCGGGGAGAAAGGATGTCGTAGGTGCCCGGCCGCAGATGGCCGTAACGGGCGAGGAAGGTCGTCTTGTCGAGCGTCGCCCGGTCGCGCGCCAGCTGCCCGCTGACGGTTGAAACCCCTGCCATGAACGCATCGTAGTCGGCCTGCGAGAACACGCCCACGGACACCAGCGACCTGAGCATCTGCACGGCGACGAAGCCCGCACGGGCCAGGCCGGCGAAGGGCAGGGTGCCGTAACGTTTTGCGTCTTCCAGCAGCCAGTAAATGCGCTCCAGCGGGTCGGCGTCGGAGGCCAGCAGCTCTTCACGACGGGCATTGAGTACATCCAGCTTGTTGGCATCGCTGCGCCACAGACCGTCCTTGGGATGGACGATGCGATTGGTCAGCTTGCGCAGGCTGGTGCTGATCGCTTCCAGCTCGTGGGGCTGAAAGCCTGCATCGGCGAGGCGCTCCAGTTGTTGCGAGAGATCCAGGGTGTAGCACGAGAACACGATTTCGAACTCCACCTTGTCGTGGAGTGTCGGTTCGGCCAGTAATCTGTCGATGTAATAGTCGACCAGTCGTCCCGCCAGATCCTCATCGAGGTCCGCCGGAATGAACGAGTTGAACGACAGGCGCACATCGATATAGGGCAGGCCGAAAAAGTGCGGCATCAGCGGAAAGCTGCGCAGATTGCGATAGCCGTAGTTGTGCCGCTGGTAGGCCCAGATGGAGTCGGTCACCAGATCCCGGTACAGCGAGAGCGCCAGCGGTTTGGGCCGGATTCCGATGATCTCCGCCGGGTTCCAGTCAGGCATCACGCCATAGACCGTGCGCTGGCCGATCAGGAACGGATGCGGTCGCATGCCACGCGCGACTTTGCGCTGAATGCTGTCCAGGCGGGCCGATTGCTCTGTATCGGATTCCGGACGGGAGGGCAGAATCAGCGGCCGGGCCTGTAACAGCCAGAGCGCTTCGCCTTCGGTTTCACGGGTGACTGCAAACTCGCAGTCGACAGGTCCGCCGCCGAACAGGTCCAGCAACTCTTCGAGCAAACCGACCACAGGCGCGAGCGCTGTGGGCGCTGAAACCATGCTGTGGGCGGCCTGCTGCCAGAGCCGACCGCCCATGCCACCGGTCACCGAGGCGGTGTCGCTGCCTTCCGACCAGTTCACCACGCGATACGGCGCGCAGGTGTTGGGGTCGTGGGAAAAGGCCACGCCGGAGCGCAGCACATTCCCCAGCATGGGCTGGATCAGGATCTCGTCCGATGGATACACCTCGCCATAGCTGTCGATCACCTGTTCAACCGCCGAGGCCAGCCCTGCGTCATCGACATCCGGGATCGACAGGAAGGCGCCCGCGAAGGACGCCTGGGCGCTGTCCTCGCGCCCGCAACTGGAACGCACGATCCACGGGGCGGCCGGCAATCGTTCCCGGATCGCCTGGACACAGGCTTGCCGATCCCGTCGCCAGTCCGCCACAGTGAATGCCAGCAGCGGAGCAATGCGGGCCGAGGTGAGCCGTCCTTGCAGGCTGGACAGCGTCCCAGCCTTGGTAGAGAAATGCAGGGCCATCAGGCGTTATCTCAGCTGGGCGACCCAAATGTTCGTCGAGTACGGGATCTGGATCGAAGGCGTCTTCAAGCCTTTGAGGTAGTCGTCGATGGCGCTGATCACTTCATGGAAATTCGCACCGGCCTGGCGCTCCAGCGTCGCGTGGGAGCGCCAGGCTTCCAGGCATTCCTCGATGCTCTGCTCGTGAATGACGCGGGCATCCAGGTGCACGACCGGGCCGAACAGTTCGCTGGCGTCGATCACGGCCGTCTGGTCTTCGCGGCGGGTGCCGTAGCCATAACCGGGTACGCGTTCCTTGATGATGGCTTCGATCCGGGCCTGGATCGGGTCTTCGAGGTTGCGGTGGTTCCACATGCAGGCGAACCAGCCCCGCGGCTTGAGAATGCGCGCGGTTTCCTTGAGCGCCTGCTGGCGGTCGCAGACGTTGAACGAGCTGCCGAAGGTGACCATGTCGAACGCCTGGGTCGCTTGCCCGGTCGCTTCGCCGGTGCCTTCGTGCCATTTGACATTGGCCAGCTCGGCGGTGCGCTTGATGCCGTTGGCGCGCATGGCGTCGTTGGGCTCCACGGCGGTGACGTCCAGGCCGCGAGCGGCCAGCATCAGCGTCAGGTGGGCAACGCCGGCGCCAACGTCACAGAATTTGTCGCCCTGCTCGGCGCCCGCGATCGAAAGCATCGCGTCGATGGCGGCATCGGCGTAGTCAGGACGCTTCAGGTAAGCGTCGGCCAGGGTGGTGTAATCCCATTCGGTTTTCATGCCGGATTCCTTGTGTGAATTTTATTGAGTAGATCGTCTGCCAGGTCTTGCCTGGAGCGCAGGGGGTCGAATTCAACCAGCCAGTCCGCTGCCTGCGGTTCATCCACAGGCAGGTCGAGTCCGGCAACGTTGTGCAGTTCTCCGGCGTGAAACCGGCGGTAGATGCCCTTGGGGTCGCGGCGAGTGAGTTCTTCTACCGGGACTTTGAGATAAACCTCGAAATAGCCGGGCAGATGGGTGCGGTTCCAGGCATGGACTTCATGAAACAGCGAAATCGTTGCGATCACCACGGTGTGACCTTGCGCGGCGATCATTCTGCAGAGGTGGGCGTATTGCATGGCCAGCGCGAGTCGGCCTTCGCGGCCATGGTTTTGCGAGTTGTTCGCAGTGGCGCCGAACACCTCGCGCAGCTCGTCGCCGTCGAGCATTACAACCGATTGGCCGTTGCTGCGCAGACGGGCTACGACTTCAGCGGCCAGCGTTGACTTGCCGGCGCCTGAAAGGCCCGTAATCCAGATCACTTGTGCGTTAGGGTTACATTTCATAGCGTTCTGACCCGTGTCCGGTTTGGATACCTGGCGTGATGAACCTGCTGCCGGTTCAACACGCGATGCAAGTATTCAGTCACGTTCTTTTAAGTTGCCAAAAGAGTCGATGGTTAGTTGGCAGAACATCGAGTCGTGCCTGTGTTCAATCAAGTCGTGAAACACATCCTGCGGTAATGGCAAGTTACTGTATTGACTCTCATAGAACTTCTTGTAAATGAAGTAGCAGTCTTCAGAGGACATCAGGCTGAAACCGAGTGCCAACTCTTTGAGTTCGTCGCCGTTCTTGGCGATGGGCAACAAGTTGTTCATCTGCTGCAGCCAGACCTCGACAGTCGGATTGGACTCGTCGGTCGTCGGAACGTAATAGATCGGCAGCTTGCACGTGTTGAGCATGAACGAGACACCGCCGGTCGAGGCGTCGGTGATGATGGTGTCGCACTGTTGATAGAAAACCGTGCTGCTGGTGCCTGCCGTGTCGATGGTGATCCATTCATACGCAGAGAGCTGGCTGCACAGGTCCTTCAGGGTTGGATGCTGAAGGTCGGCCATGTACGGACGCAGGATGAACCGGGCGTGAGGGATCTGTGATTTGACCGCGTTGATCACGGTTTGCAGGTTCTCGTACAGGGAGGCGCCGCTTGGGCAGATTCCCAGTTGGGTCGGCAGCAGTCCGACAACGAAATCATCCGACGCTTTGTCCGACCCGGGGGCGGATTCGAAGAATTTCGGAACCTTGATGGGCAGAGTCGCGACCGGACTGGTCTTGCGCAGGTCGGCGCGCAAGGCTATGCCATCGGCAATCAGCGATTTCAGGGCCTTTCTGTCGGGTCTGTAGCGTTGCAGGCCCGATCTGATCAGATCAAAACCCGATCGGGACGAAGAAATGACCACATCCCAATAGGACGTCAGTTCGGCGTAGTAATACTTGTCTTTGGTCGGCATTCCCACGTTGCCGTGGGTCATGAAAATACCGAAGTTTGAATCGTCGAGCAGTCGGCCAATCCAGGCATCGTTTGAAATGACGACTTGTGAGGCCAGTTTCGCGATGACTTCGACGTCCACCTGCTCAACCGGATAGTCAAGGATCTCTTCTGCCTCGTGCCTGCTCAGGCCGGTCTTGTCGGTTTGCAGCACGATACAGTTGTAGGTATGGCGCAGGGCATTGAGCGCCGGGATCAGGTATTCGAGGTAGGTTTTTCCGCCACGGGTGACATTGCTGATCAAATAAACGTTTTTCATTATTGATTTGTACTTATAAAGTTTGCCGTGGCAAAAAAAAGCTGGATCGGCTGGATTGTGCGTAGACAATTAATTGATTGATATTGTCTTCGTGCGTTCGCCATTCAAAATCTGTCATCGGCAGTTGTTTCAGTCTGCCGTTTCAAGACGATTTTAATTGATCAAGTATATTGCGCCCGCTGGGCTGAAGAGATCTTTTCCATGATGTGTTGCCTCCATTTTATATTGCTTTAAAGTTTGAAGTTTTTAACTAAAAGCTCTGGTGCCTGATGAAGAGCGCCGTCGTTATATCACATCTTGGCTAATGGCTATCAGTGCGTGCGGACTTTATTTTCAGCCGGCACAGATTGCTTTTAAGCAGCCTGTCCATCCCTTCATTGCGTCGCCGGACGATACTGAAGCGCTTCGGCCAGATGCTCACGGGAGATGGCATCAACCTTCTCTATATCGGCCAGTGTCCGTGCAACCTTGAGCAGCCGATGTGCCGAACGCAGCGACAGGGTCAATCGCTCACAGGCTGACTCCAGCCAGTTTTCATCGGCTGTGGATAACTTGCAGTGCCTGCGTAACCCCGACAGATCGAGAAACGCATTGGCGCAGCCCTGGCGTTTTTGCTGTCGCTCGCGTGCTTCGGCGACCTGGATTGCCGCCGTGGCACTGTCCTCTCCGGGTTTCACTGCCGGATTCAAGGCAGTGGCCTCTCGCGCAACGGTCAGGTGCAGATCGATCCGGTCCAGCAACGGCCCCGACAGTTTGTTGCGATAGCGCTGCACCATGTCCGGGGTGCACGAGCAGCGCCCGGTCGGCTCGCCAAGATATCCACAGGGGCAGGGGTTCATCGCGGCGACGAGCTGAAAGCGTGCCGGAAAGCGCACCCGCTCCTTGGCCCGGGAAATCACGATGTGTCCAGACTCCAGTGGCTCTCGCAGGACCTCCAGCACCTTGCGATCAAACTCCGGCAATTCGTCGAGGAACAGCACGCCATGGTGGGCGAGGGTGATTTCGCCGGGCTGGGGTTTTGAACTGCCACCGACCAGTGCCGGCCCGGAGGCCGAGTGATGCGGTTGGCGAAACGGGCGCTGCGGCCAGTGAGTCAACGGTGCGCCGCTGGCGACGGATTGAATCGCTGCCACTTCCAGCGCTTCAGTCTCGGCCAGCGGTGGCAGCAACCCCGGCAAACGGCTGGCCAGCAATGTCTTGCCTGTCCCCGGTGGCCCGCTGAACAGCAGATTGTGGCCGCCAGCAGCGGCAATCAGCAGCGCCCGTTTGGCGGCCAGTTGACCCTGTACTTCATTCAGGTCGGGATAGGGTTTGGCGGCATGGATAAGCCCATCCGAGACATAAGGCTCGACCGGTGTATGCCCATTGAAATGCGCCACGGCCTCCAGCAGATGATCGACCGCAATCACCCTCAGTCCGGACGCCAGACAAGCCTCCTCGGCATTCGCCCGTGGCACCACCAGCGTCCGCCCGGCCTTGCGCGCCGCCAGCGCCGCCGGCAACACCCCGCGCACCGCCCGCACTGCGCCGGATAACGCCAGCTCACCCAGACACTCCACGTCATCAAGCGTCAACGTCGGCACCTGCACACTCGCCGACAGAATCCCCAGCGCAATCGCCAGATCGAACCGCCCGCCATCCTTGGGCAAATCCGCCGGCGCCAGATTCAACGTGATCCGCCGCGCCGGAAACTGCAGACCGGAATTGATGATTGCACTGCGCACCCGATCCTTGCTCTCTTTCACCGCCGCTTCGGGCAGGCCGACCATGGTCAGCGAAGGCAAGCCGTTGGCCAGGTGGACTTCAACGGTGACGGCGGGGGCATCCACGCCAATCTGGGCGCGGCTGTGGACGATGGCGAGGGACATGGTCGTTCCTTGAGTTGAATCGAGGGGCCGCTTCCTGCGGGTTTTTGAAGGGTAGTTGAGCCGGGTTCTAGCGTTTGAGTAGAGGTTTACAAGACGTATCAGAAAGCGGTTGTGCGGCCCGATGCATTCATCTTCTGCCTGCTAACAGACCACTTGGCTCAAGCTCAGGTCCGCACGTAATGGCAACTTCAATAAGCCTCCGTTGATTGGCTGACAAATTTCCAGTCAGTCGAAGTGCTTCGAGGTGTAGTTCAACAACCTGAAGTAGCTTTGTCTTTCTCTTTTTATCCTTCACAGAGACCTCCTTTCTGATGGGTGTCGCTAATGTAATGACAGGCGTAAGGACAACTTAAATAGGCGCAGACGCTGATTTTTGTAGGGGCATGCCCTAATAGTTGTAGGACGCCAGCGAAAGCGACTCGACGGTCTTGTATCGCAAAGTCGGATGCTCCAGTTTGGCCACTCAATGCAGCCTCTGGAGGCGAAAAATGAACAACAACGGTGTGCGCCCAATCCATCCGGGCGAGGTTCTGAATAAGGAATTCATGGAGCCGTTGGGCATGACGGTCATGGACTTGGGCATGCCCACAAACTGGCCTGAAACCGAGATCGAGAAGCTTGTGAAATGCCAACTCAGGATCTGCACCGATCTGGCAATCAGGCTGGCCATTCACCTCAACACCACGCCTGAGTTCTGGATGAATCTTCAGTCGACTTACGATTTGCGAAAAGCTGAAGTTTAGAGAGGAGTTTCCGTCCGTGATCAAGTTGAGTGGCTGGCGCATTGCGCTTGATCTGAATCCAAGGTCTTACGGCGGGGAGCTGAACAGCTGCTGTGACTACTCCTCAGAAACCGATTGTTGCAGCTATCTCAAGGCGAAAAAAAACCGCCTTGAGGAGACGGTTTTCAGTTGCAGGCTTCGGTGAGGCCAAGGCCTGCGCATCCTTAGTGGACACACTCACGTTTGCTGAGGTTATGCAGGTTTGATCGCTGGCACAAGCACCAACGAAATTCCGCCAACCAGTTGCGGGCTGGGATGAGGCCTCACTCAGCCGGCGGCGTCAGCTTCGCTTCCATCTCCGCCACCTTCGCCTCAAGGCTCTCGAGCCGGGCGCGAGTGCGCGCCAGCACTACCATCTGACTGTCAAATTCTTCGCGGCTCACCAGGTCCAGTTTGCTGAAGGCACTTTGCAGCAGCATCTTGAACTGGCTTTCGATTTCGGCTTTTGGCAAGGGCGTGTCGCCGCTGAACAGGCGGGAGGCGGTGCCGCTCAGGGCGTCGAGGAAGTCTTTGGGCGCGAGCATGGGATATGTCCTGGAAACAATGGCCGGCAGTGTATCACGCAGTGTCTATAGTCATTGGCGCAGGCACGGATGCACGCTTTTCGCGCAACTGGATGCACGGCCACGCACCGTTGTTGTGCGTATCCCGAGTGCCATTTGGGTGATGGCATCTGCGGCAGCGGCCAAGGGATTGAAATCAGTGGTTTTTGGCGAGATGGCAAGCTTTCTGCTTAGTCACCTTCGACCCATGCACTGATGCAGTCGCTGTGACGAATGCAGTGCGGCAGACGGAGCGGGGAGTTTCGTCTGGAGCGGTTAGCTGGCGTCGACAACGAAGCGTTACAAAGCCAGGCACTGCGCTTAGACTTGAGTCGGGTTTGTTTTCCTGGGGCAAGTCCACCAATTCGGGAGAGAGTTTCATGAAGCTAGTCACTGCCATCATCAAGCCGTTCAAGTTGGACGACGTGCGCGAGTCGCTGTCCGAAATCGGCGTGCAGGGCATTACCGTTACTGAAGTCAAAGGCTTCGGTCGGCAGAAGGGTCACACCGAGCTGTATCGCGGCGCGGAGTATGTGGTCGATTTTCTGCCCAAGGTGAAAATCGACGTTGCCATCGACGACAAGGATCTGGATCGGGTTATCGAGGCGATAACCAAGGCTGCCAACACCGGCAAGATCGGTGACGGCAAGATCTTCGTGGTCAATCTGGAACAGGCGATCCGCATCCGTACCGGCGAAACCGATACCGACGCGATCTAAACGCCGCCACAAACCCAACGCCCCAGGAGAAAACAATATGACTCTGCGTAAATTCGCAGGGCTAGGAGCCCTGTTGTCTATCGTAATGCCCGGCCTGGCCATGGCGGCAGACGAAGTGGCAGCTCCAGTCCTGAACTCCGGCGACACCGCCTGGATGCTCACCTCCACAGCCCTCGTGCTGTTCATGACCATTCCTGGCCTCGCGCTGTTCTACGGCGGCATGGTTCGGTCGAAAAATATTCTTTCCGTGATGATGCAGTGCTTCGCGATTACCGGTGTGATCAGCGTCCTGTGGGTCATTTATGGCTACAGCATCGCGTTCGACACCACCGGCATGGAGCAGGGCGTCGTCAACTTCAACTCGTTCGTGGGCGGTTTCGGCAAGGCGTTCCTGGCCGGTGTCACGCCAGCGAGCCTGACCGGCCCCGCGGCGCTGTTCCCCGAGGCGGTCTTCATCACCTTCCAGATGACCTTCGCGATCATCACCCCGGCGCTGATCGTCGGTGCGTTCGCCGAGCGAATGAAGTTCTCCGCGATGCTGATCTTCATGGGCATCTGGTTCACCCTGGTCTATGCACCGATCGCACACATGGTCTGGTCCGGCAACGGCGGCCTGATGTGGGACTGGGGCGTACTCGACTTCGCCGGCGGCACCGTGGTGCACATCAACGCCGGTGTGGCCGGTCTGATTGCCTGCCTGGTACTGGGTAAACGCAAAGGCTTCCCGACCACCCCGATGGCGCCACACAATCTGGGTTACACCCTGATGGGCGCAGCGATGCTGTGGGTTGGCTGGTTCGGCTTCAACGCCGGTTCTGCTGCAGCCGCCAACGGCACCGCCGGCATGGCGATGCTGGTGACCCAGATCGCGACCGCCGCTGCTGCACTGGGCTGGATGTTCGCCGAGTGGATCACCCACGGCAAACCAAGCGCACTGGGTATCGCATCTGGCGTTGTTGCAGGTCTGGTTGCGATCACTCCGGCCGCTGGCACCGTGGGCCCGATGGGCGCACTGGTGATCGGTCTGGCGGCAGGCGTGGTGTGCTTCTTCTGCGCCACCACCCTGAAACGCAAACTCGGTTATGACGACTCCCTGGACGCCTTCGGCGTGCACGGTATCGGCGGTATCCTCGGCGCGATCCTGACCGGTGTGTTCGCCGCACCGTCGCTGGGTGGCTTCGGCACCGTCACCGACATCGCCGCACAAGTCTGGATTCAGTGCAAAGGCGTCGGCTTCACCGTGATCTACACCGCCATCGTCACCTTCATCATCCTCAAGGTGCTGGATGCCGTGATGGGGCTGCGCGTGACCGAGGAAGAAGAATCGGTCGGCCTGGATCTGGCACAACACAACGAGCGCGGCTACAACCTGTAAGCACGCGCCGCAAAAAACTTGCCCGGCTCGCCGGGCATTTTTTTGTCTGGAATTTGTCTTCCCTGATACAGCTGAAAGGATTTTTCGTACTGCTTTGGTCGTGTTTACGACGAGTGTTTTTCTGCGGCCAAAGGCTTACATCATTGAAGGAATATTAGGGCCTTTGTTTTTTTCCAGAGCGCGCTAGAATGCGCCCCGAACGTGCGGAGAACTGTATGTGGCAACAGACTCTGATAACCCTGCGGGCACGGCCCCGGGGCTTTCATCTGGTGACGGACGAGTTGCTCGCCGGCCTGCCTGAACTCAAGGCATGCCGGGTCGGTCTGTTGCATTTGTGGCTGCAGCACACCTCGGCGTCGTTGACCATCAACGAGAACGCCGATCCGGCGGTACGTCGCGACTTCGAACGATTTTTCAATCGTCTGATCCCACAAGGAGCAGACGGCTATGAGCATAACGACGAAGGCCTGGACGACCTCCCGGCGCACTTCAAGGCCAGCGTGCTGGGCTGTCAGATCAGTTTGCCGGTAACGGCGGGCCGACTGGCACTGGGCACCTGGCAAGGCGTTTACCTGGGCGAGCACCGTGATCATGGCGGTGCCCGTAAAGTCCTCGCCACCTTGCACGGTGAAGGGGCATAAACCGTTGGTCACCAATGGTTACCGATTTTTTTCCGGCGACTTTCGACAGTCGCCAAAGCTGGTCTATAACTAATCTGCTTTTCGCAAGTCATGAGGTAGAACATGAGCGACGATGATCTGGAAAACGACGACCTCGAAGTAGGCGACGAAGACGAGGCCGAAGACGGTCTGGAAGCAGCAGCGGAAGACGTTGCTGAAGACGATGGCGGTGACGATACGCCGGCCCCGGCTGCCAAAGGCAAGGCCAAGGCAGCGGTGTCGGTCGACGAGTTGCCGAGCATCGAAGCCAAGAACAAGGAGCGCGATGCCCTGGCCAAGGCCATGGAAGAGTTCCTTGCGCGCGGCGGCAAGGTGCAGGAAGTGGAGGCCAACGTGGTCGCCGATCCGCCCAAGAAGCCGGACAACAAGTACGGCAGCCGTCCTATCTGAGGCGTGCCGCTTGCTTGCTGAAAAAGCCCGCCGTCGCTGCGGGCTTTTTCATGGGCGAAAGAAAATCAGCTGCGGCTGTTCCAGCGGGCGAGCACCGCGGGCAGGTCGTTCAGGCTGCGAATCTCGGCATCCGGCAGGCGCTCCGCTTCCCAGACCTTGCCGGCCGGGTTGAACCAGATTGCACGCAAGCCGGCCTGCTGCGCCCCGGCGATGTCATCCCCTGGATGATCGCCGATATGCACCGCTGCTTCGGCGCTCACGCCGCCGCGTTGCAAAGCCTCGTGGAACAGTCGCGCATCCGGCTTGGCGATGCCGATGTCTTCGGCGCACAGCGCAAACTTGAAGTAGTCCGCCAGCCCGAGACGACGGACATCGGCGTTGCCGTTGGTGACCACCCCGAGGGCGTAGTGCGTGGCGAGGGTTTCCAGGATCGGCTCGACCTCCGGGAACACCTCGATCTGATGCCGCGCATGCAGAAACACTTCAAAACTCTTGTCCGCCAGATCCGACGCTTCGCCGTGGGCGTAGCCGGCTTCCTCCAGCGCATGGAACAGCACCCGCCGGCGCAGCGCGCTGATGCGGTGTTTCAAGCCCGGCTCGTTGGCCAGCACCCGCTCGCGGATCGACCACAGATGCTCTACTGGCACCGCGCCCAGATTCGGCGCATGTTCGCTCAGCCATTCGCGCAAAACCGCTTCGGCGCTGACGATCACCGGGGCGGTGTCCCACAAGGTGTCGTCGAGGTCGAAGGTGATCAACTGGATGCTCATGAATCGTCGCCTTTCATGCGTTTGGCCCGTGGATGGGCGCTGTCGTAGACCGCCGCCAGGTGCTGGAAGTCCAGGTGGGTATAGATCTGGGTGGTCTTGATGTCCGAGTGGCCGAGCAATTCCTGCACCGCGCGCAGATCCTGAGAGGACTCGAGCAAATGGCTGGCGAAGGAGTGCCGCAGCATGTGCGGGTGCAGGTTCTGCCCCAGTTCGCGCTCGCCGGCCAGTTTGACCCGCACCTGAATCGCGCGCGGGCCAAGGCGTCGGCCTTGCTGGCTGACGAATACGGCGTCGTCCGCCGGATTGGTCAGCGCCCGCAACGGCAGCCATTGCTCCAATGCTTCCCGGGCTTTTTTGCCGACCGGCAACAGGCGCGTCTTGCTGCCCTTGCCGAGTACCTGAACCATGCCGTCGGCGAGATCGAGCTGATCGAGATTGAGCCCGGTTAGCTCCGACAGGCGCAGGCCGGAGGAATAGAACAATTCCAGAATCGCCTGATCACGTCGAGCAAGAAAATCGTCCTCCACGGCACCTTCAAGCAGTTGCAGGGCGCGATCGGTGTCGAGGGTTTTCGGCAGCCGGCGTTCACCTTTGGGCGGTGCCAGGCCGGTGGCCGGATCGTGATCGCAGAGGCCTTCGCGATTCAGATAGTGATAGAGCCCGCGCACCGCCGAGAGCAGGCGCGCCAGGCTGCGCGAGGACTGGCCCTGGGCATGCAGGCGGGCGATCAGGCTGCGCAGGCGCTGGATGTCCAGCGCCTGCCAGCTGCCGATGTTCTGTTTGTTGCACCAGCCGAGGACTTTGTCGAGATCGCGGCGGTAGGCCGACAGCGTGTGCGGCGACACCTGCCGCTCACTGCGCAGGTGTTCGCAGTAAGCGTCCAGTTGTCGTTCCATGCTCAGCGTACCGAGCGCAGGGAGCTGTTGACCCGTGGCAGTACGCGACCCATGACTTCGGCGATGTAGCTGAGGAACAGCGTGCCGACCGAGCTCTTGTAGTGCTGCGGATCACGGCTGGCGATGGCCAGGATTCCGTGGATGCCTTGATGGCTGACGGCGACCACGGCGGTGGAGCCGATCTGCTTGCGCTGTTCTTCGCCGAACAGGAAGTCCAGCTCATGTTCACGCAGGCTGCCGCTGACGCTTTTACCTTCGGTGAGCAATCCGCCGATGGCGGTCTGCGCGTCGGCGTGGGTCACCCAGCGACCGACCGGGGCCGGGTTGTCGCCGAGCAGAATCAGGCTGACGAAGGGCACCTGGAAATCCTGGCGCAGGCTGTCTTCGACGCTGATCACCACGTCTTCCAGAGTGGCAGCGTCCATCAGCGCGAGGATCAGGCGACGGGTCTTGTCGAACAGGCGATCGTTGTCCCGGGCGACGTCCATCAAGTGCGAGAGGCGGTGACGCATCTCGATGTTGCGGTCGCGCAGGATGGCCATCTGGCGCTCGACCAGCGAGACGGTATCGCCGCGCTGATGGGGGATGCGCAGGGACGGCAGCAGTTCTTCATGCTCGACGAAGAAGTCCGGATGAGCCTCCAGGTACGCGGCAACCGCTGCCGCCTCCAGGCTCTCGGACGCTGATTCACCGGACTGTCGGGCGGGTACCTGAGGCTTATCGGTCATGGCTTCTGCTCACTCAAAGACGCACTTGTCCTTCGTATACGCGCACTGCCGGGCCGGTCATCAACACCGGTTGGCCGGGGCCTGCCCATTCAATGGACAGACGCCCGCCCGGCAGGTCGATCAACAGTGGCGAATCCATCCACCCCTGACTGATCGCAGCTACAGCAGCAGCGCAGGCACCGGTGCCGCAGGCCTGGGTTTCCCCGGCGCCGCGTTCCCAGACGCGCAGTTGTGCGCGATGGCGGTCGATGACCTGGAGAAAGCCGACGTTGACCCGCGCCGGAAAGCGCGGATGGTGTTCGATTTTCGGCCCCAGTTCATGCACCGGTGCAGTGTTGATATCGCTGACCCGCAGCACCGCATGGGGGTTGCCCATCGATACCGCCGCCAGATCGACCGGCGTACCGTCGACATCGACCTGATAACTCAGGGCCTGCTCCGGCGCCTGGAACGGAATGTCCGCCGGCACCAGGCGCGGGGCGCCCATGTTCACGCCGATCTGGCCGTCGTTACGCACGTCCAGTTCGATGATGCCGCCCTTGGTCTCGACGCGGATCTGCCGTTTGGCGGTCAGACGCTTGTCGAGCACGAAGCGGGCGAAGCACCGCGCACCGTTGCCGCACTGCTCCACTTCGGAGCCGTCGGAGTTGAAGATCCGGTAACGGAAATCCACATCCGGGTTGCTCGGTGCTTCAACGATCAGCAACTGGTCGAAACCGATGCCGGTGTGCCGGTCGCCCCACATTTTTGCGTGCTTGGGCTGAATATGCGCGTGCTGGCTGACCAGGTCGAGAACCATGAAGTCGTTGCCCAGGCCGTGCATCTTGGTAAAACGCAGCAGCATGGGGTTACTCCGGCAGCAGGCTTTCGCCGGCAAACAGCTCGGCCACGGTCTCGCGGCGACGCACTTCAAATGCCTGATCGCCATCCACCAGCACTTCGGCGGCACGGCCGCGAGTGTTGTAGTTGGAGCTCATCACGAAACCGTAGGCACCGGCCGAATGCACGGCCAGTAGATCGCCTTCTTCCAGCGCCAGCTCGCGTTCCTTGGCGAGGAAATCGCCGGTTTCGCAGATCGGGCCGACGACGTCGTAGGTACGCGCAGCGGTCTCGCGTGGCTTGACCGGGGTCACGTCCATCCAGGCCTGGTACAGCGCCGGGCGGATCAGGTCGTTCATGGCCGCGTCGACGATGGCGAAGTCTTTGTGTTCGGTGTGCTTGAGGTACTCGACCTGGGTCAGCAGCACGCCGGCGTTGGCGACGATGAAGCGGCCCGGTTCGAACACCAGCGCCAGATCACGACCGACCAGACGCTCACGTACAGCCTTGATGTAATCGGCGGCCAACGGCGGCTCTTCATCGCGATAACGCACACCCAGGCCACCACCGAGATCGATGTGGCGCAGGTGGATGCCGCAATCGCCGAGACGATCGACCAGATCCAGCAGGCGATCGAGGGCATCGAGGAACGGAGGCAAAGTGGTCAGTTGCGAACCGATGTGGCAGTCGACGCCGACCACTTCCAGGTTCGGCAGGTGCGCGGCACGCACGTACACGTCTTCGGCGTCGGCGATGGCGATGCCGAACTTGTTCTCTTTGAGACCGGTGGAAATGTACGGGTGGGTGCCGGCATCGACGTCCGGGTTCACGCGCAGCGAGATCGGCGCACGAACGCCCAGCTCGGCGGCGACCACTTGCAGGCGCTCGAGCTCGTCGGTGGATTCGACGTTGAAGCAATGCACGCCGACTTCCAGCGCACGGCGCATGTCGTCACGGGTCTTGCCGACACCGGAGAACACGATCTTGTCCGGGCTGCCGCCGGCGGCCAGAACACGTTCCAGCTCGCCACGGGAAACGATGTCGAAACCGGCGCCGATACGGGCCAGGACATTCAGGACGCCGAGGTTGGAGTTGGCCTTGACCGCAAAGCAGACCAGGTGCGGCATGCCGGCCAGCGCATCGGCGTAGGCCAGGTACTGGGCCTCGATGTGGGCGCGGGAGTAAACGTAGGTCGGTGTGCCGAAGCGATCGGCGATGGCGGACAGCGCCACACCTTCCGCGAACAGTTCCCCGCCACGGTAGTTAAAAGCGTCCATGGCGATCCCTTAGTAAACGTCGTGCTTGTGTGCCTTGGAGACAGGCTGCTTTTGCGAAGACTGGGCTTGCTCGGCCGGGTCCTGATCTTCATCGGGCAGGTACAACGGGCCTTTCTGACCGCAGGCCGAAACGAGACAGGCAACCGCGACGAGCGCAGCAAGGGAAGAGATCAGGCGCTTCATGGCGAAATCCTTGAAAATGCGTTAATTGCGCCGGAGTATACCGGCCACCCGGCAGCTTGCCTATGCGACGGAACTCCCGTCCGGCGGGGCTCGGGCTGCGGCGCGGAAACTTTTCCCGCGTGGCGGGTGGATATTTCGTCGCCGGGCAGGGCGCTTGGTCGTTATCCTTTGCAATCGGCTGGCAGCGTCCGTATCTTGCGGCGCTTGAGCCTGATCAGACATTTTTTGAGGTTGCCGCAATGAGTTTGTCCGAAGCCCGTTTCCACGATCTGGTCGATGAAACCCAGGAAAAACTGGAAGACATCTTCGACGACAGCGACCTGGACATCGACATGGAGAACTCGGCCGGTGTGCTGACCGTCAAGTTCGAGAACGGCACCCAGCTGATCTTCAGTCGTCAGGAACCGTTGCGTCAGCTGTGGCTGGCCGCCGTGTCCGGTGGTTTCCACTTCGACTATGACGAAGAAAGCGAACGCTGGATGTGCGACAAGAGCGAAGAACAGCTGGGCGAAATGCTCGAGCGCATCGTCAAGCAGCAGGCCGGCACCGAATTCGATTTCGAAGGCCTGTGATTTCGTGACTGATACTGCGCCCGTCCGTCCGCCGAAGCCGCTCTACAGCAACGTCAGCCCGGCCGTCCCTTCGCCGTGCACCGGCGTGTGCCGGCTGGATGAGCAGAAGGTCTGCCTCGGTTGCATGCGCCATGTCGAAGACATCCGCGAGTGGCGTTCGGCCGATGACGAGCGCCGCCGGGTGATTTGTGCGCAGGCGGCTCAGCGCCGGCAGCTCGCCGGAGCGTAGCTTGTATATTTTTTGAGCTGTGATAGTGTCCGGAAACGCCTCAACCCATCGAGGCCTGGTGAAAACCCCGTCTTTTTTGGCGGGGTTTTGCTTTTTTTGTGTGCAGAAGAAAGGAGTCTGCCCGGATCATGACCGCACCTTCCATCACCCTTACCCGTCTGGACGTGCAACGTCTGGAGCGCCTGATCGACAGCCTGGATGACACGCTGCCGGGCGTGATCGCGCTGCAAACCGAACTGGACCGCGCCGATACCCTGGTCGGTCACGATGAAGTGCCTGCCGATGTCGTGACGATGAATTCCCGTGTGCACTGCCGTGAAGAGAGCAGTGGCAAGGACTACCACCTGACCCTGGTCTACCCGAAGCACGCCAACGCCGACGAAGGCAAAGTCTCGATCCTGGCCCCGGTCGGCAGTGCGCTGCTGGGCCTGAAGGTTGGTCAGCACATCGACTGGCCGGCTCCGGGTGGCAAGACCCTGAAGCTGACTTTGCTCGAAGTCGAATCGCAGCCGGCCAACGGCGGTGATTTCCCGGAGTAACCCGCCTCAGACCTGCTCGAGCGCCTCGTTCAGAGAGCGTTCCAGGTCGGCCTTGTAACGCAGGTACAGATTGCTCGAACTCTGCCCGTCACCGATCACTCCCGACAGGTCCAGGTCGGTGATGTAGCAGCGGTAGCGCTCGCTTTCCCGGCGCTGCCCGACGATCTCCCGGGCGACCACGCTGAACAGCTGGTCGCCATGTTCCAGCTCGCTGAATTCCCGTTGATTGCAATACAGCGTGACCTGCACCTGGCCGGGCGCGGCTTTGCCGACGATCGCCTGCACGTCGTAGAACGGTTTGTTGACCGGCGTCTGCGGTGCCGGGCGCATTTCGACCCGTCGCGCGCGTCCCGGCCCTGATGGCAATAGCTGGTAATACAAGATTTCAAGGCTGGCGGCATGGCCCGAATCCATCGGCAGCAGCGCTTCGCGGCGGAACTGGATCGATTGCAGGAACCGCTGCAACGGCACCAACAGGCTTTGCTCGTCGTGATAGGGCAAGTGCTGTTGCCACAGCGCATTGAACTCGTCGAGCACGTACAGCTCGGCGGTTTGTTCGGTGATCCGGTAGAACACCTGAATGCATTCGGGCTGGCCCATCGGCAGGATCAACGCCAGGTCGTGGTCTTCCAGCGCCATCGGGTCCAGGTGCAGCGGGCTGTAGCGCGGCTGTTCCTCGCCCAGGTAATCGAGCAGCGCCGGCAGGGTGGCGAGGGCGACATGGCTGACTTGACCCGGCACCAACTCCAGCACGTGGTAATGCTGCTGCACCTGGATCAGGTAGCGGTGATTCAGATCGCTGAGCAACAGGGTTTGCGCGGTGTCGACAATTTCTTCCACCCGGCGGGCGATGAATTGCGCGCGGTTATGACAGAAACAGCGCACCCGCAGCGATGGCTGTTGCGGCCCGCGCGGCAGATTGTTGAGGTAATCGCGCAGGCAGTCCATCAAGGCATGCGGGCCGTCGAAGCGGTTGACCAGCACTTCGTTCCAGCTGTTGAGCGTGACCTGATCCAGGGTCAGCACCAGGTTTTCGCGTACGCCGGCGTAGCTCAGGGAGTCCGTGCGCTCGGTGGTCATCAGGATGTTCAGGTCGCGGTGATGCTTGAGCGGGTCGACCCCGACATTCACCAGCATCAACACTTCGCTCGGCACCGCGGCGCGCAGCAGCGGTTCTTCGGCAACGGTCGACAAGGGCAGGGCGATGCTTTGTTGCAGGCTGCCGAGCAGGTTGAACAGTTCGAACTCGCTCAAATCGCTGGTGCCGGGGTGCAGGGCCAGTCGGGTGCTGCCGTCGATCACGCCGTTGCGATGGCACCAGGTCAGCAGTTCCAGCAACTCGCGGCTGCGCTTGATCGGCGCGAAGTGTTCCCACTCCAGCGCCGTCAGGCTGCCGTTGTACAGGCCCCACTGGGTTTGGCCCGGTTCCTTTTTGTTCGGCGATTGCACCAGGGTCAGCGTGTCTTCGGCCAGGTCCGGGGCAATGCCGGGGTTGATGAACTCGACCTTGTCGGCCTTGCGTTCGAACGCTGCGTAGAGCCGCCGGCCGAGGACGTTGAGGTCGCGCTTGTTGATCAGGCTGACAGTCTGTTCGGTGCGGGCGAACTGGGTCAGGAAGCGGTAGCTGTAGTTCAGCTCGTTGACCAGCGCCCGGCGCTCGGCGCTGACCTGTCGTACTTTCCACTGGCTGCGGCTGTCGAGCAGCGCCAGTTGCCGCTGGTCCCAGTGCCATTCGCTGGCCAGCCTTTCCAGCAGTGAACGTTGCCAGCTCTGGGTGCGGGTATTGCCGGTGAGCTTGCGGTTGACCTTGAGGTACAGCGCCCGGCGCACCAGCTCAAGCCGCTCCGGTTCGTTGCGCGCAGTGAGGTATTCCTCGATCCGGCGGTAGACCACCATGTACGGGTCCAGCTCGTCGAGATCCAGCCGGTTGGCGAATACGGCCTGCTTGAAGCGCAGACTCAGACATTGCACCTGCGGATGTTCGCTGGCGTAGACCTCGGTCAGCAGCAGCTTGAGCACCGATTTGTAAGGTGACTCGATGCCCTTGAACAGTTGCCACAGCCCGGCGCCGACGAACTCGCCCGGCGGAATGTGCGCCATCGGCCCTAGGTCGAGGGTTTCATCGTTGCGGATGAAACGCTTGGAAATCAGGGTGTGGGTGTACGCGTCGTAGGCACGCTCTTCATAGACCGGCACCAGCCACCAGATCGGCGTGCGCCCGGCGAGCCAGATCGCGGTGCGGTAGAACTCGTCCAGCAGCAGATAGTGCTGGGTAGTGCCGCAATCTTCGGAGCTGAGCTGGGTGTCGCGCTCGCCTTTGACGAAGCGCACCGGGTCGATCAGGAAGAAGTGCGCCTCGGCCCCCTGGCTGGCAGCCCAGGTTTCGAGCAACTGGCATTTCTTGCGCAGCTCGGCGAGTTCGCTTTCGCTCAGGTCGGGGGCGTGGCAGACCCACACGTCCATGTCGCTCTGTTCGGCCTGAGCCAGGGTGCCGAGGCTGCCCATCAGGAACAGACCGTGAATCGGCCGTGGCGGGTTGCTGCCGTGACGTGGCTTGTAGGAGAACGAGCGCGTCAGGCGCTGGGCTTCGGCAAGCGCATCGGCGTCCGGTTCGTAATTCGACAGCCCGGCCGGCGTGCTGCCGGAGACATAACCGGGCAACAGCGGATGATTGACGTGAAAAAACAGCGGCAGCAGCGTCAGCACACTTTGCTGGCGCGTCGACAGGCCTTCGAGCGCCCGGTTCAGGCGGCCTTCATTGAGTTTGAGAAAACGTGCACGTAGCTGGCTGAGTACCTTGCGGTCGATGCCTTCGTCCAGGTCGGGGCGGATTTCATGGGTGCGGGTCATGTCGGCTCAAACCGGCGCGCAGGGCTCGGAGGCAAGGGGTCTCGGGTGTCCGGGAGTTTAGCGCCTGAGCGGCAGGAGTTTTAAGCTGAATTTGTTTTTTGACGTCAGATTTCTATCGCGCGGCGATGGGCGACGTTCATGGCTGGCCCGCGGAAATCCCGTGGCAGGGGTTTCCGTGGGCAAAGTCGGGAGGATCAGGCGGTTTGCTGCTCTTTGAGAATCGTCAGTACGGTTTGCACGTTCTGTGCGGCATCGCGACCGAGGCTGGTCAGGTAACCGCCATCAGGCTGGTCTGTCAGTTCTTTTTCGAACAGGCGTTGTGCGGCGGCAATGTGCTTCGGGGCAGCGGTCTGATGAATTTTCAGACCTTCCTGGGAACTGTCCAGGTTGAAGAGTGCGAGGACTTCCAGTTCGGCAACCAACTCAGGGGTAAGCGACATAAGGACTCCAGACTTTCTAGGAATTGGACGACAGCGCCCCTAAGGTGAACCTGCCGGCGCGGCCTGTCCAGTGCGCGTGTCAGGGTTTTTGTCCCGGGGTGGATTCCAGTGTAGTCAGGGGGCGGCAGAAGGCTGCGCAGATGGGTGACAAATTGTGTGGGAGCAGGCCTGCTCCCACAAGGCGGGGCCGTTTACTGCTTTTCCGGTGGCAGTTCCGGCAGTGCGCGCAGCGCGGTTTCGTACCACTCGGTATCGAACGCGCGGTCTTCGTCGAGCATCGCGTCGATTTCACAGGCCAGCACGTGGGCCATCAGATTCAGGATGTCGTCACGCTCGTAACCGACCAGCGTCAGCTTGTTGAAGGTTGCCTTGGCCGCTGGCGGGTTGTCGCTTTCGATCTGGTTCTCGATCGCTTCGATCAGCGTCGATTCGGTGAACTCTTCTTCATCATTGTCGATGTCAGTCGGCTCGCTCATGGCAGGCTCCTCAAGGAAAGGCGCCAGTTTACCCGCATTCAGCGGCGTGATGCTGCTGGCGAGAATCGCGGTAGCGATCTATAAACAGGCACTGCCCACCCCGCACGGCCTGGAGGCTATGTGATGTTCAAGCTCTATGGATTCTCCGTCAGCAACTACTACAACATGGTCAAACTGGCGTTGCTGGAAAAAGGCCTGCCATTCGAAGAGGTCACGTTCTACCCGACGCCAACGCCTGAATCTCTGGCCATCAGCCCGCGCGGCAAGGTGCCGGTGCTGGGGGCTGAAGGCGGTTACATCAACGAAACGATGGTGATGCTCGAATACCTCGAAAGCAGCCAGAAGGGTGTGCCGCTGTTGCCGACCGAGCCGTTTGCCCGCGCCCAGGTGCTGGCGGTGGCCAAGGAAATCGAGCTGTACATCGAGCTGCCGGCCCGTGCCTGTTACGGCGAAGCGTTTTTCGGTACGGCGCTGCCGGAGGCGATCAAGGAGAAAACCAAGGCTGAATTGCTGCTGGGCTTTGCGGCGCTGGGGCGTCACGGCAAATTCGCCCCGTATGTGGCGGGCGACACCCTGAGCATTGCGGACTTGTACTTCCTCTACAGCGTGCCGCTGGCGGCTGCGGTGGGGCACAAACTGTTCGGTCTGGATCTGTTGGCGGAGATGCCGAAGGCCAAGGCGCTGCTGGAGCGGCTTGAGCAGAATCCGCACGTGCAGAAGATTGCGGCGGATAAGGATGCGGCGATGCCGGCGTTTTTGGCGATGATCGCCGCCAAAAAGTAGAAAATCTGTTTTGGAACCAGTTCGCGGGCAAGTCGACCATTCGACTTGCCCGCGATGCTTTTAGCGGCTGGCGATCAGCGCCTGACCGCGAACCACGGCAGCCTTGACCTGCGCCGGCGCAGTGCCGCCGATGTGGTCACGGGCATTCACCGAGCCTTCCAGGGTCAGCACGGCAAACACGTCCTGCTCGATCTGGTCGCTGAACTGACGCAGTTCTTCAAGGCTCATTTCCGCCAGATCCTTGCCGGTGTCGACGCCGTACTTCACGGCATGACCGACGATCTCGTGGCAATCACGGAACGGCAGGCCACGGCGTACCAGGTAATCCGCCAGGTCAGTGGCGGTGGAGAAACCGCGCAGCGCCGCTTCACGCATGATCGCGTGCTTTGGCTTGATCGCCGGGATCATGTCGGCAAAGGCGCGCAGCGAGTCGCGCAGGGTGTCGGCGGCGTCGAACAGCGGTTCCTTGTCTTCCTGGTTGTCCTTGTTGTAGGCCAGCGGCTGGCCTTTCATCAGGGTCAGCAGGCCCATCAGGGCGCCGAACACACGGCCGGTCTTGCCACGCACCAGCTCCGGCACGTCGGGGTTTTTCTTTTGCGGCATGATCGAGCTGCCGGTGCAGAAACGGTCCGGCAGATCGATGAACTGGAACTGCGCGCTGGTCCACAGCACCAGCTCTTCGGAGAAGCGCGACAGGTGCATCATAGCGATGCTCGCGGCCGAGCAGAATTCGATGGCGAAGTCACGGTCGGACACGTTGTCCAGCGAGTTGCCGCCGACGGCATCGAAGCCCAGCAGTTGCGCGGTGTATTCGCGGTCGATCGGGTAAGTGGTGCCGGCCAGCGCGGCGCTGCCCAGCGGCATGCGGTTGGTGCGCTTGCGGCAGTCGACCAGGCGCTCGTAGTCGCGGCTGAGCATTTCGAACCAGGCCAGCATGTGGTGCCCGAAGGTCACCGGCTGAGCGGTCTGCAGGTGGGTGAAGCCCGGCATGATGCTCGCGGCTTCACGCTCGGCCTGCTCCAGCAGGCCTTTTTGCAGACGGGTGATCTCGCTCAGGATCAGGTCGATCTCGTCACGCAGCCACAGGCGGATGTCGGTGGCGACCTGGTCGTTGCGGCTGCGGCCGGTGTGCAGCTTCTTGCCGGTGACGCCGATGCGGTCGGTCAGGCGTGCTTCGATGTTCATGTGCACGTCTTCGAGGTCGACGCGCCAGTCGAACTGGCCGGCCTCGATTTCGCCCTGGATGGTCTTCAGGCCATCGATGATGCTGTCGCGCTCGGCATCCGTCAGCACGCCGACCTTGGCCAGCATGGTGGCGTGGGCGATCGAGCCCATGATGTCGTGGCGATACAGGCGCTGGTCGAAAGTGACGGAGGCGGTGAAGCGGGCGACGAAGGCGTCGACGGGTTCACTGAAGCGGCCGCCCCAGGACTGATTGGTCTTGTCAGTGCTCATGAATTCGCTCGTATCGGCTTGAAGAAAGAAGGCGTGAAACGCTGGCGCGGATAATAACAGGGTTGCCAATCCTGTCGCTGACACTGGTCGATACGTTTTTTTCTCATGGCCTGATCCATAGTCGCCGGTGTCGCCGGGGGATTTGCGCAAGGATATTTTCCGATTGAGCAATATCGGCCCGACGAGCGTCTACAGTAGGACATAGGGGTCGACGTGGCGGCGGATCGCGCAAAGGTCCGGCCACCGACTATAAGAAGAGAGAGGGGTGGGTGTATTGGCCATTGGCATACCCTGCGTAAAACGCAGTCGGCGACGGGCGTCAGGCGGTACGTTGCAGGTGTCGGCAAATATTGCCGGCCGACGTACGGCACTTTTTGGCGCTCACGCTAGTCTTAGCGTGGATCGCGGTGACGGACGTCACTCCACTTGTCTACGCTATCCTTGTGCGAGACTCACGCAGGAATCCAGCGCAATATGAATGTCCTGATCGTTGATGACGAACCACTGGCCCGCGAGCGACTCAGCCGAATGGTGAGCGAGCTCGAGGGCTACACAGTCCTGGAGCCCAGCGCCACCAATGGCGAAGAGGCGTTGGCGCTGATCGACAGCCACAAGCCGGATATCGTGCTGCTCGATATCCGCATGCCGGGCCTCGATGGCCTGCAGGTGGCTGCCCGTCTGTGCGAACGCGAAACCCCGCCAGCCGTGGTGTTTTGCGCAGGTCCCGATGAATTTGCCGTGGAAGCCCTGCAGGCCAGCGCCGTGGGCTATGTGGTGAAACCCGTGCGAACCGAACATCTGCATGACGCCCTGAAACGGGCTGAACGTCCCAATCGGGCCCAGCTCTCGGCCCTGACCCGCCCTGCCGCCGAAAGCGGTAACGGCCCGCGCAGCCACATCAGCGCCCGTACCCGCAAAGGCATCGAACTGATCCCGCTGGATCAGGTGGTGTATTTCATTGCCGACCACAAATACGTGACCTTGCGCCACGAAGGTGGCGAAGTCCTTCTGGATGAACCGCTCAAGGCGCTGGAAGATGAATTCGGCGAGCGCTTCGTGCGGATCCACCGCAACGCGCTGGTCGCCCGCGACCGCATCGAGCGTCTGCAACGTACACCGCTGGGTCATTTCCAGTTGTTCCTCAAGGGGCTCAACGGTGACGCGCTGATCGTCAGCCGCCGGCATGTGGCGGGTGTGCGCAAAATGATGCAGGGGCTTTAGTCCGCAGGCTCCGGGCGGTTCTTCGTTCTTTTCACCAGGCATCGCAGGCCAGGGAGGCCACGCCGTTTCTGATTCAGGTCAAAGTGGATTTGGCTGAGCTGTTATTATCCGCCGTATCTATTCAGTACGGATTGATCCATGTCCTCTCGCGAAATCCGCATCGCCACCCGCAAAAGTGCTCTGGCCCTCTGGCAGGCCGAATACGTCAAAGCCCGTCTGGAAGCAGCCCACCCGGGCCTGCTGGTGACGCTGGTGCCCATGGTCAGTCGCGGCGACAAGCTGCTTGATTCGCCCCTGTCGAAAATCGGCGGCAAGGGCCTGTTCGTCAAGGAACTGGAAACCGCGCTGCTGGAAAACGAAGCCGACATCGCCGTGCATTCGATGAAAGACGTGCCGATGGATTTCCCCGAAGGCCTCGGTCTGTTCTGCATCTGCGAGCGCGAAGATCCGCGTGACGCGTTTGTCTCCAATACGTATTCCAGCCTCGACGCGTTGCCAGCCGGCAGCATCGTCGGCACCTCCAGCCTGCGTCGCCAGGCACAGTTGCTGACGCGCCGTCCGGATCTCGAGATCCGTTTCCTGCGCGGTAACGTCAACACCCGTCTGGCCAAGCTCGACGCCGGCGAGTACGACGCGATCATCCTCGCGGCAGCCGGCCTGATCCGCCTCGGTTTCGAAGACCGCATCACCTCGGCCATCAGCGTCGACGACAGCCTGCCGGCCGGTGGCCAGGGCGCCGTCGGTATCGAATGCCGCAGCGCCGACACGCAAATCCATGCCTTGCTCGCGCCCCTGCATCACGCCGACACCGCTGACCGTGTCACGGCCGAGCGTGCCCTCAACAAACATCTGAATGGCGGCTGCCAGGTGCCGATCGCCTGCTACGCCGTGCTTGAAGGCGATCAGTTGTGGCTGCGCGGTCTGGTGGGCGAGCCGAGCGGCGGCAAGCTGCTCAGCGCGCAAGCCCGTGCGCCGCGTGCCGCAGCGCAGATGCTGGGCGTGCAGGTTGCTGAAGACCTGCTCAGCCAGGGCGCCGACGATATTCTCAAGGCAGTCTACGGCGAGGCAGGTCACGAGTGACCGCCTGGCGCCTGCTGCTGACGCGTCCGGCGGAGGACTGTTCGGCGCTCGCCACCGTGCTGGCCGAACAAGGGTTTTTCAGCAGCTGTCTGCCGCTTTTGGAAATCGCCCCACTGCCGGTCTCTGACACAATGCGCCGCACAATCACGCAACTGCCGCGTTACAGCGCAGTGATCGTGGTCAGCAAACCGGCGGCGCGTATCGCGGTGGATCTGCTCGACTCTTTGGGTCTGGCGACGCCGACGATGCCGTGGTTCAGCGTGGGGGCGGCGACCGCCGCTATCCTTCGGGATCGAGGGCTGGATGTAAGCTTCCCGGAAGCAGGTGACGACAGCGAGGCCTTGCTGCAATTGCCGCGTCTGCTGGCGGCGGTGGCGGTGCCCGGTTCGCAGGTGTTGATCCTGCGCGGGGAGGGCGGACGCGAGCTGCTGGCCGAGCGCCTGCGCGCGCTTGGTGCTAGTGTCGAATACTTGGAGTTGTACCGTCGCGACCTGCCGGACTATCCGCCGCAGGAGCTGCCTCGCAGGATTGCAGCGGAACGCCTGAACGGGCTGGTGGTCAGCAGTGGACAGGGTTTCGAGCACCTGCGCCAACTGGCCGGCGACAGCTGGCCTGCACTTGCGCAGTTGCCGTTGTTTGTTCCAAGCCCAAGGGTTGCCGAGCAGGCCAGTGCCGCCGGGGCCCGAACAGTTGTGGATTGTCGCGGCGCCAGTGCCGCGGCCTTGCTGACGGTGTTACGGGAGCATCCCGTGCCCGTTCTCTAATGCAAAGGATGGATACGTGAGCGAAACAGCCTTGCCTAAAGATGACGTTCAACCTGTGATCGATGCACCGGTTGATGCACCGCCACCGGCCGCGGAACCGCGCCGAGGCAACGGATTGGCCATTCTCGCGCTGCTGCTCGGCGCCGCCGGTGTTGCGGTGGGTGGCTGGGGTGTGTGGCAGGTGCGACACCTGCAGACCAGCACTCAGAATCAGTTGAGTCAGGTCCAGGCGTTGAACGATCAGGCCCAGACCCTGAAGCTCAACGAACAACGACTGACCGAGCGCCTCGGGCAATTGCCCGGTGCCGATGAACTTGCCGATCGCCAGCGTCTGGTGTCGCAACTTCAGGGCGATCAGCAACGCCTCAACCAACGTCTGGAAACCGTCCTTGGCGCCAGCCGCAAGGACTGGCGCTTGGCCGAGGCCGAGCACTTGCTGCGTCTGGCCAGCCTGCGTCTTTCCGCCCTGCAGGACATCAGCAGCGCCCAGGCGCTGGTGCAGGGTGCCGACGAAATCCTGCGCGAGCAGAATGATCCCGGCTCGTTCGCCGCCCGCGAGCAAGTGGCGAAAACCCTGGTAGCGCTGCGCAGTACCGCGCAGCCGGACCGCACCGGGCTGTTCCTGCGCCTGGGCGCCTTGCGCGATCAGGTCGTCGGCCTCACCGAGCTGGCACCGGAGTACAAGGATCGCGGTGATTCGCTGCTGGGCCTGACTTCCGATGGCGACGGCGCCAGTCGCTGGGCGCAGTGGTGGGATCAGATCTCGCGCTACATCCGCATTGATTTCAACGCCGACAAAAACGTCCGGCCGTTGCTCGCCGGCCAGAGCCTGAGCCAGGTGCGTCTGGCCCTGAGCCTTTCGCTCGAACAGGCACAATGGGCCGCGCTCAACGGTCAGGCGCCGGTGTACACCCAGGCCCTGGCCGAAGCACGTGATGTCCTCACGGGCAACTTCAATCCGGACAACCCGCAGAGCAAAATCATGCTCGAGCAGGTCGCGGAATTGAGCAAGCAGCCGGTTACCGTCAACACGCCGGATCTCGCCGGAACCTTGAGCGCGGTGCAGGCGTATCTGGAGCGCCGTAACGTCAACGCCGAAGACTCGGTGAAGCCCTTCGCCAAACCGGCCGCCAGCACCGCGCAGGAGGCGACGCCATGAAGCGCCTGTATGTGATCGTGTTTCTGGTGATTGCGGCAACGGCGGCGCTGGGCCTGGCGATTGCCGAGCATTCCGGTTACGTGCTGGTCGCCTACAAAAGCTTTCGTTATGAATCGAGCCTGTGGGCGACCCTGGCGGTGGTGGCGGTGCTGTGGCTGCTGGTGTGGGGCATCAAGGCGTTGGTCGAACTGGTGCTGACCTCCGGCGGCGTGGTCAATCCATGGTCGCGTCGCAACCGCAGCCGTCGCGTGCAAGTGGCGATCGAGCACGGTCAGCTCGATCTGGCCGAAGGCCGCTGGGCCAGTGCCCAGCGTCACCTTTACCGGGCCGCCGAGGCCGAGCGTCAACCGTTGCTGTATTACCTGGGCGCCGCCCGCGCCGCCAACGAGCAGGGTAACTACGAGGAAAGCGATCGCCTGCTTGAGCGTGCCCTCGAGCGTCAGCCGCAGGCCGAACTGGCGATCGCCCTCAGCCATGCGCAGTTGCAGACCGATCGTGGCGATACCGATGGTGCGCTGGTTACCTTGCAGGCGATGCACGAACGTCATCCGCACAACGTCCAGACATTGCGCCAGTTGCAGCGCCTGCATCAGCAGCGCGGTGACTGGTCGTCCGTGATCCGGCTGTTGCCGGAACTGCGCAAGGACAAAGTCCTGCCACCGGCCGAACTGATCGAACTCGAGCGTCGTGCCTGGGGAGAAAACCTGTCCCTGGCGGCCCAGCGTGAAGAGGATGGCGCAGTCGGTTTGCAGTCGCTCAACCGGGCCTGGCAGCAACTGACGTCTGCCCAGCGCCAGGAGCCGGCGCTGGTGTTGGCCTACGCCGAGCAACTGCGCCAGCTGGGCGCTCAGGTTGAGGCGGAAGAAGTGCTGCGCACGGCGCTCAAGCGCAAGTACGACAGCCATCTGGCGCGTCTCTACGGTCTGGTGCGCGGCAGCGATCCGGCGCGTCAGTTGCAGACGGCCGAAGGCTGGCTCAAGGATCATCCGGGCGATGCCAGCCTGCTGCTGACGCTGGGGCGTCTGTGCCTGCAAGCCAGTCTGTGGGGCAAGGCGCGGGATTATCTGGAAAGCAGCCTGCGAGTGCAGCGCAATCCGGAAGCATGCGCCGAGTTGGCGCGCCTGCTGGCCCGTCTCGGCGACACCGAACGCAGCAATCTGCTGTTCCAGGAAGGGCTCGGTATGCTGGATGAACGCCTGCTGGCTTCGCCATTGCCCGTAGCTGTTCGAGCGTGATCAGAAAGGGGGAGCATGCTCCTCCTTTTCTTTCCCGGTGACTGAATAGTTACCGGCAAATCCCCTCCCGGGCAAAGTCCTACAGAGGGCTACACCGATTCCTTCGGTGCCTGTCGGGATTTCCCTACACTTCTGCTGAAGTGTCGCCAGTGACCTGCCTTGAAAGCCCGAGGCCCTTTCCTCTACCGTAACTGCCTGTCTTTATTGTTACGGATAAGCCATGTCGTTGGCCTGCTCACGCTCCCTGTTCTTTATGGCTTTCACTGCGGGGATTCTGGCCCTGGGAGCTTCTTATTACCTCGAATACGCGGTCGGTCTGGTGCCTTGCAGTCTGTGTCTGGTCCAGCGTCTGTTCATGAGTGTCCTTACCCTTTGTTGTGGTGTGGCGGCGATCCATGGACCGCAACGTGTCGGTCTGTCGCTGTACTGGACGATGGCGTTGCTGACCAGCCTTGGCGGGACGACAGCGGCGTGGCGGCAAGTGCTGCTGCAAAGTGATTCCCTGCAAAGGCTGGCGCATTGCGGGCCCGGGCCGGAAGAAATGTTCAGCAGCTTGCCGTGGTTATGCGCCCTGATGCGCATGTTCAACGACACGGCCGATTGCGCGGAATTGTCCTGGACGCTGTTCGATCTGAGCATTCCGGAGTGGAGTCTGCTGTTTTTCGTGGGGGTGTCGATCCTGGCCGTTTACCAGTTGCTGCGACAGGTCTGGATGGCGTTGCAGCAACCGCTCAGCGGCCAACCGTCGCACCCGGTGCTGGTCAGGGATTAAACACTTGTATGAACTTTCTCTCCTGCGTACCTTGAAGCCATAGGCGTGCGGGCATAATCTGGCCCGCACGTGTCATTGGAATTGTGTTGCTCGATGACGCTCTGCCTGGCCGCCTCTCAAAGCAATATTCACAAGAAGGGGCGCGGGTGTAGAGCAGCATGACCCACAAGGGAAGAGAGATCGCCATGCTCGAAAGTTGTCAGAATGCTCAGGAACGTTGGGGTGGAGTTCATCTGCTGATCGACCGCTGGCTGCAGGAGCGTGAGGAATTGATCGCTGCCTATGACAAGCTGGGCGCCAAACCTCAGGCGCTGTCCGAGGATCGAAAGCCCTTGCAGGAATTCTGCGGCGTGCTGGTCGATTACGTCTCGGCCGGGCACTTCGAGATCTACGAACAGCTGACGGGCGAGGCCAAGGCCTTCAACGACAAGCGCGGCCTGGAACTGGCCGAGACGATCTATCCACGGATCGATGTCATCACCGAAAAATTGCTCGCGTTCAACGACCTTTGCGATGAAGGCAAATGCGTTGCGGAGAAATTCAAGGAGCTGGGCGGTCTGCTCCACGAGCGCTTCGAACTGGAAGACTGCCTGATCGAAGTGCTGCATACCGCACACAAGGAAGAGGATTCGGTTCAGGCCTGAATCGAACCTCGCAAGAACCAGAAACGGTGCGCCCACAGCGCACCGTTTTTTATTGGGCGATCAACTGGTCGCGCCGCGCAATTCCACTTCGAACACCAGTGGTGTGAATGGCGCGATCAAGTCGCCGGCACCGTCGGCGCCATAAGCCTGATCCGATGGAATCACCAGACGCCACTTCGCGCCCACCGGCATGTTCTGCAGCGCGGTGCGCCAGCCGGCGATCACGCTGTCGAGATTGAACCACTGCGGCTGGCTGTTCTGATCGAACACGGTGCCGTCGGGCAATCGACCGATGTACAGCACCTGCACTTTTCCATCCGGGCCGGCCTTCGTGCCATTTCCCGGCGCCAGCTCGGTCAGCAGGATGCCGTCGGCCAACTCCTTCACACCCGGTTTGGCTTTTTCGGCGGTGAGAAAACGTCGCTCGGTTTCCATCGCGGCTTCGGTTGAAGGCATCGCCGCCTGCTCGGCTGTCTGCGATTCGTGATCGGCGAGAATCTGCTCGATACGTGCTTCGCTCAGTGCCAGCGGCTTGCCTTGATAGGCCTGTTGCAGACCTTCGATCAACGCCTGGATCTGGAGCTGCGGCACTTCCTGACGCAGTCGTTCACCGAGGCTGGCGCCGAGGCTGTAAGCCAGATCGTGGGCGTCGTTTGCGGTGGTTTTTTCGTCGGCCTGAGCCACGGAAAAAATCATGCAGAGGGATAAAAAAAGGTAGCGCGACATGGGCACTCTCCGTCCTGAATTGCGGTGGATTATGCCAGCGCGAACGTCTGCAACGGTGAACTGCTTTTGCCAATGCGCAGAAGTTTTTCGCAAGCCTGCAACCGAGTGCTTTCGATACTGTCAACATGCCCTAGCGGCGGTAGCAGCAGAGGTCTAGTATGAGCCGCACTCACGTCAGCCAGGAGGTAAACCATGTCGGCCACCAAGAAGCCTGTAAACACTCCGTTGCATTTACTCCAACAACTCTCGGGCAGCCTGCTCGAGCATCTGGAAAACGCTTGCTCCCAAGCCTTGGCTGATGCTGAAAAACTGCTCGCCAAACTGGAAAAGCAACGCGGCAAGGCGCAAGAAAAACTGCACAAATCCCGCACCAAATTGCAGGACGCAGCAGCAGCCGGTAAAGCCAAGGCGCAGACCAAGGCCAAGGCTGCCGTGAAGGAACTCGAAGACCTGCTCGATGCGCTGAAGGATCGTCAGTCCGATACCCGCAGCTATATTCTGCAACTCAAGCGCGATGCCCAGGAAAGCCTGAAACTGGCCCAGGGTGTCGGTCGTGTTCAAGAGGCTGTCGGCAAGGCGTTGTCCCTGCGTTCGGCCAAACCTGCAGCGGCGCCTGCGAAGAAAGCTGCCGCCAAACCTGCTGCAAAAGCACCGGCCAAAGCGCCTGCGAAAGCCCCGGCAAAAGCGCCAGTGAAAGCCGCTGCAAAACCAGCCGCGAAGAAACCCGCAGCCGCCAGCGCTGCCAAACCTGCGGCTAAAACCACAGCAGCTAAACCGGCTGCTGCAAAACCGACTGCTGCAAAACCAGCCGCCAAACCTGCGGCGAAAACCGCTGCTGCGAAAGCGGCTCCGGCAAGAACTGCCGCTGCGAAACCTGCTGCCAAGCCAGCCACCAAAGCAGCCGCCAAGCCGGCAGCAAAACCAGCCGTTAAAGCCGCCGCTAAACCAGCCGCCAAAACTGCTGCTGCCAAGCCTGCGGCGAAAACCGCTGCCAAACCGGTTGCTGCCAAACCTGCAGCCAAAGCGGCGGCGAAACCAGCGGCCAAGCCTGCGGTAAAAGCTGCGGCCAAGCCTGCTGCAAAACCAGCGGCCAAACCCGCTGCTGCAGCGAAGCCTGCAACGACCGCAGCCAAGCCAGCGACCGCTGCCAAACCCGCAGTGAAAAAACCTGCCGCTGCCAAGCCGGCTGCCGCTAAGCCAGCAGCAAAACCAGCTGCAGCAAAACCGGCCACTGCACCTGCTGCCAAACCTGCCGCACCGGCAACCCCGGCTCCGACCGCAGCACCGGCAGCCGCCGCCACTACCTCGACCACCGCAACCACGCCATCGTCGGCGCCGGTGTCGAGCGTCGCCAGCAACCCGTCCAGCGCTTCCTAAGCGCCGGTCGCCGCGACGCGCAGCACTTGCAGCGCGTCGCGGTTCAGGTTGGCCGCAGGGCCGGCCAGCACTTCCAGCCAGTCACTCGATTCCTTCGAATTACGCTTCCAGCCCTGCGCGACGCCTTCAAGTCGTGACAGCAGCGCACGCTCCGCCTCCAGCTCCAATCTCTTGATTTGCTCGCGCATGCCCTTGAGCACCGGATCGGTGTCGGCCAGGGTTTTCCACCGCATGCGCAATGCGCGTAACGGCTGCACCACTTCCCGGTCCCAAGGCTCTGTCAGGTCCAGAAGCTGCCGCGCACGCGCCTCGTCACAAGTCGCATCGCGTTGTTCAAGCCATAAACCGCACAGCATCAGGCACACGTTGGCCCCCGCCGATTGCAGGCGCAGGCAGGCATCCTCCACGCCGGGACGGGCGTAGACGGCAAGGGCAAAGCTCCACAGGTCAGAGGACATCGTGCTACTCGCGCCAGTTGCGGGGGAAGCTGGTAGACTCCGCCGCCATTATGATCCGACTTCAGAACCTGACTTTACAGCGTGGCCCGCAACGTCTGCTAGAAGACGCCGAGCTGACCCTGCACGCCGGCCACAAAGCCGGCCTCATCGGTGCCAACGGCGCCGGCAAATCCAGCCTGTTCGCCTTGCTCCGCGGTGAGTTGCACCCGGACTCGGGCGACTGCCTGTTGCCGGCCGACTGGCGTATCGCCCACATGCGCCAGGAGGTCGACACGCTCGAACGCCTGGCGGTCGACTATGTGCTCGACGGCGATCTGCGCCTGCGCGAAGTGCAGCGTGAGCTCGCGGCAGCCGAAGAGGCCCACGACGGCACCGCGCTGGCCCGCCTGCATGCCGAGCTCGACAGCGCCGATGGCTACACCGCCGATGCGCGGGCGCGCAAATTGCTGGCCGGCCTCGGTTTCACCAACGAGCAGATGGATCGTCAGGTAGGAGATTTCTCCGGTGGCTGGCGGATGCGTCTGAACCTTGCGCAGGCTTTGATGTGCCCATCAGACCTGCTGCTGCTCGACGAACCGACCAACCACCTGGATCTCGACGCCATCATCTGGCTCGAAGAGTGGCTGAAAAGTTACCCCGGCACCTTGCTGCTGATTTCCCACGACCGGGATTTCCTCGATGAGGTGGTCGATCACGTGGCCCACGTCGATCAGCGCAAGCTGACGCTCTACCGTGGCGGCTACACCGCGTTCGAACGCGCCCGTGCCGAACGTCTGGCCCAGCAGCAACAGGCCTACGAGAAGCAGCAGGCGCAGCGTGCGCACATGGAAAGCTACATCGCCCGGTTCAAGGCCCAGGCTACCAAGGCCCGTCAGGCCCAGAGCCGGATCAAGGCGCTGGAGCGCATGGAAGAGCTGTCGGCGGCTCACGTCGATTCGCCGTTCGACTTCGTGTTCCGCGAGTCGACCAAGATCTCCAGCCCGCTGATCGATCTGTCCGATGCGCGTCTGGGTTATGGCGAGAAAACCGTGCTGGAGAAGGTCAAGCTGCAACTGACCCCCGGTGCGCGGATCGGTTTGCTCGGCCCCAACGGCGCGGGTAAATCGACCCTGATCAAGAACCTCGCCGGCGAACTCGAACCATTGGCTGGGCGCCTGACTCGCGGCGAGAACACCGTGGTCGGCTACTTCGCCCAACATCAGCTCGACTCGCTGGACGCCAAGGCCAGCCCGTTGCTGCACTTGCAGCGTCTGGCGCCGACCGAACGCGAGCAGACCCTGCGTGACTTCCTCGGTGGTTTCGACTTCCGTGGCGCGCGGATCGATGAGCCGGTGCTGAATTTCTCCGGTGGCGAAAAGGCCCGTCTGGCCCTGGCGTTGATCGCCTGGGAACGGCCGAACCTGCTGCTGCTCGACGAACCGACCAACCACCTCGATCTGGAAATGCGCCTGGCGCTGACCATGGCGTTGCAGGAATTCAGCGGCGCGGTGCTGGTGGTTTCCCACGATCGGCATTTGCTAAAGAGCACCACCGACAACTTCTTCCTGGTCGCGGACGGCAAGGTCGAAGAGTTCGATGGCGACCTCGAAGACTATGCTCGCTGGCTGGTGGAATACCGTCAGCGCAACGCCCCGGTCAGCAACACGCCGGTCAACCCGGACAAGACCGACAAGAAGGCCCAGCGTCAGGCTGCCGCTGCGTTGCGTCAGCAACTGGCGCCGCACAAGCGCGAGGCTGACAAGCTCGAAGCCGAGCTCGGCAAGCTGCACGAAAAACTGGCGAAGGTCGATGCCAGCCTTGGCGACAGTGACATCTACGAGCCGGCGCGCAAGAACGAATTGCGTGACCTGCTGGCCGAACAGGCCAAGCTGAAAGTCCGCGAAGGCGAACTTGAAGAAGCGTGGATGGAAGCTCTGGAAACGCTGGAAAGCATGCAGGCGGAGCTGGAGGCGTTGTCCTGATGGACGCCTTCAAACTTCCATTGCCGGCGATGTGGGTCGAGCCGATCTGGCTCGGCGTGCAGATTCTGCTGATCCTGCTCGCCGGCTACTTCGCCCAGCGCGTCGTTGCCCGATTCCTGACCCGCCTGGGCGAGAAGTATCCGTTCCCGCCACAGCTGCTGATGCCGCTGCGCGGCGGTCTGCGCTGGCTGATCATGGGCAGTGCGCTGATCTTCGTGCTGGAACGCCTTGGGGTCTCGGCCACGGTGCTGTGGACCGCGCTGTCGGGTTTCGTCGCGGTGGCGGCGGTGGCGTTCTTCGCCATGTGGAGCGTGCTGTCGAACCTGCTCTGCGCGATTCTGATCTTCACCGTCGGCCCGTTCCGTCTTGGCGACGTGGTCGAACTGGTCGACACCACCGACAAGCCGGGCGTCAAAGGCCGGGTGGTGGCGATCAATCTGCTCTACACCACCTTGATCGAGGCCGAAGAACTCGGCACCGGCAGCGCCATGGTGCAAGTGCCCAACAGCCTGTTCTTCCAGCGCTCGGTGCGCCGCTGGCGCGGCACGGATATCTTCCCTTCCAGCGGTTTCGAAAAGTGATCGGACGCCGGCCACGTTGGTCGGCGGCCGCAACATCCTGCAAAAAATCGGTAGTCATCCAGCCAAATCCGCATTAGCTTTGAGGATTGTCACGAGTCCGAAGTCGAGGTGTGCGATGGAGCTTCAAACATGGCTGGCGTTTTTTGCCGCCTGCTGGGTGATCAGTCTTTCTCCGGGTGCCGGCGCCATTGCGTCGATGTCCAGCGGCCTGCAATACGGTTTCTGGCGCGGCTACTGGAATGCCCTGGGCCTGCAGATCGGCCTGGCAGTGCAGATTGCCATCGTCGGCGCCGGTGTCGGCGCGATCCTCACCGCTTCGGCCACCGCGTTCCATGCGATCAAATGGTTCGGTGTCGCCTACCTGGTTTATCTCGCGATCAAGCAATGGCGCGCACTGCCGATGGACATGAGCGACGACGCGGCCGTTCGGCCGATCGGCAAACCGTTGGCCCTGGTGTTCCGTGGCTTTCTGGTGAACATCAGTAACCCCAAGGCCCTGGTGTTCATGCTGGCGGTGCTGCCGCAGTTCATCAATCCGCATGCGCCGCTGCTGATCCAGTACGTGGTGATCGGCGTGACCATGATTGCGGTCGACCTGATCGTCATGGCCGGCTACACCGGACTGGCTTCGAAGGTGCTGCGCCTGTTGCGTACACCGACCCAGCAGAAACGCATGAACCGCACGTTTGCCGGGCTGTTCATTGGCGCCGCGGCGTTCATGGCGACGTTGCGCAAAGCCGCCGCGTAAAGCGTACAGGCATAAAAAAGGCGACCTTTTCAGGTCGCCTTTTTTGTGTCTGGAACGCAGAGCGTCCCGGGCTGCATTCCCACGCGGACGCCTCGACGTGGGAACGATCATCGATCAGTGAAGAATCACCGGCGCCGTATCACGCGGCAGATTGTTGCGCTGTTGCGGTTCGCGCGGCTGTTCGTAACCGTTGCCGCCGAGCTGCATGCTCAGTTGTCCGGCCACGTCTTCGCCCAACGCTTTCGAGACATCACGCACCACCCGCGGTCGGTTGAGCGAGATCTTGATGTCGCGGTGGTTCACCAGTTTGGTGTCCTGCGCTTCACCCATCGCCGTGAAGGCCGAAGTGATCTCGAAGGTCTTGGTGTTGATCAGGCTGAAATCCGCCACCAACGTCAGGCCCAGCACGGCGGAATAGCTGTCGGTGTTCGCCAGCTCGTTGACGTCCTGGGTGAAGTCGATGTCCGACACGGTGCCGAACAGCACGTAGTCGGCGCCCTTGAAGTTGCCGGCCTTGATCCGCTTGATCACGTCGTAGACGTCACCCTTGGAGGACGCGGTGTACGGCGTGCCCTGCACCAGCTGGAACATGCCGGTACGCAGGATTTCACCCTTGATGTCGCCGGTGAACTTGCGCAGTTCGGTCTGTTCGATGTAGCTGGTGGTGGCTTCGAGCTCGTTATAGCTCGAAGACCCACTGGCGCTGTAGTAACCCTCGCGGTAATTGCTCTGCGCCGAAACGATGTGGATGTATTGCTCCACACGTTCCTGGTACGCCAGATCCGTTACCGCGACTTTCGGGGCCGCTTGCACGCTGAACGCGCAAGCCAGGGCCATCATGCCAATCCATGTGCGCATCGATTAACGCTCCGTGGTTTTGCGGATCTCTTTCTCGTCCATCCACTCGGCCAGACCGCTTTCAACGTCGATCAGTTGCAGGCTGAATTTGTAGAAGACGTCCTTGTAGTCGCTGCTGCGCTTGACGATCGAGCTGATCGAACCTTCAAGACGGTATTTGGCGGCGATCATGTTGCCGGTCTTGGCCACGGTGCTCTTCTTGTACAGGCCGCTCTGGTTTTGCAGCTTGAGCTGGTCGACCTGGCTTTGCATCGCGGTGTTGTCGCTGGCGAAGCGGGCGGTGCCGGACTTCATCAGCTGGGTCTTGATGCTGGTGGTGATTTCGCGAGTGTCGATGTATTCGCTGGTCTTGTTCTTCACGTCGTAGACCTGCACCACAGGGCGACCCTGCAGAATGCCGGACTGGGCCAGGGAACGGGTCATCGACTCGGCGATCATCTGCAGATCGGTCGAACCGAACTCGTTGGTCACGGTTTCAACGGCCTTGGTGTCGCCGTAGCTGATGTTCTTGCTGCCCAGGGTCGGCGAAGTGTTGGCGCAACCGGAGGCCAGCAGGGCGAGGACGGCGATGAAGGAAAAGCGTGCAAACATGGGAATGCTCTCTGAATCGGGAATAGGGTGTCGGGCTTAAGGCGTCTTGAGTTCCAGACGGAAGTCCACGGCTTTCGGCGTCGGGGCGATGCCCTGGATGAAGCTGGTCTGGGCGCCGTACATCATTTGGCTCTTCCAGACTTCTTCTTCGGCGATCGGGAAACCTTCCGCGCCGAGCCAGGCGAAACGGTAGTAGAACGTCTTGTTGCTGTTGAGGGTGTTGCTCAACTGCACGTTGACGGTCATGAAGCCGTTTTCGCGGGCCACGCGCATCGCGCCGACCACGATGTGTTTCTGCGGGCCCATGGCCACGACCTTGCTCGCGGCACTGCCCGGCTCCGGTGGTGGCGGGGTGGCGCAACCGCTCGCCAAAAGGGCGAGGGCGACGACGGCGATGAGTTTGAAGCGCATGCAAAGACTCCGTTCTTAAGGTTGTTTGAGGCTGGCCACGGCGGTGGCGCCAGCGCTCGGGGTCACGTGGGCGGCGAGGCCTGCGGCGAACACCTGATTGCCGACGGCGCGCAGGGTGATCACCTGATAACGCTGATCGACGGTGACCTTGACCTGAGAGCCACCGACGGCGCTCGGCAGAGTAACCTGGTGCTCACCCTTTTTCAGGCGCAGACGTACCACTTGAGTGGTGTCCGGCAGGGTGCGCCACGTACGGGTATCGGCACCTTCGAGCACAGCTGAAGAAATACCGACCGCCAGACCGGCCAGCGGGTTGGTTTCGTTGATCTTCTTCTGCGCCACACCTTTGGTGATCGCGCGCACGGTGGTGCGCAGGATGATCCCCGGCATGTCATCGCGCAGGGCGCGGCGGGACATGGCGGTGGTGCTGTTCAGTGCGGTCAGGTCGACCTGTTGGCCATCGACACCGATCTGCGCGAATGTCGCGGTGGAGGTGTCAGGTTTGATGATCGGGAACGACAGCGGAGTGATCACCACGTTGTTGGAGATTGGCAGCGGCAGTGGCACGCGGATCGAATCGCGGGCCGGCGCCAGACCGCTTTGCACCACGATCAGGATGTCGCTGTCGTCGCTCTTTACCGGCTTGTCGAGGTTGACCAGCGCCTGCTCCAGCAGCGGGGTGTTCGGGCGCAGCTCGGCAGCCTTGCGGTAGCCCGGCGCAGCGAGGTCTTTCTCGCCCAGGGCTTCATAGACGAAACCGGCCAGGTAATGGCTGAACGCACTCTGGTAGCTGTTTTTCAGGCCGACCACTTCCGGCGCGTCGAGGCTGGCGACCGGGTAGCCCTGCAAGTCCTTGTATTCGGTCTTGATGCCTTCTTTCTCGGCTTCCTCTTCGCTCTTGAGGTATTCCTTGTCGCGCAGGTCGGCGATCACCGCTTCACGCTCGTGCGTCTTCTTGATCGCGGTGCGGGCGCCATCGAAATCGTTGACCGCCAACAGGTTCAGGGCCATCTGCGTGGTCAGCATGACTTTTTCGTAGTCGTAGCCTTCGTAGCGGCGCACCTTGTCGTTGACCAGGAAACTGCCGAACTGGGCCAGGTACTTGTCGGTGTCGAGCTTGACCGAATCTTCCCACTTGCCCACCACCTGGTCGGCGCTGGTCCAGGCATTCTGGCTGCCGGACAGATCGCCCTTGGCGCGCAGCAGTTCACCCTTCTCGAAGTAATAGAGCAGGTCCTTGTTCGGGCCGGTGTTGTTCTTTTCCAGCAGGGTCAGGGCGGCGTCGACGTTGCCGGTGGCCAGTTGCTGGTTGGTCTGGGCCAGTTCGGAATCGTAGTTGCGAAACGCCGAGCAGCCGGACAGCAGGGTGACAGCGCTGAGCGCGATCAGAGTGGGGGCGCGAAATGCCATGGGGGTACTTCTTCCATGAGTAGCGACAGCCTCGGGTGCGGGTCGGGCTGCTGGGACCGATCGGCAGTGGCGCTGGCCTCCTGCCAATTCCTCATAACAAGAGGAGCTTTAATGCCGCAACGCGATAGCGGGGGCGCGGCATTATAAGCGGGCGATGCTGGCTATGTAATAGCTTTTTAATTGCACCGGTTAGTTAGGTGCCATTACTTATCCGGCAGTCTGGCATTGCCGATGACGTTGGCGATATCTCTCAGAACTCGCAGGTTGACCAGCTGGTGATCGCGGTCGATGCGCAGGGTGACCGATGACGCTCCGGGTGCATTGGGCGCATTGAATCGATGATCGCCTTTCTTCAGTCGAATGCGTGCCACCAGTGTCTTGTCGGGGAGCGTGCGCCACGTTCGGGTGTCGGCCTCCTCAAAGGGGTCATGCTCGGTGACGACCAGCGAGGCCTTGGCCGGATTGCGTTCGTTTTCCTGGGCCTGGGAAGTGGCGGCCATGTTGGCGCGGAACATCGCCCGGGAAATGATCGCCGGCATGTCATCGCGCAGCGTACGAAACGCCATGTCGGTGACGCTGTTGATCACGGTCAGCGGGTGTTTGCGGCCATCCACCATGATGTGGTCGAACGCCGGTGTGATGGTGTCCGGCACCAGGATGGGAAACGAGATCGGCGCGATAATGACCAGGTTTTCATTGAGCCGCACCGGGATCGGCACCGTTACCGAACTGCGGGCCGGCGCCAGACCGCTCTGGACGACGATCAGAACATCGCTTTCATCCTCCTTGGCCGGCGGTTTGTCGAGATTGCGCAACGCCTGTTCGAGGAAGGGGATATTCGGGCGCAACTCGATTGCCTGGCGATAACCCGGTGCGGCCAGATCCCGTTCACCCAGCGCTTCATAAGTGAACCCGGCCAGGTAATGGCTGAAAGCACTCTGGTAGCCGTTCTTCAGTTCAATCACCGCCGGCGCATCCAGGGTGGTGACGGGATAGCCCTGCAGATCCTTGTATTGCACGACGATGCCTTGAGCTTTGGCCTGTTCCTCGAGCTCTTCATACTGGCGCTCCCGCTGGCGGGCGATCAGTGCTTCACGTTCGTGGGTCTTCTTGATGTCTGCCCGGGCGCCGTCGAAATCACTTTCGCCCAATTGGTTGAGGGCCATCTGTGTGGTCAGCATGACTTTTTCGTAGTCGTAGCCTTCGTAGCGGCTGAGCTTGTCGTTGACCAGCAGGGTGCCCATTTCATAGGCGAATTGGTTGAGCAGCTTCATGGGGGCGGAAGGTACGGCTTCTTCGCGCTGGAACACCATCCGGTCTGCGCTGCGCCAGGCTTTCTGGCTCTGCGGGCGTGCGTTGGCGAAGCTGAGAATCGAACCCTTCTCGAAGTAGTAGAGCAGGTCCTTGTCTTCCCACGGGTTGTTCCACTCCAGCACATCCAGGGCGCCCTGATAGTCGCCGAGCATCAACCGGTCATTGGTCTGCTGCATTTCCAGATCGTAATTGCGGTAGGCGGCGCACCCGCTCAATTGCAGGAACGTGCTGAACAACAGGCAGAGCAGCAAGCAGTGGCGCATGGAGGCAAGTTCTTCCTTGAGCGAAGAGGCGCTGGGGTCGGGGCATTATAGGGGTGGGTGCTGGCCATGTGCTGCGCTGTTTTTGACAGATCAGATTGGTGCTAAAAGTGCACAGATCATGTTCGGGAACCGCCGTTGTTGACGATCAGTCGCCTTCCTAGACTGAGCGCCAACCTTCAGAACCTGTACAGGAATCGCACCATGACCCTGACTCAAACGCCGCGTTTTGTCTCGTTGTTCAAAACCTTTTTCGCCGGTCTCGGCCTCGCGGCCGCCAGCAGCGCGATGGCCAGCACGGCCGCCGATTCGTCCACCCATCCAACCTTGCGCGCCCTGTCCGGCGCGGCGCCGATCGAGCGCCTCGACCCGAAGACCACCGCGCTGGTGGTGATCGATTTCCAGAACGAGTACTTCAGCGGGCGTCTGCCGATTCCCGACGGCATCGCGGCCATGAACAAGGCTCGTGAGCTGATCCGCTTTGCCGATCAGGTGAAGATCCCGGTGTTCCAGGTCCAGCACGTCGCGCCCGCCGGTTCGCCGGTGTTCGCGCAGGGCGGCGAGGGCGTGAAGTTTCATCCGCTGATGCAGCCGAGGGCGCAGGATCACGTGCTGCAAAAGTCCACGGTCAGCGTTTTCGCCAGTACCGACCTCGATCGGCAGCTCAAGCAGGCCGGCATCAAGACCGTGATTTTCGCCGGGCTGATGACCCACGCCTGCGTCGCCGGCGGTGCCCGGGACGCGGCGCCGTTGGGCTATCAGGTCGTGGTAGCATCCGACGCTTCGGCGACCCGGGCGATCACCCGCGTCAACGGCGACACCGTCGACAAGGACAGCCTGCACCGCGCGGCGCTGGCCGAAATCGAAGACACCTTCGGTGACGTCATGACCACGCAGCAGATCGTTCGCCTGCCACTCGACTGAGGGCTTCGATGAATCAGCTGTTGGCCATGCGCGCGTTCCGTTGCATCGTCGAGTGTCGCGGCTTCACTGCCGCCGCCGAGCGGCTCGACACCACGCATTCGACGATCTCCCGCCAGCTCCAGCAACTGGAGGCGGAGCTCAGCACGCGCCTGATCAACCGCAACACCCGGCGCTTCAGCCTGACGACGGCCGGGCAGCAGTATTACGCCGCGTGCGTGGACATTCTCGATCGCCTCGATCAGGCCGCGCTGGCGGTCGGGCAGGCCCGTGAAACCCCCAGTGGACTGTTGCGCATCAGCTCGCCGGTGGTGATCGGCACGCTGGAGCTGGCGAGCTGGTTGCCGGCGTTTCAGCAGCGATATCCCGAGGTTGAGGTCGATCTGTCCTGCGATGACCGTTTTGTCGACCTGATCGCCGAAGGCTTCGACGTCGCGCTGCGCATCTGCGGGCCGCTGGCGGATTCATCCCTGGTGGCGCGGCTGCTGACGGTGTCCGAGCTGGTGCTGGTGGCATCGCCGACCTACGTCGCGCGGCACGGTCTGGTGCGCCAGGTCAGTGAGCTTGCCGAACATCAATTGCTCGCGTTCGCCGGCGGTGGCGACTGGTCGCTGACCGATGCGCGCGGGCTGACGACAGCGGTGCGCGCCCAGGGGCGGTTCAAGGCAGACTCGATCAGCTCACTGCATGCGGCGGCGCTGGCCGGTGTCGGGATTGCCGCGTTCACCCGGGCCACGGTGCAGGACGATCTGTTGCGTGGCCGGCTGGTGCAGATCCTGCCCAACTACAGCCTCGGCCAGCGGCATTACTACGCGCTGTATCCCCATGCCCGGCATGTGGCGCTGAAGGTGCAGGTGTTCGTCGAATACATGGCCGAACACTATCGCAAGACGAGTGCACCTCTGCGCTAAAACCCGTCGGGCCGCCAAGAAAGCTTGAGGGAAACGCGCTCGACGTGAACAATATGTAACTTCGCATTTCCATTTGAGACTCATTCATGACTGCCGCGTCCCGATTTCTGGCCTGGCTGGTGTTCCCGTTGTGCGCCCTGAGCAGCTTCAATCTGCTGGCCGACACCGTGGAAGGCGCGCCGCAAGCGCTGCACCTGCTCGATTACATCAGCGCCGATTACCCGCCAACGGTACAGGCAGGCAAGGTCATCGACGACGGCGAATACCGCGAGCAGCTGGAATTCACCCAGGTGCTGCAAGGGCTGATCGCCGGCCTGCCGTCCAAGCCGGAGAAAGCGGCGCTGGAGCAGGGCGTCACCGCCTTGCACGCCGCGATCACCACGAAACAGGACGGCGCGGACGTCGCCCGTCAGGCCCGGCAACTGGGGGCGAAACTGGCGGTGGCTTATGAAGTCAGCCAGGCCCCGATCATCACGCCTGACCCGACCCGTGGTGCGCCGCTGTACGCGCAAAACTGCTCGGTGTGCCACGGCGACACCGGTGCCGGCGACGGCCCGGCGGGTCTCGGCATGACGCCGGCGCCGGCCAATCTGCGCGACGCTGCGCGGATGGATCACCTGAGTCTGTACGCGATCTACAGCACCCTCGGCCAGGGCGTCGAAGGCACTGACATGCCAGCCTTCGCCGATCAGCTGGATGACCGTCAGCGCTGGGATCTGGCGACCTACATCGCGCAGTTCAGCGCCGATCCGGCCACGGCCAAATCCGACAAGACCTACAACATCGCCGACCTGGCCCGCCAGACCCCGGCCGAAGTGCAGGCTGCCGAAGGCCCTGAAGCCGCCGCGATCTTCCGTGTGCAACGGGCGCAGCCGCCGCAGGTCAAGCGCGGTCCGGCGCAGTTGCTCGACTACACCGCCGCGACGCTGGACAAGAGCCTGGCGGCGTACCGCGCCGGTGAACACGATCAAGCCTATGACCTGTCGGTGGCGGCGTATCTGGAAGGCTTCGAACTGGTCGAAAGCTCGCTGGACAACGTCGACGCCAACGTGCGCAAGGACACCGAAAAATCCCTGATGGCCTATCGGCAATCGCTGCAGGACGGCTTGCCGGTCGAGCAGGCCGAACAGCGTCTGGACGCGGCCAAGGCCAAACTCAAGGAATCCGCCGGCCTGTTGGGCAGCGATGGTCTGAGCTGGTCGCTGAGCTACATCTCCGGGCTGCTGATTCTGCTGCGCGAAGGTCTGGAAGCGATTCTGGTGCTGGCGGCGATCCTCGCGTTCCTGCGCAACACCGGCCAGCAATCGGCGGTGCGCAGCGTCAACGTCGGCTGGGGGCTGGCGCTGTTGGCCGGCCTCGGGACCTGGGCGCTGGCGGCGTATGTGATCGATGTCAGCGGCTCCCAGCGTGAATTGCTCGAAGGCGCCACGGCGCTGTTCGCCAGTGTCATGGTGTTGTGGCTCGGCGTGTGGATGCACGACCGTCGGCACGCGGCGGCCTGGCAGGATTACATCAAGCAGAGTCTGGTTGGTGGAGGCGGGCGTTTCGGTTTCGCGATCCTGGCGTTCTTCTCGGTGTACCGCGAACTGTTCGAAGTGATCCTGTTCTACGAAACCCTGTGGCTGCAGGCCGGTCCCGCCGGGCATAACGCTGTACTCGCCGGCGGCGCGACGGCGCTGGTGCTGCTGTTCGGTCTGGCGTGGGTGATCCTGCGTGGCTCGGCGAAACTGCCGCTGACGCTGTTCTTCAGCATCAACGCAGCACTGCTGTGCGCGTTGTCGGTGGTATTCGCCGGCCACGGCGTGAAGGCGTTGCAGGAAGCCGGGATCTTTGGCACGCGTCCGGTGGCGTTCTTCGATTTCGACTGGCTGGGGATTCACGCCGATGCCTATTCGCTGACGGCGCAGGCCGTGGCGATTGCGGCGATTATCGTGCTGTACGGTCGTAGCTGGGTGGCTGAAAAGCGCCGAGTGGCTGCTTGAGATGATGCGCGTATGGATCGATGCCGACGCCTGCCCGAAGATGGCCAAGGAGCTGGTGGTCAAGTTCGCCCTCAAGCGCCGCTTCGAAGTGGTGATGGTGGCGGGGCAGCCGCAGAGCAAACCGGCACTGGCGATCGTCAAGCTGATCGTGGTGCCGAGCGGCCCGGATGCAGCGGACGATTATCTGGTGGAGCACGCGGTGCCGGGCGAACTGGTGATCTGCAGCGACATTCCTCTGGCCGACCGGCTGGTGAAGAAGGGTGTGGCGGCGCTGGACCCGCGAGGCAAGGAGTTCGACGCGCAGAACATGGGTGAACGGCTGGCGACACGCAACCTGTTCACCGACCTGCGTGAACAAGGCCAGGTCAGCGGCGGCCCGGCACCGTTTGGTGACCGGGAGAAGCAGGCGTTCGCCAATGCGTTGGACCGGATCCTCACCAAGCTCACCCGCAAACCCTGAACATTACACAAATCCCTTGTGGGAGCGGGCTTGCTCGCGAAGACGGTGTGTCATTCAACGAATAGTTGTCTGACCTGACGTCTTCGCGAGCAAGCCCGCTCCCACATTGGTTTTGTATTCGACCAAGAGATCAGGCGTCGTTTTCGTGAGTCAGCTCTAGCACCCGATCCACCAGCTTGTTGATCCCCGAAGCCGCCTCGCTGATCGTCTGCGCCAGCATGTACGCCGGGGTGGTCACCAGTTTGCGTGCCTTGTCTTCGATGATATCGGTCACCGCGCAGTCTTCGTGGGTGGCGCCCATCTTGTTCATGGCAGCGGCCGTGTCGGCATCGTTGCCGATGGTGCAGGTCACGCCCGGGCCGTAGATCTTCGCGGCCAGTGCCGGCGAGATGCAGATCAGTCCCACCGGCTTGCCCGCTTCGGCGAAGGCTTCGGCCAGCGCCAGCACTTCCGGCTGTACGGTGCAGCCGGCGCCTTCGATGGCGAAGTTCGACAGGTTCTTCGCCGCACCGAAACCGCCGGGCACGATCAGCGCGTCGAAGTCCTCGACATCGGCCTCGCGCAGATCCTTGACGTTGCCCCGGGCGATGCGCGCCGATTCCACCAGCACGTTGCGCGATTCGGGCATTTCTTCACCGGTCAGGTGGTTGATCACATGCAATTGCGCGATGTTCGGGGCGAAGCACTGCACCTGTGCGCCGCGCTGGTCGAGGCGCAGCAGGGTGATGACGCTCTCGTGGATCTCGGCGCCGTCGTACACGCCGCAACCGGACAGGATCACTGCAACTTTTTTGCTCATGGGTTTCTCTCCAGATTCATGGCGTTAAATGTCCACTAATTTGTCGTTCGTTGCCATAGGGTGAAGCCGCGGCTACACCTAGGATCTGTCCACACGGATCTCGATCAGGGCGCGTCATGAACTTCATTCTGTATGCGGTGCCGTTTTTCTTCGTATTGATGGCGGCGGAGCTCATCGCCGACCGCTGGCGCGGGGTGAGTAACTATCGCCTGGCCGACGCGGTGAACAGCATCAGCACCGGGGTATTGTCGACCACCACTGGCCTGTTGACCAAGGGTGTGGGCCTGGTGACCTATGCGTTTGCCCTGGAGCATCTGGCGTTGGTCAGGTTGCCTGCGGACAGCGTCTGGGTCTGGGTGTTTGCCTTTGTCTTGTATGACTTCTGCTATTACTGGCTGCATCGCATGGGCCATGAACGCAACATCCTCTGGGCCGCGCATTCGGTGCATCACCAAAGCGAGGACTACAACCTTTCCACAGCCTTGCGCCAGACCAGTACCGGGTTTCTGCTGGGCTGGATTTTCTACCTGCCGATGGCGGTACTCGGGGTGCCGCTGCTGGTGTTCGTCAGTGTCGCGGCGCTGAATCTGCTCTATCAGTTCTGGGTCCACACCCGGCACATTCCCAGGCTCGGCTGGTTCGAGTGGTGCTTTGTCACGCCGTCCAATCATCGGGCCCACCATGCACAGAACGCTCTCTACATGGATCGCAACTACGGCGGGGTGTTCATTATTTGGGACCGTCTGTTCGGCTCGTTTCAGGAAGAGGACGACAATGAACCGGTGATTTTCGGCGTGACCACGCCGCTGGCGAGCTGGAATCCGTTGTGGGCCAACCTGCAGTTCTACGCGCAGTTATGGGATGACGCGCGCCGGGCCGAGCGCACGTGGGACAAGATCCGGATCTGGTTCATGCGCACCGGCTGGCGTCCGGCGGATGTCGCGGCGAAGTACCCGATGAGCAAGCCGGACCTGAGTCAGTTCCGCAAATTCGAGGTGCCGCTGGACAGCCGTCAGCAGTGGTACGTGGGGTTGCAGTTCGGCGTGTATGTGGCGCTGGGCAGTTATCTGCTGAATCTGGAACGCAGTCTGCCCACCGGCGCATTGCTGCTCGGCTGGGGCGCGGTGGCGTTCGGTTTGTTCGTGTTGGGCGTGGCCCTGGAGAATCGCCCGTGGGCGGGGAAGCTGGAAGTGCTGCGGCTGGCATCGAACCTGCCGCTGGTGTGGCTGGCGCCGCTGGTCGGGCTGTGGCCGACCAGCCCGGGGATGTGGGTCGGCCTGCTCAGTTACAGCCTGCTCAGCGGCATCGGGCTGTATTGCTGTCGCCAGCGACTTACTCGGCTGGCGTCTTAGGGTCGGCGGCCTTGGCCATTTCGGCTTTGTGCCGTTCGGCCTTGGCCAGTTGCTCGGCCTGCTCTTCTTCGTAGACCTTTTTCGCCAACCGGGCATTCTTGAAACGGCGGCGCAGCCACAGGCCCAGGCCGAGAACCAGCAGCGCGCCCAGTACCCACAACTCATACTTCTTGATGCTGCCGAGCATGCCTTCGAGCACGGCGCCGAAGTGGTAAGCAGCGGCGGCCAGGGCGGTGGCCCAGATCGCAGCGCCGATGCCGTTCAGCAGCAGATAACGTCCCGGCGGATAGCCCGACAGGCCGATCGCCACCGGCATCACCGTGCGCAGGCCGTACACGAAGCGAAAGCTCAGGACCCAGATGTCCGGGTGCTTGCGGATGTGTTCCAGCGCGCGGTCGCCCATCATCTGCCAGCGCGGTTTGCGCGCCAGCAATTTGCGCCCGTGCTTGCGGCCCAGGAAGTACCACAGCTGATCGCCGGCATAGCTGCCGAAGAACGCCACGACCACCACCAGTTTGATGTCCATGTATTCACGGAACGCGAGGAAGCCCGCGAGCACCAGGATGGTTTCGCCTTCGAAAAACGTGCCGAGAAACAGGGCAAAGTAGCCGAAGTCATGCAGAAATTGTTGGAGCATTGTCTGGGTGCTGGCGAAATGAACGCGCAGCCTAACCCTTCGGACACATTCAGGAAAGTGTCGAAATGTGTCTCGACGTGAACATTTCCTACACGGACAATGGAAAGCGACTACCTGTCGCAGGGGTGCACATAACTGTAATACGTTGGTCATAATGGCCATCTATAACTGTCACGCTCGCCCGTTTGCGCGGGCTCAGGAGTCTGCCGTGAGCTTTACCCCAGCCAACCGTCTGTTCCCTGCCACCCGCCTGCGTCGCAATCGCCGTGATGATTTTTCCCGGCGGCTGGTGCGTGAGAATGTGTTGACGGTCGATGACCTGATCCTGCCGGTGTTCGTGCTCGACGGTGAAAACCGCCGCGAAGCCGTGGCCTCGATGCCGGGCGTCGAGCGCCTGACCATCGACCTGCTGCTTGAAGAAGCCGCCAAATGGGTCGAACTGGGGATCCCGGCGCTGGCGCTGTTTCCGGTTACCCCGCCCGAACTCAAATCTCTCGATGCCGCCGAAGCCTGGAATCCCGAAGGCATCGCCCAGCGCGCCACCCGTGCCCTGCGTGACCGATTCCCCGAGCTGGGCGTGATCACCGACGTCGCCCTCGACCCGTTCACCACTCACGGTCAGGACGGCATTCTCGATGAAGAAGGCTATGTGCAGAACGACATCACCGTCGATGCACTGGTCAAGCAAGCCTTGTCCCACGCCGCTGCGGGCGCCCAGGTGGTTGCCCCGTCGGACATGATGGACGGCCGCATCCAGGCGATCCGCGAAGCGCTGGAGCTGGCCGGTCACGTCAACGTGCGGATCATGGCCTACTCGGCCAAGTACGCCAGCGCCTATTACGGCCCGTTTCGCGATGCCGTGGGTTCGGCCGCGAACCTGGGCAAGGCGAACAAGGCCTCCTATCAGATGGACCCGGCCAACAGCGACGAAGCGCTGCACGAAGTGGGCGCGGACTTGTCTGAAGGCGCGGACATGGTCATGGTCAAACCCGGCATGCCGTACCTGGACATTTTGTTCCGGGTAAAAGATGCCTTCAAAGTGCCGACCTTCGTCTATCAGGTTAGCGGCGAATACGCCATGCACATGGCGGCGATCCAGAATGGCTGGTTGAGCGAAGGCGTGATCCTCGAATCCCTGACCGCCTTTAAACGTGCCGGCGCTGATGGCATCCTGACTTACTTTGCTGTCCGTGCCGCTCAATTGTTACGAGAGCAGAAATAGCCCTCCCAGGAACATTCGATGAATACCGAAGGACTCACTGAAGTTGCCGTAAAAGAAGCTCAACCCGTGGTCGAGCAGATTACCGAAACCCCGCCGGAACTGGAGCCTGCGCCACCCGCGCCGGCAACAGAGCCCGCCGCGGCGGCGCCGGCGATCGCGATTCCCGGCCTGGATGACAGCAGCCTGTACATCCACCGTGAGTTGTCGCAACTGCAGTTCAACATCCGCGTGCTGGAACAGGCGCTGGACGAGTCCTATCCGTTGCTGGAGCGGCTGAAGTTCCTGCTGATCTTCTCCAGCAACCTCGACGAATTCTTCGAAATTCGCGTCGCCGGCCTCAAGAAACAAATCACCTTCGCCCGTGAACAGGCCGGCGCCGACGGCCTGCAACCGCATCAGGCCCTGGCCCGCATCAGCGAGCTGGTGCACGGTCACGTCGACCGCCAGTACGCGATCCTCAACGACATCCTGCTGCCGGAGCTGGAAAAGCATCAGGTGCGTTTCATCCGTCGTCGCAACTGGACGGCCAAGCTCAAGACCTGGGTTCGCCGCTATTTCCGCGACGAGATCGCACCGATCATCACCCCGATCGGCCTCGACCCGACGCACCCGTTCCCGTTGCTGGTGAACAAGAGCCTGAACTTCATCGTCGAGCTCGAAGGTATCGACGCCTTCGGTCGCGATTCCGGTCTGGCGATCATCCCGGCGCCGCGTCTGCTGCCGCGGATCATCAAGGTGCCGGAAGAAGTCGGCGGCCCTGGCGACAACTATGTGTTCCTGTCGTCGATGATCCACGCCCACGCCGATGACCTGTTCCAGGGCATGAAGGTAAAAGGCTGCTACCAGTTCCGTCTGACCCGAAACGCCGACCTTGCGCTCGATTCCGAAGACGTCGAAGACCTGGCCCGCGCCCTGCGTGGCGAGTTGTTCTCCCGCCGTTACGGTGACGCCGTACGTCTGGAAGTCGCCGACACCTGCCCGAAACACCTGTCGGACTACCTGCTCAAGCAGTTCAACCTGAGCGAGACCGAGCTGTATCAGGTCAACGGCCCGGTGAACCTGACGCGTCTGTTCAGCATCACCGGTCTGGACAGCCATCCGGAGCTGCAATACACACCGTTCACGCCGCAGATTCCGAAACTGCTGCAAAACAGCGAGAACATTTTCAGCGTGATCAGCAAGCAGGACATCCTGCTGCTGCACCCGTTCGAGTCGTTCACCCCGGTGGTCGACCTGCTGCGTCAGGCCGCGAAAGACCCGCACGTTCTGGCCGTGCGCCAGACCCTTTATCGCTCCGGTGCCAACTCGGAAATCGTCGATGCGCTGGTGGACGCCGCGCGTAACGGCAAGGAAGTGACGGCGGTCATCGAGCTGCGTGCGCGGTTCGACGAAGAATCCAACCTGCAACTGGCCAGCCGTCTGCAAGCGGCGGGCGCGGTGGTGATTTACGGCGTGGTCGGCTTCAAGACCCACGCCAAGATGATGCTGATCCTGCGCCGCGAAGCCGGCGAGATCGTGCGTTATGCGCACCTCGGCACCGGTAACTACCACGCCGGCAACGCCCGTCTGTACACCGACTACAGCCTGCTGACCTCCGACGATGCCTTGTGCGAAGACGTCGGCAAACTGTTCAGTCAGTTGATCGGCATGGGTAAAACGTTGCGCATGAAGAAGTTGCTGCATGCGCCGTTCACCCTGAAGAAGGGCATGCTCGACATGATCCTGCGCGAGACGCAATTCGCGCTCGACGGCAAGCCGGCGCACATCATCGCCAAGTTCAACTCGCTGACCGATCCGAAGATCATCCGCGCGCTGTACAAGGCCAGCCAGTCCGGCGTGCGCATCGATCTGGTGGTACGCGGCATGTGCTGCCTGCGTCCGGGCATCGCCGGGGTTTCGCACAACATCCACGTGCGCTCGATCATCGGTCGCTTCCTCGAGCACACCCGGGTGTTCTACTTCCTGAACGGTGGCGAGGAGCAGATGTTCCTGTCCAGCGCCGACTGGATGGAGCGCAACCTCGACAAGCGCGTCGAGACCTGCTTTCCGGTGGAAGGCAAGAAGCTGCTGACCCGGGTCAAGAAAGAGCTGGAACTGTACCTGACCGACAACACCCACAGCTGGAGCCTGCAATCGGACGGCCGCTACATCCGCAACACGCCGACCGGCAACCAGAACCCGCGCAGTGCGCAGGCGACGTTGCTGGAGCGGTTGGGTAGCCCGATTCTGCCGGTGAGCAGCTAAGCGCTTAAAAGCGAAAAGCAGAAAAGCCCCTCACCCTAACCCTCTCCCGGAGGGAGAGGGGACTGACCGAGTTGGATGTTCGAGGTACATCGACCTGACATGTCGAGTCGAACTCAGGTCTGGAAAAGCATGAAGATCGGCTCCCTTTCTCCCTCGCCCCCCCTGGGGGAGAGGGTTGGGGTGAGGGGGTGGCGATCTCAATCACGCTAAAAATCCCAAGCCTGAAACAAAAAGGCGATCCATCCGGATCGCCTTTTTTATGCCTGCCTGTTTCTCAATGCACAGTCAGAACAACCCCCACCCGCGTCAGCCACTCGGCCTCAAGGCCAAAGTCGGCTTGTGTCAGCTGGTTTTCATCCAGCCAGTTCTCCGGGAATTCCACGTCGAGGTTGTTGCCATTGGCATGCAGCGCAACCTGCGGCATCGCCTGGGTGCCGCGGATGTGGTGGAACAGGATGGCGAAACGCAGCAGCACGCACAGGCGGATCAGCTTGTCGCCCTCGTCGCCGAACTCGGCGAACTTGTCTTTGGGGATGTTGCGACGGTGGCCGCGCACCAGCAGGGCGAGCATTTGCTGGTCTTCGCGGGAGAACCCGGCGAGGTCAGAGTGCTCGATCAGGTAGGCGCCGTGCTTGTGGTAGTGATAGTGGGCGATGTCGAGCCCGACTTCGTGCACTTTCGCCGCCCAGCCCAGCAGTTCCCGCCAGATACCGTCGTCCAGCTCCCAATCCACGGCCACTTGATCGAAGGCGTGCAAGGCTTTGCGTTCGACCCGGGCGGCCTGTTCCAGATCGACGTGGTAGCGCTCCATCAGCGAGGTCAGGGTGCGTTCGCGCACGTCTTCGTGGTGATGCCGGCCCAGCAGGTCATACAGCACGCCTTCACGCAGCGCGCCTTCGCAGTGATCCATGCGTTGCAGCTCGAGGGCGTCGAAGATTGCTTCGAGAATCGCCAGACCTGCCGGGAAGATCGCCCGGCGATCCGGCTTGATGCCTTCGAAATCGATCTTGTCGACATCGCCGAGTTTGAACAGGCGGCGCTTGAGCCACGCCAGACCTTCAGCATTCACTTCGCCGGTGCCGTGACCGCCGGCCTTCAGCGCCAGGCCGATGGCGCGGATGGTGCCCGAGGAGCCGATGGCTTCATCCCAGGTCAGGCGGTGCAGGGCGTGTTCGATGCTCATGATTTCCAGCCGCGCCGCTGTGTATGCCTGGGCGTAGCGGGCCGGGGTGATCTTGCCGTCCTTGAAATAGCGCTGGGTGAAACTCACGCAGCCCATTTGCAGGCTTTCGCGCAGCAGCGGTTCGAAACGCTGGCCGATGATGAATTCGGTACTGCCGCCGCCGATGTCGGCGACCAGGCGTTTGCCCGGGGTGTCGGCGAGGGTGTGGGACACGCCGAGGTAGATCAGGCGCGCCTCTTCACGGCCGGAGATGACTTCCACCGGATGGCCGAGGATTTCTTCGGCGCGGCGGATGAATTCGCCACGGTTGCGCGCCTCGCGCAGGGCGTTGGTGCCGACGATCCGCACGGCGCCCAGCGGCATGCCGTTGATCAGTTGGGCAAAGCGCTTGAGGCAGTCGAGCCCGCGCTGCATGGATTCTTCGTTGAGCTGACGCTCATCGTCGATGCCGGCGGCCAGCTGAACCTTTTCACCGAGCCGTTCGAGAATACGGATTTCGCCGTTCTGGGCCTTGGCCACGACCATATGGAAGCTGTTGGAGCCCAGGTCGATCGCGGCGATCAGGGACAGATTCTTGGCTTGGGATTGCGGCATGGTCTGGGGGTCTCGGTCGATAACCCCGACATCGTGCCACGATCAAACGCTGCCGCCAACGCGCATGGTTCAAACCCTTGATTCAGCGCATAAAGTCTCAGCTCACTGCGGACGCCGATCGTTCCCACGCTCCGCGTGGGAATGCAGCCCGGGACGCTCCGCGTCCCAAAAGCGGACGCAGAGCGTCCATTGAGGCATTCCCACGCAGAGCATGGGAACGATCAGTACCACTCAGAGCTTTCAGGCAGTCGCTTCAACCGTGCCAATGAAATTCGCCAGCTCCGGCGTCTGCGGATCGGCAAACAGCTCTTTCGGGTCCCCCACCTCGTGCACCTTGCCCTGGTGCATGAACACCAGCTTGTCCCCGACCTCCCGGGCGAAGCGCATTTCGTGGGTGACCATGATCAGGGTCATGCCTTCCTTCGCGAGCTGGCGGACCACGCTGAGCACTTCGTTGACCAGCTCCGGGTCCAGCGCCGAGGTGATCTCGTCGCACAGCAACACTTTCGGCGACATCGCCAGCGCCCGGGCAATCGCCACCCGTTGTTGCTGGCCACCCGAGAGGCGCTCCGGGAACGCATCGAACTTCTCGCCCAGACCGACACGTTCGAGCATCTGCCGCGCCAGCTCTTGCGCCTTGGCCTTGGGCACTTTCTGCACCACCTGCGGTGCGAGCATCACGTTTTCGCCGACCGTCAGGTGCGGGAACAGGTTGAACTGCTGAAACACCATCCCGACTTTCTGCCGCAGGCTGCGCAGATCGGCGCGGGCGGCGTCGAGGTATTCGCCATCGACTTCGATCACGCCGTCGTTGATCGACTCCAGGCCATTGAGGGTGCGCAGCAGGGTGGATTTGCCCGAGCCGCTGCGGCCGATGATCGCCACGACCTGGCCTTCCTCGACGCTGAGGTCGATGCCTTTGAGTACGTGGTGATCGCCGTAGTATTTATGCAGGGCGGAAATTCTAAGCAGAGGCATGCAGTCTCCTTTCCAGGTAGCGCGCACTGAGGGACAGGGGGTAGCAGAGCAGGAAGTAGCCCAGGGCAACGAGGCCGTAGACCATGAACGGTTCGAAGGTGGCGTTGGCGAGCATGCCGCCGGTCTTGGTCAGTTCGGTGAAGCCGATGATCGAGGTCACGGCGGTGCCTTTGACCACTTGCACCGAGAAGCCCACGGTCGGCGCCACGGCGATGCGCAGCGCTTGCGGCAAGATCACGTAGCGCAGTTGCTCCAGCGGATTCAGCGCCAGGCTCGACGAAGCCTCCCACTGACCATTGGGAATCGCCTCGACGCAGCCGCGCCAGATCTCTGCCAGGTAGGCGCTGGTGAACAGCGTCAGGGCAATCGCCGCTGCCATCCACGGCGAAATCTCCACCCCGGCCAGCGCCACGCCGAAGAACACCAAAAACAGCTGCATCAATAGCGGGGTGCCCTGGAACAGTTCGATCCAGGTGCGGGCGATGCTGCTGGGCAGCGGGTTTTTCGAAATGCGCATGATCAGGATCAGCAACCCGACGATCCCGCCGCCTATGAATGCCACCAGCGACAACGCCAGCGTCCATTGCAGGCCGGTGAGCAGGTTGCGCAGGATGTCCCAGAACGTGAAATCGCTCATTGGCTGCTCCTTGCGCTGCTTTTCGACAGGTAGCGCCGACCGAGCCAGTTCAGCAACTGACGGATCAGCAGCGCCATGCACAGATAAATGAGGGTGGTCAGGGCGTAGGTTTCAAAGGCGCGGAAGTTGCGCGACTGAATGAAGTTGGCGGCAAAGCTCAACTCCTCGGTGGCAATCTGCGAACACACCGCCGAGCCGAGCATGACGATGATGATCTGGCTGCTCAGCGCCGGCCAGACCTTGCCCAGCGCCGGCAGCAGCACCACGTAGCGGAACGCTTCGAAACGGCTCATCGCCAATGCCGCCGCGGCTTCCAGCTGCCCGCGCGGAATCGCCTGGATGCCGGCGCGGATGATCTCGGTCGAATACGCACCGAGGTTGATCACCATCGCCAGCACCGCCGCCTGCCACTCGGAAATCTGCATGCCGAGGGACGGCAGGCCGAAGAAGATGAAGAACAGTTGCACCAGAAATGGCGTGTTGCGAATCAACTCCACATAAACGCCGAAGATCGTCGAGAACGGGCGGATGTTCCACGCCCGCACCAGCGCCCCGACGATGCCCACGCCAACCCCGAGCAGCGCGCCGATGGCCGTCAGCTCAAGGGTGAACAACGCCCCGCGCAGCAGCAGGTCGGTGTTTTCCACCACCGGCAAGAAATCGAACTGATAGGCCATGAAAGTCTCCCGCGGCGCCGGTCAGAGGTCGGCCGGCAGCGGCTCTTTGAGCCAGGTCTGCGCGTTCTTTTCCAGTGCGCCGTCAGCCTTGGCGGTGGCCAGGATCTCGTTGACCTTGCCCAGCAGCGCCGGCTCGTTCTTGTTCACGCCGACGTAGACCGGCGAATCCTTGAGCTTCACTTTCAGCGCGGGGACGCGTTTCGGGTTCTTTTCACTGATCGCGACCATCACCACGTTGCCGCTGGCGATCAGGTCGACCTGGCCTGCGAGGTAGGCGGCGATGGTCGAGTTGTTGTCTTCGAAGCGCTTGATGGTCACGCCTTCGGGAGCGACCTTGGTCAGCTCGATGTCTTCGATGGCGCCACGGGTGACGCTGATGGTCTTGCCCTTGAGGTCGTCGAAGGTGCTGACGGCTGCGTCCGGCGGGCCGAACACGGCGAGGTAGAACGGCGCGTAGGCGCGGGAGAAATCGATGACCTTCTCGCGCTCGGGGTTTTTGCCGAGGCTGGAAATCACCAGATCGACCTTGCCAGTGGTGAGGAACGGGATGCGGTTGGTGCTGTTGACCGGGGTCAGTTCGAGTTTGACCTTGAGCTGCTCGGCCAGCAGTTTCGCGGTGTCGATATCGAGGCCGCGCGGCTTCATGTCCGGGCCGACCGAACCGAACGGCGGGAAGTCCTGAGGCACGGCGACTTTCAGGGTGCCGCGTTTGACCACGTCGTCCAGACCGTCGGCATGGGCGGGGGCCTGGCTCAGCATCAGACCGGCAAACAGGGCGGCGAGGAGGGCGCTGTAACGCTTCGTCATGGACAATCTCCGGATCGGCGGGAAGTGAATTCTGCGATCGGACAGAGCATGGGCCGTGCCAAGACAGCGGTTCGACCCCGCAAAGCCACGGGTTTAGCGGGTTTTTTCGGTCTTACTGGTCTGAACAGTCAGGTCGGGTTTCGCACTGCGATAGCGCATCGACGCGCACCGTCGAACCCCGCTGGGGCACGACTTGCCTGATGCCTCGAATAGCATTACAACTGGCCGCACCTTGGCCTGGTCCGTCTGGAAAACCATGAACTCGATCTCCCGCGCCGTACCCGAAGTGGCGCTGCAAGCGATCCGCAAACTGATTACCGAGCAGGGCTTCGGCCCCGGCGATGCGCTGCCTTCGCAACGGGATCTGGCGGTTCAGCTGGGCGTCAGCCGCGCGTCGTTGCGTGAGGCGTTGTCGTCCTTGAGCGCGCTGGGTGTGGTCAGCATTCAGCCGGGCAAGGGCGTGTTCGTGCAGGCGCCGGTGGAATTGCCGCGCGGCGAGGGCGCTCCGGCCTGGCCGTTTGCCGCCCAGGCTTCGCCGCTGGAAATCTTTCAGTTGCGCTACGCGCTGGAAGGGTTCGCGGCCGGTTTGGCGGCGGTGACGTTGAGCACGTTTGATCTGGACGAACTGGACGACAACGTCGCGGCCATGCGCGAGCAACTGCGCGCCGGCGACTTCGAGGCGGCGGCGAAACTGGATTTCGAATTCCACCGGCGGATTCTGCTGGCCAGCGGCAATCAGGCGATGCTGAGCATCCTCACCGCCAGCGCCGACATCTTTCTGGAGAGCCAGAAACTACCGTTCATCCGCGCCGAGCGGGCCATGGAAACCTGGCAGGAACACCGCAAGATCCTCCGCGCCCTGGCTCGCCGGGCCTCCGCCGCCGCGCAGAAAGCCATGCAGGAACACGTGCGCAACGCGGCGCTGCGCACCGGAATATCGTTCATCGCCCCCGCCAGCGCGTGACTTGAGCTATACCCAAACTCATCGAGTGCCATAGCAAGACTCAATCATCTGCGGCTTCCTGAACAAGGGAAGGGCGGCTATGATGGGCCACGTTTTTTTGCTTACAACCTGGAGAATTCCATGAGCAGCGATCTGATCAAACACGTTAGCGACGCTAGCTTCGAAGCCGACGTACTCAAGGCCGAAGGCGCTGTCCTGGTCGACTACTGGGCTGAATGGTGCGGCCCTTGCAAAATGATCGCTCCGGTTCTGGACGAGATTGCAGAGACTTACAAAGGCAAGCTGACCGTTGCCAAACTGAACATCGACGAAAACCAGGAAACCCCTGCCAAGCACGGCGTACGTGGTATTCCGACCCTGATGCTGTTCAAGAACGGCAACGTGGAAGCGACCAAGGTCGGCGCTCTGTCGAAGTCGCAACTGGCTGCTTTCCTCGACGCCAACATCTAAGCGTCGCGGTAAAGATTGTCCTCAAAAAGCCCCGCAAATTGCGGGGCTTTTTGCGTATTCAGGGCTAGACGCTCCGAAACTCAGGTGATACATTCGGCCCCGCACTGGTTTCTCCACTGCCCCCTGCTAGCCGTCGCCGACGCACTCCTTTTCGAATAAGTACGCGATCCTGTCGCCTTCTCCGCGGCGCGGCCTCATTAAGCCAAAAGCTTAATTTCCCCCCTCCATAAATGATTACGTCATTCCTATATGAATCTGACTGAACTCAAGCAAAAGCCGATTACCGAACTGCTCGAATTGGCCGAACAGATGGGCATAGAAAATATGGCCCGTTCGCGCAAGCAGGACGTGATTTTCTCCCTGCTGAAAAAGCACGCTAAAAGCGGTGAGGAAATCTCCGGTGATGGCGTGCTGGAGATTCTCCAGGACGGCTTCGGCTTCCTGCGCTCCGCTGACGCTTCCTACCTCGCCGGTCCTGACGACATCTACGTCTCGCCGAGCCAGATCCGCCGTTTCAACTTGCGCACCGGTGACACCATCGTTGGCAAGATCCGCCCTCCGAAGGAAGGCGAGCGTTATTTCGCCCTGCTCAAGGTCGACACGATCAACTTCGATCGTCCTGAGAACGCAAAGAACAAGATTCTCTTCGAGAACCTGACCCCGCTGTTCCCGAACGTGCGCATGAAGATGGAAGCCGGCAACGGTTCCACCGAAGACCTGACCGGTCGTGTGATCGACCTGTGCGCCCCGATCGGCAAAGGCCAGCGCGGTCTGATCGTTGCACCGCCGAAAGCCGGTAAAACGATCATGCTGCAGAACATCGCAGCGAACATCGCCCGTAACAACCCTGAAGTTCACCTGATCGTGCTGTTGATCGACGAACGTCCGGAAGAAGTGACCGAAATGCAGCGCACCGTGCGCGGCGAAGTGGTTGCCTCGACCTTCGACGAGCCGCCGACCCGTCACGTGCAAGTGGCCGAAATGGTGATCGAGAAGGCCAAGCGCCTGGTCGAACACAAGAAGGACGTGGTGATCCTGCTCGACTCCATCACTCGTCTGGCCCGTGCCTACAACACCGTGATCCCGAGCTCCGGCAAGGTGCTGACCGGTGGTGTCGATGCCCACGCCCTGGAGAAACCGAAGCGTTTCTTCGGCGCCGCGCGCAACATCGAAGAAGGCGGCTCGCTGACCATCATCGCCACCGCGCTGGTTGAAACCGGCTCGAAGATGGACGAAGTGATCTACGAAGAGTTCAAGGGCACCGGCAACATGGAGCTGCCACTGGACCGTCGTATCGCCGAGAAGCGTGTGTTCCCGGCCATCAACATCAACAAGTCCGGTACCCGTCGCGAAGAGCTGCTGACCGCCGACGACGAACTGCAGCGTATGTGGATCCTGCGCAAACTGCTGCACCCGATGGACGAAGTCGCGGCCATCGAGTTCCTGGTCGACAAGCTGAAAACGACCAAGACCAACGACGAATTCTTCCTGTCGATGAAGCGCAAGTAACATCGTCGGTTGATTCAGAAAATGGCGTCCCTCAGGGGGCGCCATTTTTTTTGCCTGTTTTTTGTACAAATAATGGGAGGTTTTCGATCAGCTAAGGTCAGTGGGTTGGCACAACAAGAAACAGCGCTCGTGATGGGCAGGCTGTACAAAAAACAACCACCTGATTTGGCATTAAAGATTTATGAGCACACTCGCTTATCGAAGGGATATCGACGGCTTGCGGGCAGTCGCGGTAATTGCCGTGGTGCTGTTCCATTTTGGCGTCCCTGGGTTCACCGGCGGTTTTGTCGGTGTAGACGTGTTTTTCGTGATCTCCGGTTACCTCATCACCTCGATCATCTGGAATCAGCGCCAGGCTGGCCGGTTCAGTTTTGTCGAGTTCTGGTCGCGGCGTGCGCGGCGGATTCTGCCGGCGCTGTTTGCGATGATCATCGCGGTGCTGGCGGTGGGCTGGTTCCTGATGGCGCCCAAGGACTATGAAGAGCTCGGGCGTTCGGTGCGCTATCAGGTGCTGTTCGTTTCCAACATCCTGTTCATGCGCCAGGATGGATACTTCGATGTTGCCTCGGATCTCAAACCGCTGTTGCACACCTGGTCGCTGGCGGTGGAGGAACAGTTCTACATCGTTTTCCCGCTGTTGCTGACCCTGATGTCGAGCCGCTTGAAACACTGGCGGCTGGCGCTGTTCGGCGTACTGCTCGTTTCGTTCGGATTGAGCGTCTGGGCGGTTCAGCACCATCCGGAAAAAGCCTTCTTTCTGTTGCCGATGCGCGCATGGGAGCTGTTGGCCGGTGCGATGCTGGCGATCGCGCCGAAACAGGCCTGGCGTCTCAAACCGATGGCGGCGCAACTGTTGAGCCTGTTCGGAATAGGCCTGATTCTGTTGGCGGTGTTCGGTTTCGACAAGCGCACGCCGTTTCCCGGTGCGGCCGCGTTGCTGCCAGTGCTTGGCGTCGTGCTGCTGATCCTGGCCAACGGTCATCGCCAGACCTGGGTGGGTCAATTGTTGAGCAGCCGGGTCATGGTCGGGTTCGGCCTGATTTCCTATTCCTGGTATTTGTGGCACTGGCCGGTGTTCGTGTTTTCCAGCTACGCCAGCGTCGAGGAGCCAGGCGCTTTCGACAGCGCCGGGCTGATCCTGCTGACACTGGTGCTGGGTTATCTGTCATGGAAATTCGTCGAGACGCCGTTTCGCGAGCGGCGCGTGTTGGCCGGGCGTCGACAGATTCTCCTGGCCGGTGCTTTCGGTGTGCTGGTACTCGGGCTGGCCGGACAAACCCTGCGCTGGACCGATGGCCTGCCGTGGCGGTTGTCCGATCAGGCGCTGCAATACGCCAAGGGCCGCGAGTGGCGGCCGGAGTTGATGGCGTGCCTGGCGGACGACAAGACTTCAGACGACAAGCTGTTCTGTCATTACGGCGTGGAAAACCGGCCGACCCAGGCAATGGTATGGGGCGACAGCCATGCCACGGCGCTGATTCCGGTGTTTGACGATGGCGCGAAAGCCCACGGCGTCAGTGTGATCCTCGCCAGCTCTCCAGGTTGCATTCCGGTGGACGGGCTTGAGCATGACGGCGTTTGTGCGCGCTTCAATCGGCGGGTCGAACAGGGCTTGAGCGCGCAGCGCGTCAGTGATGTGGTGTTGGTTGCGCGTTGGAGTCTCTATCTGTATGGCGATGCCAAAGGTGACCTCGGGCATGTGCTCAGAACGCCCGACGGCAAGTATGACCGCGCCGCTGCCGAGCAGCGCCTGGCTGATGGCCTGCGCGCGCGGGTGGCGCAGTTGCGGGCAGGCGGGCATCGGGTCTGGCTGGTGAAAGAAGCGCCGTTGCAGGCTTTCAGTCCGCCGTACCGACTGACGCGGCTGGCGATGCTGGATCGCCCGGTGGATGACGTCGGGCTGAATGTCGTCGAACACCAAAAGCGCCAGGTTTTCATCAGCCAGCTGTTCGCCGATCTGGCCAAAGACCCGGCGGTGCGCGTGGTCGATCCCGCGCCGAAGCTGTGCGATGAAAGCGGCCTGTGCCGTGCCGAGCTCGGTGGTTACTCGCTGTACACCGATGACAATCACCTGTCGGAAGTCGGTGCGCGCTTCGTGGCGCCGATCCTAGAACCGCTGTTTGTCGGCCTGCAGGCGAGGGCAGATCTTGGAAAAGGTCAGGCGAATGCAGCCAAGTAAGCAGTGACGGGCTGCCAGCGACCGGCATAGCAGGTAGGATGTACGCCTATTTTGAGGGTGCCATCGTCAATGAAATTCAAGGATCTTCGGGATTTCGTGCAGCAGCTTGAGCAGCGCGGAGAGTTGAAACGCATCCAGATTCCCGTCTCGCCGGTGCTGGAAATGACCGAGGTGTGCGACCGCACGCTGCGTGCCAAGGGCCCGGCGCTGCTGTTCGAGAAGCCAACCGGTTACGACATCCCGGTGCTCGGCAACCTGTTCGGCACCCCCGAGCGGGTGGCCATGGGCATGGGCGCCGAGTCGGTCAGCGAACTGCGCGAAATCGGCAAGCTGCTGGCGTTCCTCAAGGAGCCGGAGCCGCCGAAGGGCTTGAAGGACGCGTGGTCGAAGCTGCCGATCTTCCGCAAGATCATCGCGATGGCGCCGAAAGTCGTCAAAGACGCGCCGTGCCAGGAAGTGGTCATCGAAGGCGACGACGTCGATCTGGCGATGCTGCCGGTGCAGACCTGCTGGCCGGGTGACGTGGCGCCGCTGATCACCTGGGGCCTGACGGTCACCAAGGGCCCGAACAAGGACCGGCAGAACCTCGGCATCTACCGTCAGCAAGTGATCGGTCGCAACAAGGTCATCATGCGCTGGCTCAGCCACCGTGGCGGCGCGCTGGATTTCCGCGAGTGGTGCGAGAAGCACCCGGGCCAGCCGTTCCCGGTGTCCGTGGCCCTTGGCGCGGATCCGGCGACCATTCTCGGCGCGGTCACGCCGGTGCCGGACAGCCTTTCCGAATACGCATTCGCCGGTCTGCTGCGCGACAGCCGCACGGAGCTGGTGAAGTGCCGCGGCAACGACCTGCAAGTGCCGGCCACTGCCGAAATCATTCTTGAAGGCGTGATCCATCCGGGCGAAATGGCCGATGAAGGCCCGTACGGTGACCACACCGGTTACTACAACGAAGTCGACAGCTTCCCGGTGTTCACCGTCGAACGCATCACCCACCGGATCAAGCCGATCTACCACAGCACCTACACCGGCCGTCCGCCGGATGAGCCGGCGATTCTCGGCGTGGCGTTGAACGAAGTGTTTGTGCCGATCCTGCAGAAGCAATTTCCGGAGATCACCGACTTCTACCTGCCGCCGGAAGGCTGCTCGTACCGCATGGCCGTGGTGACGATGAAGAAGTCGTATCCGGGCCACGCCAAGCGCGTGATGCTGGGTGTCTGGTCGTTTTTGCGACAGTTCATGTACACCAAGTTCGTTATCGTCACCGACGACGACATCAACGCGCGGGACTGGAACGACGTGATCTGGGCCATCACCACGCGCATGGACCCCAAGCGCGACACGGTGATGATCGACAACACGCCGATCGACTACCTCGACTTCGCGTCGCCGGTGTCGGGGCTCGGCTCGAAGATGGGCCTGGACGCCACCCACAAGTGGCCGGGCGAAACCACTCGCGAGTGGGGCCGCGTCATCGTCAAGGATGACGCCGTCACCCAACGGATCGATGCCATCTGGAATCAGTTAGGAATAGATTGATGCGTGTAACCCTGCAGCCCTCCGGAGCGGTGCTCGAGATACAGCCCGGAGAGCGGATTCTCGATGGTGCGCGGCGCCTGGGCTACGAATGCCCGCAAAGCTGCCGCAACGGCAATTGCCATGTGTGTGCGGCGCTGCTGGTGGAAGGCCGGGTCGAACAGGCCGGCAAGGTGCATGACCACGGCGAGTTCTACACTTGCATAGCGGAGCCGCTGGAAGACTGCATCGTGCTGTGGGATGGCGTGCTCGCGCTGGGAGAACTGCCCGTGCGCAGCGTGTCGTGTCAGGTCATCGAATGCCGGGACGTCGGTGGCGATACCTTTCGTGTGCGCCTGCGGGCGCCGGCCGGCAAACCGCCGCGCTACCACGCCGGTCAGTATCTGATGATCGAGCGCGAGAACGGCGAGAAGTCGGCGTTCTCCATGGCCTCGGCGCCCCACGGCGGGCGCGATCTGGAAATCCATGTGCTGGCGCGCGAATCCAGTGCGTTGAGCCTGATCGATCAGCTCACGCGCAACCCGATGGTGCGGGTCGAGCTGCCGTTCGGCGACACCCATCTGGCGGAACTGCCGGACGGGCCGCTGGTGCTGATCGCCGCCGGCACCGGCATGGGCCAGATCCACAGCCTGATCGAACATTGCCGGGCCAACGGCTTCAAACACCCGGTGCACTTGTACTGGGGCGTGCGTCGTCCGGAAGATTTCTACGAAATCGAACATTGGGACGAATGGCTGAAGTTGCCGAATCTGTTCCTGCACAAGGTCGTCAGTGATCAGTGCGGTTGGGAAGGGCGCTGCGGCATGCTGCATGAAGCGGTCTGCGAGGATTTCCCCGATCTGAAACCGCTGCACGTCTATGCCAGCGGCTCCCCGGCGATGGTCTACGGCACACTGGATGTGCTGGTGGAAGCGGGGATGGATGCCCATCAGATGCGTGCGGATGTGTTCGCATACGCGCCGCGTTCGTAAGTTCGTTATAACTCTCCATATAGCCGATCGGTATTTATGTAATTGCATAAATGCCGGTAGGTTATATATCAATCAGGCAATCAATTAAGAACTGTGCCATGGCACTCAAATTGCCTTAAAACATATGTGCCTTATTGTTACAGCGGTGCGTTCTATTAAGTAATTCTTCACCCGCGGGGAGCTGAACGCTATTCGCCATGAGCGCCATTGAAAACGCTTTTCTGAACCTGGCTTACCCTCCGCGGCTCGATCTTGGGCCGCAGCTGACGCACGAACAACTTCTCGCTTCCATGCAATCGACCATGGCGCGCCACAAGGGCGGGCCGGTGTGGCTGTTCGCCTACGGTTCGCTGATCTGGCGGCCGGAATGCTCCGCCGTCGAGCGGATGCGCGGGCGCGTGCATGGCTACCATCGTGGTTTGTACCTGTGGTCCCACGAGCATCGCGGCACGCCGGAAATGCCGGGTCTGGTCTTTGGTCTGGATCGTGGCGGTTCGTGCAGCGGTTTCGCCTATCGATTGCCGGAAGACAATCTGGACAGCGCGCTGTATGCGTTGTGGAAGCGCGAGATGCCGTTCCCGTCCTATCGGCCACACTGGCTCAACTGCCGACTCGAAGATGGCAGCCAGGTTCAAGCGCTGGGATTCGTATTGGAGCGACACCTGCCCAGCTATGCCGGCAACTTGCCGGATCATGTGCTGAGCCAGGTGTTCGAAAGCGCTTGCGGGCGTTACGGCACCACTCGCGATTATGTCGAGCAGACCGCCCACGCCCTGCGCAGCCACGCCATGCCAGACCGGAATCTGGAGGCGCGGCTCAAGCGCTGTAAGTCAAAGACCGATCAGGCGACTGCTTCGCGGCTCTGACTGGCGACTTGCTTGTGCCACAGGGTCGGGGCCAGGAAGGCCATCGACAGCAGGCAAGCGCCCACCAGCAGCACGAAACCACCATCCCAGCCGAAATGGTCCACGGTGTAGCCCATTGCTGCACTGGCCGCGACCGAACCACCCAGATACCCGAACAGACCGGTGAAGCCTGCGGCAGTGCCGGCGGCTTTCTTCGGCGCCAGTTCCAGCGCCTGCAGGCCGATCAGCATCACCGGGCCGTAGATCAGGAAGCCGATGGAGAACAGCGCGATCATGTCGACGGTCGGGTTGCCGGCCGGGTTCAGCCAGTACACCAGCGTCGCCACGGTCACCAGTGCCATGAACACCATGCCAGTCAGGCCACGGTTGCCACGGAAGATCTTGTCCGACATCCAGCCGCACAGCAGCGTGCCCGGAATCCCCGCCCACTCGTAGAAGAAATAGGCCCACGAGGTTTTATCCACGGTGAAACCCTTGGCTTCCTTCAGGTAGGTCGGCGCCCAGTCCAGCACGCCGTAGCGCAGCAGGTAAACGAAGACGTTGGCCATGGCGATGTACCAGAGCATTTTGTTGCGCAGCACGTATTTGACGAAGATTTCCTTGGCGCTGAATTCGTCTTCGTGGCTGGCGTCGTAGCCTTCCGGGTAGTCGTTCTTGTACTTCTCGATCGGCGGCAGGCCGACCGATTGCGGGGTGTCGCGCATGGTCACGAAAGCGAACACCGCTACTGCCAGAGCCACGGCGGCCGGGACGTAGAACGCGGCGTGCCAGTCGTTGAACAGGCCCATGCCGATCAGGAACAGCGGGCCGATCAGACCGCCACCGACGTTATGCGCCACGTTCCACACCGACACCACGCCGCCACGTTCCTTCTGCGACCACCAGTGCACCATCGTGCGACCGCTCGGCGGCCAGCCCATGCCCTGGGCCCAACCGTTGATGAACAGCAGGATGAACATCATGGTCACGCTGGAGGTTGCCCAAGGCGCGAAACCGAAAATGAACATCACCCCGGCCGATACCAGCAGGCCGAACGGCAGGAAGTAACGCGGGTTGGAGCGGTCGGACACCAGGCCCATGAGGAACTTGGACAGACCGTAGGCGATGGCGATGGCCGACATCGCCAGGCCCAGATCGCCACGGCTGTAGCCTTCGTCGATCAGGTAGGGCATGGCCAGCGAGAAGTTCTTGCGCAGCAGGTAGTAACCCGCGTAGCCAAAGAAGATGCCGGCGAAGATCTGCCAACGCAGGCGTCGGTAGGTGCTGTCGATTTTTTCTTCAGGCAATGGAGCCTGATGTGCGGCAGGACGAAAGAAAGCAAACATTCAAGAGCTCCAGATTTCTTGTTTTGACTGCGGATGCGAATGTTACAGTTTCGTTACCGAAAATAGCACCGCTTCCCATCGGCAAAACAGCGGAAATGTTGGAAGTCGCGCGTTCCTTTATGAACATGTCGCTCAGATATAAGTGTGGGGCGCTGTGGGAAATGTTACCCCGGCGTCTTCCTGCCGGGCTTCAGGATTTTGTAAGGCGCAGGTTTGGGAAATGTCCTGCGAACAATGCAGAAGGCGCGGCGTTCTGTTTCAGGCTTCCGGGCTCTACCCTTTTGCGGGTGCCAATCGGGCATTCGTGCGGTGAAGGGGGAGGGCTCATGCGGTGGTGTGTGTTGCTGATGTTGCTGATTGCATCGGGAGGCGCGCGAGCGTCCGAGGTGCTGCTGATTCCGGAAAACAACCCGAGGCCGGTCTATCCGTTGATGCTTTTCAGAGCGGGTGTTACAGGTGAAGTGGGTGCCGAGTTCACCGTCCATGCCGACGGTTCGGTCGACCGGATCAGCTTTGCACAAAACAGTCATCCGGAGCTGGTGGAGGCAGTGAGGGTCGCCATCGAGCAATGGCGATTCAAACCGTGGGCCGTCGAGGGTGACAGACCGGCAGAGAGGCGAGTCCTTGCGCCGATGGTGTTCAGGCTGGATCTGGATCAACCCATCCACATCAACCAGCAACTGAAAGCCTTGAAGTGCCGCACCCTGAACGAATATCTCGGCAACATTGCGGAACAGTCATGGATAGATACCAAGGTGTTCGTTCACACCAGGGCTTACCTTTCCAATGTCCTCCACAAAGCACAGCTGCCGGACGAGCAGCGGCTGGCGATGATCGCCAGACTGAACAAGCGGATTCCGACGATTGTCAGGGGATGCCGCGACAGCCCGGTCCGGACGTACATGAGCCTGTTGCCGGAGGACATTCGCAATCTGATGTAGGGCTGGAGTGCTCTGAAGGGCGGCCCGGAAGTTGCCATCAATCCCGGGTCGCCCGATCAGCTCATCGCACTTGCACCACAACCTTGCCAACAGCCTTGCGCTGCCCGAGATCATTGATCGCCTGCGCCGCATTGCCCAGCGGGTAGACCTGCGACACCAGCGGTTTCAACTTGCCTTCGGCAAACCAGCCGAACAGTTGCTGGAAGTTCGCCGCGTTGTCCTGCGGCTGGCGCTGGGCGAAGGAACCCCAGAACACGCCGAGCACTGCCGCGCCCTTGAGCAGGGCGAGGTTGACCGGCAGTTCGGGAATGCGGCCGCTGGCGAAACCGACCACCAGCAGGCGTCCGTTCCAGGCGATGGCGCGGATCGCCTGGTCGAACAGGTCGCCGCCGACCGGGTCGTAGATCACGTCGGCGCCCTGGCCGTCGGTCAGGCGCTTGATCTCGTCCTTGAGGCTGGTTTCGCTGTAGTTGATCAGTTCGTCGGCACCGGCAGCCTTGGCCACGGCGAGTTTTTCCGCGCTGCTGGCGGCGGCGATCACCCGGGCGCCCATGGCTTTGCCGATTTCCACGGCAGCCAGGCCAACGCCGCCGGAAGCGCCGAGTACCAGCAGGGTTTCACCCGGTTGCAGGTTGCCGCGCTGTTTGAGGGCGTGCATCGATGTGCCGTAGGTCATGCTGAAGGCGGCGGCGGTGTTGAAATCCATCGACGGCGGGATTGGCAGCACGTTGTAGCCCGGCACCGCGACCTGCTCGGCGAAGCTGCCCCAGCCGGTCAGGGCCATGACCCGGTCGCCGACCTTGAGGTGACTGACTTTTTCACCCACCGCGCTGACCACGCCGGAGGCCTCGCCACCCGGGGAGAACGGGAAGGGCGGCTTGAACTGGTACTTGCCCTCGATGATCAGCGTGTCCGGGAAGTTGACCCCGGCGGCGTGCACGTCCAGCAGGATTTCGTTCTTCTTGGCGACAGGACTGGCGACGTCTTCCAGCACCAGCGATTCGGCAGGGCCGAAGGCTTTGCACAGCACGGCTTTCATCAGGGCTATTCCTTTGGGAGTGATGGCCGATAAGTGTAGGTGTGGCAGTCAACGGGTCAACGAGCATGCCCGGCCCTGATAGTCCGCCATAAGCTTGTGCTTGCGCGGCGGGTCGTTATGCTAGGCCGCAAACCGGATAAGGAGCGTATTGTGAAAGCGTGGATCATGTTGTTGCTGGCCCTGTCTCTGCCTGTGGCAGCGCTGGCCGAAGAAGCCAAAGAAGGCGAGGCGCCGAAGGTCAACTACATCACCCTGAGCCCGCCGTTTGTGGGCAACTACGGGCTGGATGGCACCCCGAAGCTCAAGGTCTACAAGGCCGACGTGGCACTGCGGGTGACCGGCGAAGAGGCGACCAAACTGGTCAAGGCCAACGAGCCGCTGATCCGCAATCAGCTGGTGGCGCTGTTCACCCAGCAGACCACCGATGCGATGGGCAGCATCGAGGGCAAGGAAAAACTGCGTCAGGAAGCCTTGAAGCAGACCCAGCAAGTGATGAATGACGAGACCGGCAAGCCGGTGGTTGAAGATCTGTTGTTCAACAACCTGATCATTCAGTAAGGCATTCGTTGTCCGGGCGGGCCTCATCGCGAGCAAGCTCGATCCCACAGTGGTTTTGTGGTGCCACACATTTGTGTGATCGCCGCTGAACCCTGTGGGAGCGAGCTTGCTCGCGATGGCATTTTGTCAGGCGACAAATGACTCAGGGTTTGAGCGCGATAACCGCGGCCCACTGCTCGGCCGTCACCGGCATCACCGACAGTCGCGAACCCTTTTGCACCAGCGGCATCTCGGCCAGCGCGGTCTGCTGTTTCAGGTAATCCAGCTTCAAGACCCGGCTGAAAGTTTCGACGTGGGCGACATCAATCGCGCTCCAGGCGTTTTTCTCCGGCGTGGCTTTCGGGTCGTAATAATGGCTGTCCGATTCCAGGGCTGTGGGATCCGGGTACGCGGCTTCGATTATTTTGCCGATTCCGGCAATTCCCGGCTCCGGGCAGCTGGAGTGGTAGAAAAAGAATTCGTCCCCCACCGCCATGGCCCGCAGGAAATTGCGTGCCTGATAGTTGCGAACCCCGTCCCAGCGCGCTTTGCCGAGCTTTTCCAGGCCCTTGATCGAGAGCTCGTCGGGCTCGGATTTCATCAGCCAGTAGGCCATGGTGTGTGCTCCTCAAGCGGTCATTGGGCAGGTTGTCCGGCAATTTTATGACAAACCGACGGTCGGTTGACGCCAGCATTTGCGCAGAGGTTCACGTTGTCGCAAAATGCCGGCCTTTAAAGCTTGACGCTGCTGCACGGCCTACGAATGGAAACCGCTGCTGTCATCGTGATGATGTGCCTTGAGGGGGGCAATCGATGAAACGCAAACCGGATTTGCTGTGGACTTTGGTGATTTTGTTCGGTCTTGGCGTCGTGACCACCGGTTATGCGCAAAGTCTGTGGGCCAACAAGGCCGATGCACCGATTGAAGTAGCGCAACAAGTACAACAGTCGACAGCCTTCAAACGCTGAAACTGTCTTTTCGACGCCGCTGATCCGCGCGGCGTCTATCCTGCGAAATACCACGCCTTGTCTGTCACCGTTCCCTGCAACGGTACATCCCAGCTCGCTTGCGCGAGACGTTCGACTTTCTGACATTCATGGGCCAGCCCCAACAGCGTCGGCTTGCGCCAGTTCTGGCGTCGCGCCAGATACGCCAGACTGCGATCGTAGAATCCGCCGCCCATGCCCAGACGCCCGCCGACATCGTCGAATCCCACCAGTGGCAGCAACACCAGATCCAGTGCCCAGACCTTGCGCTGACGGGCCAGATTGGCGCGCGGCTCAAGAATGCGGAAGCGGTTGGGTTTGAGTTTTTCGCCGGGGCGGATTTGCTGAAAGACCATTTTGGTCCGTGGCCAGGCACTGAGCACCGGAAGGTAGGTTTTCTTGCCCCGACGCTGGGCGGCGCGCAGCAACAGGCGCGGGTCGATTTCACCGTCGGTGGGCAGGTACAGGGAGATATGTTTGGCCCGGCGAAAGTGCGGGTCTTGTGCCAGTTGCCTGTACAGGCCTTCGGCGGCCTGGCGTTGTTCGCTTCGCGTCAGCGAGCGGCGGGCCTTGCGCAGCAGGCGGCGCAGTTGGGGGCGGGGCAGCAACGCGGGTTCGGTCATGGTTCGGCTTCGGCAGGGTGGGACGAAAACGTACACATAAAAAATCCGATGCCGGCATGCACCGGCATCGGATTCGAATCAGGCTCCCCGGATGAGCCGCTGTCGACTTAGCCCTTGAACCCGAAAGTTCAAGGTGGAGGATGCAGTAGGCTTTAAGGCTTTCCGTCTGGCGGACATGCACACCAGCCCAACGTGCAACCCCCAGGGTAGTGCAAATCGGCTCAGGGACATCGTCAACTGGCAAGCACCCCAGGGAGTGCGGCGAGTATAACTCAAGCGGCCTGGCGAATCAGCCCTTGCTGATGTCCGGATCGTCGGCCAGCACCAGATCGACACGATCGAGCAAGTCACGCACCTGTTCACGGGTCGAACCGCTGGCCTGGATGTCCGGGCGCTCTTCTTTGTGCAAGAGGTCGTGGGTGATGTTCAGCGCGGCCATCACGGCGATGCGGTCGGCGCCGATGACTTTGCCGCTGCTGCGGATCTCGCGCATCTTGCCGTCCAGGTAGCGGGCGGCGCTGATCAGATTGCTGCGCTCTTCCTGGGGACAGATGATCGAATACTCTTTGTCGAGGATCTGCACGGTAACGCTATTGCTTGAACTCATGAGTCTTGCTCCAGGGCCTTGAGGCGCGAAATCATCGATTCGACCTTACGCCGGGCGATTTCGTTTTTTTCAATGAGGTGCGCGCGTTCCTCGCGCCAGGTCTTTTCCTGAGCAAGTAAGAGTGCATTTTGACTCTTTAGTTGCTCGACTCGGGTAATCAGCAGTTCGAGTCTGGCCATCAGCGCTTGCAGGTCGGTGTCTTCCATTGTGTCCACTGATTCGGTCTGATGGGTTTGGCTGGCGGACAGCCTTTAATGGTCTTGGCGAGTCTGTCGATGTAGGATACAAGGCCTTCATTCTAGACATAGCGCCGTCTGGCGCCTAGCTGCCCATGCCCATTCAGAATTCCCCGTACCAAGGCTTTGCCACCCTGCTGAACTCCAGCGGTCACTCCGTTTCGCCTGCCGAACTGCACGGCCTGTTGCTGGGCCGCAGTTGCGCCGGCGCCGGCTTCAATGCCGAAGAATGGCTGATCGATGCCGCCGAGCTGCTCGAAGGCGAGCCGCAGGACAACGTCCGCAACGCGCTGATCGGTCTGCAGGAGATGGTCAAGAGCGAACTCACCGGTGATGACGTCACCGTGGTTCTGCTGCTGCCGAACGATGACGCACCGCTGGCCGAGCGCGCCGCCGCGCTGGGCGAATGGTGTCAGGGCTTCCTCACCGGTTTCGGCCTGAACTGCCGCGACAGCAGCATGCTGAGCACCGAAGCCACTGAAGTGTTGCAGGATTTGGCAGCGATCTCCCAGGTGCAAGACGCACTGGAAGAATCCGAAGACGGCGAAAGCGACTATATGGAAGTCATGGAGTACCTGCGTGTCGCTCCGCTGCTGCTGTTCTCCGAAACCAAAAAGGCCGACGTGCCGCCAGCGGCCAAGCCGTCGCTGCACTGATCGCGTGCCAGGGAAAGCCATCTGCCCATGATCCATATCCCGAAAGCGGAATACGCCCGGCGCCGCAAGGCGCTGATGGCGCAGATGGAACCCAACAGCATCGCGATCCTGCCTGCCGCCGCGGTTGCCATTCGCAACCGCGACGTCGAGCATGTCTATCGTCAGGACAGCGACTTCCAGTACCTCAGTGGTTTTCCCGAGCCACAGGCGGTCATCGTCCTGATGCCCGGGCGCGAACACGGCGAATACGTGCTGTTCTGCCGTGAACGCAACGCCGAACGCGAACTCTGGGACGGCCTGCGCGCCGGCCAGGAAGGCGCGATTCGCGATTTCGGCGCTGACGACGCTTTCCCCATCACCGACATCGACGACATCCTGCCGGGCCTGATCGAAGGCCGCGACCGGGTGTATTCGGCCATGGGCAGCAACCCGGAATTCGATCGTCACCTGATGGACTGGATCAACGTGATCCGCTCCAAGGCGCACCTCGGCGCCCAGCCGCCGAACGAATTCGTTGCTTTGGATCACCTGCTGCACGACATGCGCCTGTATAAATCGGCGGCAGAAGTGAAGGTGATGCGCGAAGCAGCGCGGATTTCTGCCCAGGCTCACATCCGGGCAATGCAGGCCAGCCGTGCCGGCTTGTACGAGTACAGCCTCGAAGCCGAACTCGATTACGAGTTCCGCAAGGGCGGCGCGAAAATGCCGGCCTACGGTTCGATCGTCGCCGCCGGGCGCAACAGCTGCATCCTGCATTACCAGCAGAATGACGCGCTGCTCAAGGACGGCGACCTGGTGCTGATCGACGCCGGATGCGAGATCGACTGCTACGCCAGCGACATCACCCGCACCTGGCCGGTCAACGGCAAGTTTTCCGCCGAGCAGAAAGCGATCTACGAACTGGTGCTGGCTTCGCAGGAAGCGGCATTCGCCGAAATCGCCCCTAACAAGCACTGGAATCAGGCGCACGAAGCCACGGTTCGGGTGATCACCACCGGGCTGGTGAAGCTGGGGCTGTTGCAGGGCGAAGTGGACGAGTTGATCGCCTCCGAGGCCTACAAGGCGTTTTACATGCACCGCGCCGGCCACTGGCTCGGGATGGATGTGCATGACGTCGGCGAATACAAGGTCGGCGGCGAATGGCGAGTGCTGGAGGTCGGCATGGCGCTGACCGTGGAGCCGGGCATCTACATCGCCCCGGACAATCAGAACGTAGCGAAGAAATGGCGCGGCATTGGCGTGCGCATCGAGGATGACGTGGTAGTGACCAAAAGCGGTTGTGAAATCCTGACGGGTGGCGTGCCGAAAACCGTCGCCGAGATCGAAGCCCTGATGGCGCAAGCACGGACCTGCGCGGCATGAGTCGGGTCAATCTGGCAATCATCGGTGGCGGCCTGGTCGGCGCCAGTCTGGCGTTGGCCTTGCAGGCCGGGGCCAAGGCTCGTGGCTGGAAGATCGTGCTGATCGAACCGTTCGCCCCCGGTGACACCTGGCAGCCAAGCTACGACGCGCGCTCCTCGGCGCTGTCCTTCGGCTCGCGGCAGATTTATCAGCGGCTGGGCGTGTGGCAGGAAATTTCCCGCCGCGCCGAGCCGATCAAACAGATTCACGTGTCCGACCGTGGACGCTTTTCCACCGCTCGCCTGTCGGCGATGGAAGAGGGCGTCCCGGCGCTCGGCTATGTGGTGGAAAACGCCTGGCTCGGCCAGTGCCTGTGGCAGCACCTCGACAAAGACGTGATCAGCTGGCGCTGCCCGGCGGAAGTCACTCGCATGGAACCGCTGCCTGACGGCTACCGCTTGACCCTCAACGATGAAACCACGATCGAGTGCGATCTGGCGGTGCTTGCCGATGGCGGTCGTTCCGGTCTGCGCGAGCAACTGGGCATCAACGTTCGCAAGCGTCCGTATAACCAGAGCGCGCTGATCGCCAACATCACCCCGAGCGAAGCGCACAACGGCATGGCCTTCGAGCGCTTCACCGACGAAGGCCCGATGGCGCTGCTGCCGTTGCCGGAAAACCGCTGCGCGCTGGTCTGGACCCGTCTGGGCATGGACGCGCAACGGCTGGCGGACCTGAGCGAGCGTGATTTCCTCAGCGAGCTGCAAGGCGTGTTCGGCTACCGCCTCGGTACGTTGAAACAAGTTGGCGCGCGACATCTGTATCCGCTGTCGCTGGTGGAAGCCGAGGAGCAGGTGCGTTCGCATCTGGCCGTTCTCGGCAACGCCGCCCACAGCCTGCACCCGATTGCCGGGCAGGGTTTCAACCTGTCCCTGCGCGATGCCGATGCGTTGGCCGCCGCGTTGCTGGCCAGCGACAAACCGCTGGGGGATTTCGCCACGTTGCAGGCCTATCGCGAGCGTCAGCGCCTCGATCAGGATCTCACCGTCGGTTTCTCCGATCAGGTCACGCGCCTGTTTGGCAGCACCCAGCCGCTGGTGTCGCTGGGGCGCAACATCGGCCTGCTCGGCCTTGATCTGCTGCCGCCGGCCAAGCGCTGGTTCGCTCGTCAGGCCATGGGGCTGGGGACGCGGCCGGATGCGTGATTGGCTGATCAAGCAGTTTGGCAAGGCGCGGCTGATGCGCTGGATCATGACGTTCTACCCGCCGTACTTCGGCGCCGGTGTCCGGGTGAAGCACATCAGCGATGACTTTCGTGACATTCAGGTCTCGATGGGCCTGGGCTGGTACAACCGCAATTACGTCGGCACCCAGTTCGGCGGCAGTCTGTATTCGATGGTCGATCCGTTCTTCATGTTGATGCTCATGGAAAACCTCGGCTCGAAGTACATCGTCTGGGACAAGGCCGCCGACATTGACTTCATCTCGCCGGGCAAAGGCCCGGTGTTCGCCCGGTTCAACATCGACGACACCCTGCTCGACGAGATCCGTCGGCAGACCGCCAGTGGCGAGAAATACCTGCCGCAGTTGCAGGTCGACATTCATGACGGCGCCGGCAACCTGGTGGCGCGGGTCGGTAAAACCCTTTACGTGCGGCTCAAGCCGCCAGCGAGACAGGCTTAAAGCATGGAAATGCGCGCGGATGTGCTGATTGTCGGAGCCGGAATGGTCGGCAGTGCCCTGGCGCTGGCGTTGCAGGGCAGCGGGCTGGAAGTCCTGCTGCTCGACGGCAGCCCGCTGAGCGTCAAACCCTTCAATGGTGACGCGCCGTTCGAGCCGCGGGTGAGTGCACTGTCGGCGGCCAGCCAGCGGATCCTCGATCGCCTCGGCGTGTGGGACGGCATCGTCAATCGACGCAGCAGTCCTTACACCGACATGCACGTCTGGGACGGCAGCGGCACCGGTCAAATTCACTTCTCGGCCAGCAGCGTGCACGCCGATGTGCTCGGCCACATTGTCGAAAACCGTGTGGTCCAGGATGCCTTGCTCGACCGTCTGCACGATTGCGATATGGGCCTGCTGGCCAACGCGCGGCTGGAGCAGATGCGCCGTTCCGGTGACGACTGGCTGCTGACCCTGGCCGACGGCCGCACCTTGCGCGCGCCGCTGGTGATCGCGGCGGACGGCGCCAATTCTGCGGTGCGCCGTCTGACCGGTGTCGCCACTCGCGAGTGGGATTACCTGCACCACGCCATCGTCACCAGCGTGCGCAGCAGCAAGCCGCACCGCATGACCGCCTGGCAGCGTTTCACCGATCACGGGCCGCTGGCGTTTTTGCCGCTGGAGCGTGACGGTCAGCAGGACTGGTGCTCGATCGTCTGGTCGACCACGCCAAGCGAAGCCGAACGGCTGATGGCGCTGGATGAAGCGGACTTCTGCCGTGAACTCGAACGCGCTTTCGAAGGTTGCCTCGGCGACGTCATCAGCGCCGACCCGCGCCTGTGCGTGCCGCTGCGTCAACGCCACGCCAAGCGCTACGTGGCCGAAGGCCTGGCGCTGATCGGCGATGCCGCACACACCATTCACCCGTTGGCGGGGCAGGGCGTGAACCTCGGCTTCCTCGACGCCGCGGTGCTGGCTGAAGTGCTGCTGCAAGCGCACGAACGGGGCGAACGCCTGGCGGATGTGAAAGTCCTGAGCCGCTACGAGCGTCGACGCATGCCGCACAACCTGGCGCTGATGGCCGCGATGGAAGGCTTCGAGCGGTTGTTCCAGGCCGATCCGTTGCCGCTGCGCTGGTTGCGCAATACCGGGCTGAAAATCGTCGAGCAGATGCCTGAGGCCAAGGCGTTGTTCGTGCGTGAAGCGTTGGGGCTGACCGGGGACTTGCCGGCCCTCGCCAAGGCCTGATGAATGTCGTGCAACATCTGGTAACTCCTTGGGAAAGTGTTCGATTGAGCTCGTAAATGTGAGTCCTTATCATTTGGGCCACTTTTCCCGACCGAGAGACCGCTCCCATGTTGGCATCCAAGCGTGTTCTGACCGCACTGGCCATGACCCTGATCGGCAGCACTGCCGCCCAGGCCGCCGACGAGGTGGTGGTCTACTCCTCGCGTATCGATGAACTGATCAAGCCGGTGTTCGATGCCTACACCGCCAAGACCGGGGTGAAGATCAAGTTCATCACCGACAAGGAAGCGCCGCTGATGCAGCGGATCAAGGCCGAGGGCGAGAACGCCACCGCCGACCTGCTGTTGACCGTCGATGCCGGCAACCTCTGGCAGGCCGAGCAGATGGGCATTCTCCAGCCGTTCACTTCGAAAACCATCGACACCAACATTCCTCTGCAATATCGCTCGTCCAGCCACGCCTGGACCGGCCTGAGCCTGCGCGCGCGAACCATCGCCTACTCCACCGAACGGGTGAAACCGGGCGAACTGACCACCTACGAAGCACTGGCCGACAAGAACTGGGAAGGCCGCCTGTGCCTGCGCACGGCGAAGAAGGTCTACAACCAGTCGCTGACTGCCACCATGATCGAAGTCCACGGCGTCGAGAAGACCGAGAAGATCCTCAAGGGCTGGGTCTACAACCTGTCCACCGACGTGTTCTCCGACGACGTCGCGGTGCTGGAAGCGATCAACGCCGGCCAGTGCGACGTCGGCATCGTCAACACCTACTACTACGGCCGCCTGCACAAGCAGAAGCCGGAACTGCCGGTGAAACTGTTCTGGCCGAACCAGGCGGATCGTGGCGTGCACGTCAACCTGTCGGGCATCGGCCTGACCAAACATGCGCCGCACCCGGAAGCAGCCAAGGCGCTGGTCGAGTGGATGACTACGCCTGAAGCGCAGAAGATCTTTGCCGACGTGAACCAGGAGTTTCCGGCGAATCCGGCGGTGAAGCCTTCGGAAGAAGTGGCGGCGTGGGGGGAGTTCGTGGCGGATACGCTGCCGGTTGAAGTGGCGGGCAAGCGTCAGGCTGAAGCGATCCGGATGATGGATCGGGCGGGTTGGAATTGAGTCTTTCCTGACAGCACCGTTTATCATGAAACCGCTGCCCTCACCCCAGCCCTCTCCCGGAGGGAGAGGGAGCCGACTTGCGTCGAATTCGAAACCTGAGTTCGGCGCGATATTTCAAGTCGATGTATAGCGAAAGAACAATGCGGTCAGTCCCCTCTCCCTCCGGGAGAGGGCTAGGGTGAGGGCAGCAATCCCCACTTGAAATACTCAGCCAAACAACACCACGACTCCCTCAGAGACCCAAAAGTGGCCCACCCCGCCCAACGCCGCTGGTACCCCATCGTCTTCACCATCGCCGCGTTGGTGCTGCTCCCCCTCAGCGTGCTCCTGCTCTCATGGCAAACCATCGATCACCAGATCTGGTCGCACCTCTGGGAAACCCAGATGCCACGCCTGCTGGGCAACACCCTGACGCTGGTCCTCGGCGTAGGCGTCGGTGTGACATTGATCGGCGTAAGCCTCGCCTGGCTCACCAGCCTCTGCGAATTCCCCGGGCGACGCTGGCTCGACTGGGCGCTGATGCTGCCCTTCGCAATCCCGGCCTACGTGCTGGCATTCGTCTTTGTCGGCCTGCTGGACTTCGCAGGCCCCGTGCAAACCCTGCTGCGCGAATGGTTCGGCACCGGCCTGCGCCTGCCGCGAGTACGCTCAACCGGTGGCGTGATTCTGGTGTTGGTGCTGGTGTTTTATCCCTACGTCTACCTGCTGGCGCGCACTGCGTTTCTCGCGCAGGGCAAGGGATTGATGGAAGCCGCGCGAGTACTCGGCCAGTCGCCGTGGCAAGCATTCTGGCGTGTGGCATTGCCGATGGCGCGACCAGCCATCGGTGCCGGCGTGGCGCTGGCGTTGATGGAAACTCTGGCGGATTTCGGCGCAGTCTCGGTGTTCAACTTCGACACCTTCACCACCGCGATTTACAAGACCTGGTACGGCTTCTTCAGCCTGCCCAGCGCCGCGCAACTCGCCAGCCTGTTGCTGTTGGTGGTGATGCTGGTGCTGTACGGCGAGCGCCGTGCCCGTGGCGCGAACCGGGCAAGCAACGAGCGGCCACGGGTCAAGGCGCTGTATCACCTGCGCGGGCCCAAGGCTTGGGCGGCGACCGGCTGGTGTGGTCTGGTGTTCGCCTGCGCGTTTGTCATCCCGGTGCTGCAACTGGTGGTGTGGTTCTGGCAGCGCGGGCGATTCGATCTGGATGAACGCTACGCCGGGCTGATTCTCCACACGTTATATCTGGGCGGCATGGCGGCGCTGATCACGGTCAGCGTGGCGATGTTGCTGGCCTTCGCCCGGCGTCTGGCGCCCACCCGGACGATCAATTCCGCAGTCGGTCTGGCCAATCTCGGTTATGCCTTGCCGGGCTCGGTGCTGGCGGTGTCGATCATGCTCGCGTTCAGTTATCTGGACCGGGAGCTGGTGATTCCGCTGTCCGGCTGGCTTGGCGGGGCGGGCAAACCGTTGCTGCTGGGCAGTCTGGCGGCGTTGCTGCTGGCGTATCTGGTGCGGTTCGTGGCGGTGGCCTATGGGCCGCTGGAAAACAGCCTGGCGCGTATACGGCCATCTTTGCCTGAAGCGGCACGTAGCCTGGGCGTCAGCGGGCCGCGACTGTTTTTCAAAGTGTATCTGCCGCTGTTGCTGCCCGGCACGCTCAGTGCCGCGTTGCTGGTGTTCGTCGATGTGCTCAAGGAAATGCCCGCGACCCTGCTGATGCGCCCGTTTGGCTGGGACACGCTGGCGGTACGGATCTTCGAAATGACCAGCGAAGGCGAATGGGCGAGGGCGTCGTTGCCGGCGCTGACCCTGGTATTGGTCGGTCTGTTGCCGGTTATCGGTTTGATCCGGCGCTCGGCGCACAGAAACACTTAGTCGTCAGTCCTGAATCATGCGGCTACAATGCGCGGCATTCGGTGCGGTCCGTCTGACAGACCCTGTCGCTGAAATCGGCTGAAAGCCCTTTTTTACAGGGCTTTCCGATCCGTGCAGCAGCGCTCCGCACCTTCGCCACGCCCGGAAGGAGAAACCCATGGGACAGCGTACGCCTCTGTATGACCTGCATCTCGCCCTCGGCGCGAAGATGGTCGATTTTGGCGGTTGGGACATGCCCCTGCATTACGGCTCGCAGGTCGAGGAGCACCATCAGGTGCGCCGCGATTGCGGGGTGTTCGATGTTTCCCACATGACCGTGATCGATGTCGCCGGCCCCCAGGCCAAGGCCTGGCTCCAGCATTTGCTGGCCAATGACGTCGAACGCCTGCACAGCCCCGGCCGTGCGTTGTACAGCACCATGCTCAACGAGCGCGGCGGCATCGTCGACGACATGATCGTCTACCGCCTTGAAGACGGTTATCGCTTGGTGGTCAACGCCTCCACCCGCGATCAGGACCTGGCCTGGATGCAGGCACAGCTGGGCAGTTTCGATGTGCAAATGCACGAACGCGCCGAGCTGGCGATGCTCGCCATTCAAGGCCCCCATGCCCGGCACAAGATTGCCGAGCTGGTGACCCAGTCCCGCGCCAACCTGATCCAGATGCTCAAGCCTTTCGAAGGCCACGTCGACGGCGACTGGTTCATTGCGCGTACCGGCTACACCGGTGAGGACGGTCTGGAAATCGCCCTGCCGGCCAATCAGGCCCCGGGATTTTTCAACGATCTGGTGGGCGCCGGCATTTCCCCCATCGGCCTCGGTGCCCGCGACACGCTGCGGGTCGAAGCCGGCATGAACCTTTACGGTCAGGACATCCACCAGGACGTTTCGCCCCTGGCCTCGAACATGGCCTGGAGCATCGCCTGGGAGCCGGCCACGCGCCGGTTCATCGGTCGCGACGCGCTGGAAGCGGAAAAAACCGCCGGCGTGCAGCACAAACTGGTCGGCCTGGTGCTTGAGGAACGCGGGGTTTTGCGGGCCCATCAGGTGGTTCGTATCGCTGATGTTGGCGAAGGGGAGATCACCAGTGGTAGTTTCTCTCCTACGCTTAGCAAGTCGATTGCCCTGGCGCGTGTACCGATGGCGACTGCCGACCGCGCCGAAGTGGAAATCCGTGGCAAGTGGTATCCGGTACGAGTGGTCAAACCGACCTTTGTCCGTCACGGCAAAACCTTGATCTAAACCTTTTCCGGCGGGCACGACCGCTGACAATTTCTTGAGGACACCGAGCATGAGCAACATCCCAGCTGAACTGCGTTTTGCCGAAAGTCATGAATGGGCGCGTCTGGAAGCCGACGGCTCCGTCACCGTGGGCATCAGCGATCACGCCCAGGAAGCGTTGGGTGATGTGGTGTTTGTCGAGCTGGCAGAAGTGGGCAAGGTGTTCGCCGCCGGTGATGCCGCCGGTGTCGTCGAATCGGTCAAGGCCGCTTCCGACATCTATTCCCCGGTTGGTGGCGAAGTGATCGCCGTCAACGAAGACCTGGCCAGCGCGCCGGAAGAACTCAACAACGATCCATACGCCGCGTGGATCTTCAAGCTCAAGCCAAGCGACAAGGCCGAGCTGGACAAGCTGCTCGACGCTGCCGCCTACAAGGCTGCCATCGGCGAATAAGCTGCAGGCGCGACCCCAAAGCCCCGACCCGTCGGGGCTTTTTTCTGCCTGGGACTTTTGCCGTCGGGGTGGCTGCTATGCTGGTTTGACCGTGTTGCATTGACGCCGAGCCGCCAGCCAAGAGAGAGCCCGTCATGTCCCAGTTGCCATCCCTGAGCCAGTTACGCGATCCCCATGCCTTTCTGCGCCGCCACCTCGGCCCCGATGCCGCCGAGCAGCAGGCGATGCTCGACAGCCTCGGCCTCGGCAGCCGGGTCGAACTGATCGAACAGACCGTGCCGCCGGGCATTCGCCTCAACCGCGAGCTGGACCTGCCGCCGGCGCTGGACGAACAGGCGGCGCTGGCAAAACTGCGCGGTTATGCCGAGCAGAACCAGGTCTGGACCAGCCTGATCGGCATGGGCTACCACGGCACCCTGACGCCGACCGTCATCCTGCGCAACGTGCTGGAAAATCCCGGCTGGTACACCGCCTACACGCCTTACCAACCGGAAATCGCCCAAGGCCGGCTCGAAGCGTTGCTCAATTTTCAGCAACTGACCATCGACCTCACCGGCCTTGAACTGGCCAACGCTTCGCTGCTCGATGAAGCCACCGCTGCGGCGGAAGCCATGGCCCTGGCCAAACGTGTGGCGAAGTCGAAAAGCAATCTGTTCTTCGTCGACGAAAACTGTCATCCCCAGACCATTTCCGTGGTGCAGACCCGCGCCGAAGGCTTCGGCTTCGAGCTGATCGTCGACGCTGTGGATAACTTGAAGCAGCACCAGGTGTTCGGCGCGCTGCTGCAATACCCCGACACCCACGGCGAAGTCCGCGACCTGCGGCCGCTGATCGATCACCTGCACGCGCAGCAGGCGCTGGCCTGCGTGGCGGCTGATCTGCTCAGTTTGTTGCTGCTGACCCCGCCGGGCGAGTTGGGTGCTGATGTGGTGTTCGGTTCATCCCAGCGCTTCGGCGTGCCGATGGGTTACGGCGGCCCGCACGCGGCGTTTTTCGCCAGTCGCGAGGAATACAAACGGGCGATTCCCGGACGGATCATCGGCGTGTCGAAAGATGCTCGCGGCAACGTCGCGCTGCGCATGGCCCTGCAAACCCGCGAACAGCATATTCGCCGGGAGAAGGCCAATTCGAACATCTGCACCGCTCAGGTGTTGCTGGCCAATATCGCCAGTTTCTATGCGGTCTATCACGGCCCGGAAGGGCTGAAACGAATCGCCCAGCGGGTGCACCGGCTGACCTGCATTCTCGCCGCCGGGCTTGAACGCCACGGCATAAAACGGCTGAACGAACACTTCTTCGACACCCTCACGCTGGACGTAGGCGGTGCGCAAACCGCGATCATCGAAAGCGCGCAGGCTGTGCAGATCAACCTGCGCATCCTCGGTCGTGGCCAACTCGGTCTGAGCCTCGACGAGACCTGTGATGAAAACACCGTGGCCAGACTGTTCGATGTGCTGCTGGGCGCCGATCACGGGTTGAGCGTCGATGAGCTCGACGCCGAAACGCTGACCTCCGGCATTCCCGACACGCTGCAACGCAGCACGCCGTACCTGCGCCACCCGGTGTTCAACGCCCACCACAGCGAAACCGAGATGCTGCGCTACCTCAAGCAGCTGGAGAACAAGGATCTGGCGCTCAACCAGTCGATGATCCCGCTGGGTTCCTGCACCATGAAGCTCAACGCCACCAGCGAGATGATCCCCATCACCTGGCCGCAATTCGCCAACCTGCACCCGTTCGTGCCCCGGGAGCAGGCGGTTGGTTACACGCTGATGATTGAAGAACTGGAGCGCTGGCTGTGCGCGATCACCGGGTTCGATGCGATCTGCATGCAACCCAACTCCGGCGCCCAGGGCGAGTACGCCGGGTTGCTGGCGATCCGCAAATACCACGAGAGCCGCCAGCAGGGCGGGCGCGACATCTGCCTGATTCCTTCTTCGGCCCACGGCACCAACCCGGCCTCGGCGCAGATGGCCGGGATGCGCGTGGTGATTGTCGAGTGCGACGACGCCGGTAACGTTGATCTGGAGGATTTGAAAGCCAAGGCGTCCGAAGCCGGGGACAAGCTGTCGTGCCTGATGGCGACCTACCCGTCGACCCACGGCGTGTACGAGGAAGGCATCAGCGAAATCTGCGAAGTTATCCACAAGCACGGCGGCCAGGTGTACATGGACGGCGCCAACCTCAATGCTCAGGTCGGGCTGGCGCGGCCGGCGGACATCGGCGCCGATGTATCGCACATGAACCTGCACAAGACCTTCTGCATTCCCCACGGCGGAGGCGGGCCGGGCATGGGGCCGATTGGCGTGCGTGCGCACCTGGCACCGTTCGTCGCCAACCATCCGGTGATTCCGATCGACGGGCCGCAACCTCAGAACGGAGCGGTCAGCGCCGCACCATGGGGCAGCGCAAGCATTCTGCCGATCAGCTGGATGTACATCGCGATGATGGGGCCGCAACTGGCGGACGCCAGCGAAGTGGCGATCCTCGCGGCGAATTACCTGGCGCAGCACCTGTCCGGCGCCTTTCCGGTGCTCTACACCGGGCGCAACGAGCGGGTCGCCCACGAATGCATTCTGGATCTGCGGCCACTGAAGGCTGCCACAGGCATCAGCGAAGAAGACGTCGCCAAGCGCCTGATGGATTACGGTTTCCACGCGCCGACCATGTCGTTCCCGGTGCCGGGAACCTTGATGGTCGAGCCGACCGAGAGCGAGTCCAAGGCTGAACTGGATCGCTTCATCGGCGCGATGCTGAGTATCCGCGCAGAAATCACCGAGGTGCAAAACGGCAACTGGCCGGCCGAGGACAACCCGCTCAAACGGGCGCCGCACACCCTGGCCGATATCACCGGTGTGTGGGAGCGGCCGTACAGCATCGAGCAGGGCATCACGCCGGATGCGCACACCAGGGCGCACAAATATTGGCCGGCGGTGAACCGGGTCGATAACGTCTATGGCGACCGCAACCTGTTCTGCGCCTGTGTGCCGGTGGACGATTACCGCTGATTAGCGGGCAAAAAAATGCCGCTCATTTCGAGCGGCATTTTTTGTGAGCCTCTTATTCCGACGCCACGGCGTTCTTCGCCAGGATCGCATTCGCCAGTTCCATGTCCGTTGCCTGCAGGCCCGGGTTGTCGGCGCGGACTTTCTGCATCGCCGCTTCCAGGTACGGGCCACGGATACCGCCGTCGCTGGCGACGAAGCTGCCGGCATCGTCCTGGGCGGCAACGATCAGTTTGTGATCCTTGAAGGTCAGGTAAGTCGAACCGGTGGTGGCACCGGACGAAATGACGTTACGCCAAAAGCTGTCGGCCATTGCCGAACCGACGGGCAGAGACAGCAGGGCAAGGGTGGCGACAGCAAGTTTGAGACGCATGTTGGGTGACTCCACTGGTGTTGAATAACCGGTTGGATCGCCGTTTCCCCGATCCGGTTCCGTGAGCACTTATTTCTGCTCGCTCTGTGGCGTCACCCGCAGCACTTCCTCAAGCGTTGTCAGCCCGGCCGCGACTTTCTGCGCGCCGGACAATCGCAGGCTGCGCATGCCTTCCTTGAACGCCTGCCGGCGGATCGCAGTGAGATCGGTATCCGGATTGATCAACGCCTTGAGACCGTCGCTCAGTTGCATGATTTCGTAGACCCCGGCGCGACCGTGATAACCGGTGTCGCGGCATTCCAGGCAACCGATGGCACGTTGCGCATTGCCCGGCAGCGGCGCCTGCCATGGCCGGGTCAGGGTTTGCCAGTCTTCTTCATCAAGAGTCAGCGGCGCCTTGCAGTGCGGGCACAGTGTTCGCACCAGTCGTTGCGCCATGACGCCAAGCACGGTGGCCTTGATCAGGTAATGCGGCACGCCGAGTTCCAGCAGACGGCTGATGGCGCTCGGCGCGTCGTTGGTGTGCAGGGTCGAGAGCACCAGGTGCCCGGTCAGCGCGGCCTGAATCGCCATTTCGGCGGTCTCCAGATCGCGGATCTCGCCGATCATGATGATGTCCGGGTCCTGCCGCATCAGAGCCCGCACGCCGGCGGCGAACGTCAGGTCGATGTTGTGCTGGACCTGCATCTGGTTGAAGGCCGGCTCGACCATCTCGATCGGGTCCTCGATGGTGCAGAGATTGACCTCCGGGGTCGCCAGTTTTTTCAGCGTGGTGTACAGCGTGGTGGTCTTGCCGGAACCGGTCGGCCCGGTGACCAGGATGATGCCGTTGGGCTGGCGGGTCATGTCCTGCCAGCGCCGCAGGTCGTCGGCAGAAAAGCCAAGCTGATCGAAATCCTTGAGCAGTACTTCCGGGTCGAAGATTCGCATCACCATTTTTTCGCCGAACGCAGTGGGCAGGGTCGACAGACGCAGCTCGACCTCGCCGCCATCCGGGGTCTTGGTCTTGACCCGGCCGTCCTGGGGTTTGCGCTTCTCGGCGACGTTCATCCGGCCAAGGCTTTTCAGGCGACTGACGATGGCCATCGTCACCTGGGGCGGAAATTGATAGACGTTGTGCAGCACGCCGTCGATGCGAAAACGCACCGTGCCTTGCTCGCGCCGGGGCTCGATGTGGATGTCGCTGGCCCGTTGCTGAAAGGCGTACTGGAACAGCCAGTCGACGATGTTGACGATGTGCGCATCGTTGGCGTCCGGTTCCTGATCGCTGGCGCCGAGGTTGAGCAGTTGTTCGAAGTTGCCGAGGTTGCCGCTCTGCGCATCGGCGTTGCTGGCGCCGCTGACCGATTTGGCGAGGCGGAAGAATTCGACGCTGAAACGCTGGATGTCCGCCGGGTTGGCCACCACCCGTTTGATCGGCAGTTTCAGGACGTGAGTCAGATCCGCCTCCCAACCGCTGACATAAGGCTGGGCGCTGGCGACGGTCACCGCATCGCGGTCGACTGACACTGCGAGGATCTTGTGGCGCTGGGCAAAGGCATAGGACATCAGCGGCGTGATAGCGGCGACGTTGATCTTCAGCGGATCGATCCGCAGATACGGCTGGCCGGCCTGCTGCGCCAGCCACAGGGTCAGGCTTTCCAGATCGAGGTGTTTGCCCGGACGGCTGAGATCGTCCAGTTGCTGGCTGGCGATAAATTCCAGTGGGTGCTTCTGGCCGTGGGCGGCATGCCGACGCCGGGCATTCAGCGCCTGCTCGGCCGAGTCCTGGCAGATGAAACCCTGGGCGACCAGTTCACGCAGTACCTCATTGAGATCCAGCCAGCGGTCCTGAGTGGCGAGTTGAACGGACATGCGGGCTCCTTTTGAACGACAGTGCGCAAAGGATAGTCGTGGCCCCGTCGACCGTTGGGCCACTACCCGACGAAGACGTTTCGGTTCTTGTCAGCCGGCCGCCTGCGCCGGCGCATCCCACGCCGCGTCGGGGTTTTGCAGGTTTACCGAGCAGACGCTGATCAGGTTACGAAGTTTTTCCGCGATCACCTGGGCGCGGTGCCAGCTCAGGCCGCTCATGACGATGTCGATCGACAGCAGATCGTCCAGCCGCTGGACATTCACCTGTTCCGGGGTGAGGCACTGCAAGGCGAACAGGTTCAGCACCCGCACCAGCAAATCCGGCTCGGCCTCGGCCAGGATCTGGTACTGCGCGAGGCAATGGGCGTTGCTGGCGTTCCACACATCGGCACGGGGCGCAGGGGTGTTGATGGCTTCGAGGTGTGGCATGGCAGGTCTCCGGAATCAGTGGAGGAATTTTTACATCCGATGCCGGGCATTTCTTGTCTAAGATGAGCTGATCCGGCGATTGATAAGGTAGATCAATTCGCTATTGGCTTATTTTGAGGATTATTTATGCACAGTGAGCTGGACAGCTACGACCGGCGCATTCTCGCCCTGCTGCAAGAGGACGCTTCCTTGTCCAGCGCACAGATCGCCGAACAGGTGGGCCTGTCGCAGTCGCCATGCTGGCGGCGGATTCAGCGGATGAAGGAGGAGGGGATCATTCGTGGTCAGGTGACTTTGCTCGATCGCAAGAAGATCGGCCTGAACACGCAGATCTTCGCAGAAATCAAGCTCAACGCCCACGGCCGTTCGAACTTCACCGAATTCACCGAGGCGATTCGCGGCTTTCCCGAAGTGCTGGAGTGTTACGTGCTGATGGGAGCGGTAGATTTTCTGTTGCGGATTGTCGCGGCGGACATCGAGGCGTATGAGCGGTTCTTCTTCGAGAAGCTGTCGCTGGTGCCGGGAATTCAGGAGGTGAACTCTATTGTGGCGCTGTCGGAGATCAAGTCCACGACGAGCCTGCCGGTATTGCGCTGATTTGATGACCGTTCCCACGCTCCGCGTGGGAATGCAGCCCGGGACGCTCCGCGTCCCAAAGCGGACGCAGAGCGTCCATTGAGGCATTCCCACGCAGACGGTTCGACGCCTCGACGTGGGAACGATCTTTCGCGGAAATTACATGCGCAGCAGCATTTTCCAGGCGCGATTCTGGTACACCGCAATCGCCTGATGCTTGCGCGCATCGAGCAGTTCGTCGGTGATGGTCGGCTCGTTGGCCAGTTGCGCCAGTTTGTTCAGCTCGCCGTACAGGCGATCCATTTCCGGGATCTCCAGCACGTTGCGCGCGTGGTGCAGCCAGACCTGGATGCGCTCGATGCGCGGCAGTTGCTCGGCCAGATCTTCCGGCTGTTGCTGGTAACGCTGCAATTGCAGCGAAGTGGCTTCTTCGCCCAGCAGGCGCGGCAGCCAGCTTTGCAACTGCGCGGCACCCTGGCGATTGCCACGGGTGTTGCGGTCAGCCGTCCAGGTGCGGGCCAGCAACCAGCGCGAAGCGTTCAGCGAGAACAGGCCCCAGCGCGGGTCTTCCAGTTCTTCGAGGAACTGTTCCGGCGCGGCTTTGCGCACGTCTTCGTCTTCGATGCCGACCTGCACCAGCGGGCGCCAGTCTTCCAGCAGTGCATCCAGCGCCACGCGCAAGTCGTGGGTCGACGGACGCGGTGCGGCCTGGCCGAGGCTGCTCAGCAGGGCGCGCATTTCCGCGAGGTTCTCGACCCAGTCCTGCAGCAGGCGCCAGTGGCCGTTGAAGCGATACTGTTCGGCCAGACGCTGGCTGCTGCCGAGCAAGTGCCAGGCAAGGGCGGCGAAGGCGTCGTCCAGCGGGGTTTCAGCAGTGATGGCCGGCGCCGGCAGGCTCAGCGAGTAGCTGTTGGCGTCGTACAGACGGTAGCCGCGCTCGGCCTTGCTGATGTCGCACGGCATCAGGGCCAGGGTTTCGGCCAGTTCGGCAGCCAGTTCCAGCAACGCGGCAGGTTCGCCTTCGCGCAATTCCAGTTCCAGCTCGCAGATTTCTTCTTTCTGTTTGCCGACGACCACGTGGCCCAGGTCCAGCGCAGCTTCGATGACCACTTTGGTCTTGCCACGGCCCCAGGCGATTTCGGCGCGCTCGCGGACGAAATCGGTGGTGAAGATCGGCTTCAGGGTTTTCTTGTCCAGCTCGGCGAGGGACTCGGGCCAGCATTCGCCGTCGAGTTTTTTCACGTCGAGCTTGGCTTTGGGCAGGTTCCAGTCGTACTCGTTACGCTCGGACAGACCGGCGACGCTCTGGCCACGGGTCTTGAGGGTCTGAATCACCTCTTCGCCGTCCTTGCGCAGGCGCAGGGCAACCTTGGCCCGGGCCAGGTCACGCTCGGGCGTGTCGAAGTACTGATTCATCAACTCACGGCGTTCCCAGCCACTTTTGTTGCGTTTTTTCAGGAGAGGGTGCTCGCGCAGGGCGGCGAGGGTTTCGCGGCTGACGCGGAGTTTGATTTCGGTTTCTTTCTGCATGGCCGGAAAATCCAGGATCGGGAGCGCAGCCGGGGGAATGTGTGGCTGCCAAGGCCGTGCAGTGTACAGGACTGAACCTTCCTACGCTTTGCGGCGGTTTATTCTCGGCGCCGGATGGTTCTATGATGAACCTCAATCCGGGAGTTGGAGTCAGCGATGCCTTTGCCGTCCATGCAAGACCAGTTCGCTGCACTGATCGCCGCGCCGTCGGTCAGTTGCACTCAGCCGCGGCTCGATCAGTCCAACCGGGCGGTGATCGATCTGCTCGCGGGTTGGCTCGGCGATCTGGGTTTCAGTTGCGACATCCAGCAGGTCAGCCCCGGCAAGTTCAATCTCCTCGCCAGTTTCGGCAGCGGCCCCGGCGGGCTGGTGCTGGCCGGGCACAGCGACACGGTGCCGTACGACGATGCGCTGTGGAAAACAGATCCGCTGAAACTCACCGAAGTCGATGGCCGCTGGGTCGGTCTCGGCAGTTGCGACATGAAAGGCTTTTTCGCCCTGATCATCGAAGCCGTGCAACCGCTGCTCGACCAGCCGTTCAAGCAACCGCTGCTGATCCTCGCCACCTGCGATGAAGAAAGCTCGATGTCCGGCGCCCGGGCGCTGGCCGAAGCGGGGCGCCCGCTGGGCCGGGCGGCGGTGATCGGCGAGCCGACCGGGCTCAAGCCGATCCGCATGCACAAGGGCATCATGATGGAACGCATCGATATCCTCGGGCAGAGCGGCCATTCGTCGGATCCACGCCTGGGACACAGCGCCCTCGAAGCGATGCACGATGCCATCGGCGAGCTGCGTGGCCTGCGTCTGCTGTGGCAGCGTGAATTCAACAACCCGCAGTTCAGCGTGCCGCAGCCGACCATGAACTTCGGGTGTATCCACGGTGGCGACAATCCCAACCGCATCTGCGGCCAGTGTTCGCTGGAGTTCGACCTGCGGCCGCTGCCGGGAATGGACCCCAAGCTCTTGCGCAGCGAGATTCTGCGCAGGCTCAACCCGGTCGCCGAACGCCATCAGGTGAAGATCGATTACGCGCCGCTGTTTCCCGAAGTACCGCCGTTCGAGCAGGCCGAAGAAGCGGAGCTGGTGCGAATTGCCGAAAAACTCACCGGCCACGCGGCCGAAGCGGTAGCGTTCGGCACCGAAGCGCCTTATCTTCAGCGCCTTGGCTGCGAAACCATCGTGCTCGGCCCTGGCGACATCGCCTGTGCGCACCAGCCGGACGAGTACCTCGAAATGTCACGTTTGCAGCCTACCGTGCATCTATTGCGGCAGTTGATCGAACATTACTGTCTCAAAACTGTATAAATTGCCCATACACCCACCCGTATTCATGAGGAGAGCGCGCGTGTCGCCAAGCCTGTTCCGACGATAACCATCAGCCCGCTGTGCGTTTTCCGTTTCGCCCCTTTTCCGGCTGCTATTTATTACAGGCCCAGGTTCATGCCCGAATACGTCAATTGGCTTCGCCACGCGTCTCCCTATATCAATGCTCACCGTGATTGCACCTTCGTCGTCATGCTTCCGGGCGACGGTGTGGAGCATCCGAATTTCGGCAACATCGTCCATGACATCGTGCTGCTGCACAGCCTCGGCGTGCGGCTGGTGCTGGTTCATGGTTCCCGTCCGCAGATCGAAACCCGTCTTGCCGCTCGCGGCCTGACCCCGCATTACCACCACGGCATGCGCATCACCGACGCCGCGACGCTGGAATGCGTGATCGACGCGGTCGGCCAGTTGCGCATCGCCATCGAAGCGCGTCTGTCGATGGACATGGCTTCGTCGCCGATGCAGGGCTCGCGCCTGCGGGTGGCCAGCGGCAACCTCGTGACCGCGCGGCCGATCGGCGTGCTGGAAGGCGTCGACTATCACCACACCGGCGAAGTGCGCCGGGTCGACCGCAAAGGCATCAACCGTCTGCTCGACGAGCGCTCCATCGTATTGCTGTCGCCGCTGGGTTATTCGCCGACCGGTGAAATCTTCAACCTGGCCTGCGAAGACGTCGCCACCCGTGCCGCCATCGATCTGGGCGCCGACAAACTGCTGCTGTTCGGTGCCGACCTCGGTCTGATCGACGAAAACGGCAAACTGGTGCGCGAGCTGCGTCCGCAGCAGGTGCCGGCGCATTTGCAGCGTCTGGGCAGCAACTATCAGGCGGAACTGCTGGATGCCGCCGCCGAAGCCTGCCGTGGCGGCGTGGCGCGCAGCCATATCGTCAGTTATGCCGAGGACGGCGCGCTGCTGACCGAACTGTTCACCCGTGACGGTGGCGGTACGCTGGTGGCCCAGGAGCAATTCGAACTGGTGCGTGAGGCGGCGATTGAAGACGTCGGCGGCTTGCTCGACCTGATCAGTCCGCTGGAAGAGCAGGGGATTCTGGTGCGCCGTTCCCGCGAAGTGCTGGAGCGCGAGATCGAGCAGTTCAGTGTGGTCGAGCGTGAAGGGATGATCATCGCCTGTGCGGCGCTGTATCAGATTGCCGATTCGGATGCCGGCGAGCTGGCGTGCCTAGCGGTGAATCCCGAGTATCGCCACGGCGGTCGCGGCGACGAATTGCTCGAACGCATCGAGACCCGTGCCCGGGCGCAGGGCCTGAAAACCCTGTTCGTTCTCACCACCCGTACCGCCCACTGGTTCCGTGAGCGCGGCTTCGAACCGAGCAGCGTCGAGCGCCTGCCGGCGGCGCGGGCTTCTCTCTATAACTATCAGCGCAATTCGAAGATCTTCGAAAAGTCTCTGTGAGATGCGATTGCCCCCACGGGATGCGTGGGGGCAATTGTTTTACTCCGCTACAAACTTCGCACTGACATAAGGCGAGTAGTCAGGCAAAACGCTTTCGACCTTGCCCTGTTCCTTCAAAAACTTCGCCGTTTCACCAATCGCCTTCGCCGTGCCGCCGTCCAGCAGCGCCGTGGTCTGTTGCGCCTTGGCGTCCGGGAAGGCCGAACCGGCTAGCAATTCCGGAACGTCGGCAGCATTGGCACCGGTCAGTTTGGCGATTTTCTGTACAGGTACGGAATCGGCTGTCCAGCTGTCTTTATGGGCGGCGTAGTCGGCGAACGAGTCCAGTGTCACCTTGGCGAACTTGGCCACGACCTCAGGATGTTTCTCGGCAAATTCCTTGCGCGCTACCCAGACTTCGAAGGTCGGCGCGCCCCACTGGCCGACCTGCGCGGCATCGGTCAGGGTCTTGCCGGTCTTGCGGATTTCGCCCAGCGCCGGCGACCAGACAAAGGCGCCGTCGATGTCGCCACGTTTCCAGGCGGCCGCGATTTCTGCGGGTTGCAGGTTCACCACTTTGACTTTCGAGGTGTCCAGACCCCAGTGCTTGAGCGCACCGAGCAGGCTGTAGTGAGAGGTGGAGACGAACGGGGTGGCGATGGTCTTGCCGATCAGGTCTTCGGGCTTGTTGATACCGCTGCCGTTGCGCACCACCAAGGCTTCGGCGGCATTGATCTGCGCCGAGACGATGAAGGCAACGATCGGCAGATTGCGCGAGGCGGCAGCCGCCAGTGGACTGGAGCCGAGGTTGCCGATCTGCACGTCGCCGGAGGCAATGGCTGTCACAACTTCCGGCCCGCTGTTGAAACGACGCCAGTCGATTTTCTCACCGATGGTCTTCTCGTAGACGCCGTCGGCCTGGGGCACTTTGCTCGGGTCGATACCGGTCTGGTAGCCCACGGTGAGGTTGGCGGCATGGGCTGAAAAAGAAATCAGCGCTGACACACAAACTGTAACAAATTGACTAGATAGTGCGCGTTTGGCCATCATGGCGTCGCCTTTTTGATAGGGATTGACGAATCGGGGTTGCGTCAAAGCTAATCGATCTAAAAAAAGGCTAACAAATACCATTTAGTAATGAGCTTAGTCGCCGATACGCTTTATCCCGGTGAAGATGGCAATTGGCTGGCCATATAGCCGAATGGTATGAAAAAGAATGAATAAATTCTTTTTGGGTTTATCAGGAAGTCTTTACCCTGCAGGGACCAAATAACTGCGATTAGACCTTGGTCGTAGACACACAAGGTTACGATTGACTTGTCAGTCACGGTCTGGCGCTAATCGCGCATCTTAGGATCCAGGGGCATCAGACCCCGGACCAGGAACACAAGAATTAGAAACGAGAGGAGCGAAACATGAACAAGTCCACCTTGGCCCTGGCCGTGGCCGTAGGGGTTTTGGCGCAGCAGGCAGGCGCCGCCGGTTTCATCGAAGACAGCAAGGCCACCTTGGGGCTGCGTAACTTCTACATCAACACAGACAACCGTGACAGCGCTGCCAACACCCCTGCCAACAAGCGTGCAGGCGTTCAAAGCAAGCAGGAAGAATGGGGCCAAGGCTTCGATCTGCGCTTCATCTCCGGTTACACCCAAGGCACCGTAGGCTTCGGTATCGACGCCATCGGCCTGCTGGGCGTGCGTCTGGATTCGGGCGGCGGCACCAACGGTGCAACCTCGTCTTCCTACGGCGGCACTGTGTTCCCGAGCAAGTCCAACGGCGAAGCTGTTGATAACTTCTCGAGCCTGGGTCTGACCGCCAAGGCCAAGATCTCCCAGACCGAACTGAAGCTGGGTACCCTGCAGCCGAAGAACCCGGTGATCGTGACCAACGACGGTCGTCTGCTGCCACAAACCTGGCAGGGTGGCCAGATCACTTCCGCCGAGATCAAGGACCTGTCTCTGGTCGCTGGTCAGATCGAGGAAGTCAAAGGTCGTAACTCCAGCAACAACGAGAACCTGGCCATTGGTGGCGTGAACCCACGCATTTCCAACAGCAACAAGTTCATCTATGCCGGTGGTGACTACAAAATCACCAAAGACCTGACTGCCCAGTACTACTACGGCAACCTGGAAGATTTCTACAAGCAACACTTCCTGGGTCTGGTGCACAACTGGGCAATCGGCCCGGGCGTGTTGAAGTCGGATCTGCGCTACTTCAACAGCCGTAGCGACGGTGCCAACGGTCATGACAGCACCTACTTCACCAATGGTTACTACGGCGGCACAGTCACCAAAGGTAAAGTCGACAACAACCTGTACAGCGGTCTGTTCCTGTACACCGTTGAAGGTCACACCTTCGGCGGCGGTTACCAGGTCAGCAACGGTGACAGCGACTTCCCTTGGCTGAACCAGGGTGACGGTTCGTCCAACTACACCATCACCGACATGCAGATCCAGAAGTTCGGCCGTGCCGGCGAACGCACCTGGCAGGGTCGCTACTCGTATGACTTCGCTAAAGTGGGCGTGCCTGGCCTGACCGCCGGTGTTGTCTACCTGCGTGGTGATAACATCGACAACGCCACTGGCGACAAGACCGAGTGGGAACGTGACCTGACCATCGGTTACGTCGTACCTGAAGGCCCGCTGAAAAACGTCGGCTTCATGTGGAAAAACGCTGTATGGCGTAACGACATTCCAGGTCAGCGCGACCAGGACGAAAACCGTCTGATCCTCAGCTACTCGATCCCGCTGTTGTAATAGCGCGCTCAGGTAGCTGACGAAAAAAAGCCCCGTCCGGCATCGCGCCGGACGGGGCTTTTGCGTTTTCGGGTCCGGCTCACCCCCGTAAGCCTTTCCCGATGTTCCCCTCTTTACAGCAACTCAAGGCCTTCTCGAACCTTGAGGGCGATGTTCGTCGCGATGCGGCGGTGCGTCCAGTGAACAGATGTTTAATATTCTTTAAGGATATAAATATCTAGTTATTTATTCTTTTTCAGAAGATCGAATACCGAGCTACAGTTGAGGTCTCCAACCACTCATCAGGAGCCGCACCATGAGCCTCAGACTTGGCGATATCGCCCCCGATTTCGAACAGGATTCCAGCGCCGGCAAGATTCGTTTCCACGAATGGCTGGGCGATAGCTGGGGCGTGCTGTTTTCCCACCCGGCGGACTTCACCCCGGTCTGCACCACCGAGCTGGGCTTCACTGCCAAGCTCAAGGACGAGTTCACCCAGCGTGGCGTGAAAGCCATTGCACTGTCGGTCGACCCGGTGGACTCCCACCACAAGTGGATCGAGGACATCAACGAAACCCAGAACACCATCGTCAACTTCCCGATCCTGGCCGATGCCGATCGCAAGGTGTCCGATCTGTACGATCTGATCCACCCGAACGCCAACGACACCCTGACCGTGCGTTCGCTGTTCGTGATCGATCCGAACAAGAAGATCCGCCTGACCATCACCTACCCGGCGAGCACCGGGCGCAACTTCCACGAGATCCTGCGGGTGATCGATTCGCTGCAGCTCACCGACAACTACAAGGTGGCCACCCCGGCCAACTGGCAGGACGGCGAAGAAGTGGTGATCGTGCCGTCGCTCAAGGACGAAGACGAAATCAAGCAACGCTTTCCGAAGGGCTACCGCGCGGTGAAGCCGTACCTGCGCCTCACCCCACAACCGAACAAATAACCTACCTCGGATCGTTCCCAGGCTCTGCGTGGGGGCGATCGGCAAAAACCACGATGCAGGGTTTCAGGCCGTTTTCACGGCCTGTTTTTTTGCCCGCAGGAAAGGGAAATATATATCTCCAAAAAGAATAACCAAATGAATAAATATGATTTATGGATATATGAATCAGCTGGTAAGGTCACTGACATCGAAGCGAGATCGCAACCCGCGAATCGCCTGTAACGCGCAAGGAATCGTCTGAATGCTGGTCGTCTCACTCGGTGGCAGTCCCAGTCAACGTTCCCGCTCCGGGGTGTTGCTGGAGCGCTCGCAACGCTGGTTGCAGCAGCAAGGGGTGGAAGTGGTGAGTTATCAGGTGCGGGACTTCCCGGCCGAAGACCTGCTCCACGCCCGCTTCGACAGCCCGAAGGTGCTCGACCTGCTGCAACAGATTGAAAACGCCGATGGCCTGCTGATCGCCACGCCGGTGTACAAGGCGTCGTTTTCCGGCGCCCTGAAGACCCTGCTGGATCTGCTGCCCGAGCGTGCGCTGAACCACAAGATTGTCCTGCCGATGGCCACCGGCGGCAGCATCGCCCACATGCTGGTGGTCGATTACGCCCTCAAGCCTGTGCTGTCGGCGTTGAAGGCCCAGGAAATGCTGCAAGGGATTTTTGCCGAGGACAGCCAGATCGCCTACGGCGAAGGCAGTGCCCAGGCGCAGTTGGCGCCGGCGCTGGAGCAGCGGTTGCATGAAGCGCTGGACCAGTTTGTCAGCGCCATGGCCCGTCGGCCGAAGCCGCTGGAGCCGGGGCTGTTGAATGAACGTTTGTTGAGTGCTCGCTGGAGCATTTGAGCCTGCTTTCTAGTCACATCGAAACTTGAAGTACTCACCTTACTCAGCCGCCAACGGCCAAGCAGGTGCAGCCAAAACCCAACAGCAAAAAGGAGAGCGCTATGCGCACTGTATTTTTGCGTCGTGGTCTGGTCGCTCTGTTTGCTGCGGCTGTTACCTTCGGCGCCATCACTCAAGCTCAAGCGCTTTCTACCCATGAAGGCGTGCTTCGGATCGGTTATCAGAAGTACGGCACGCTGGTGCTGCTCAAAGCCAAGGGCACTCTGGAAAAACGCCTCGCCGCCCAAGGCGTCGACGTGCAATGGACTGAATTCCCCGGCGGCCCGCAACTGCTGGAAGGCCTGAACGTCGGCTCGATCGACTTCGGTGTCACCGGCGAAACCCCGCCGGTCTTCGCTCAGGCGGCCGGTGCCGATCTGCTCTACGTCGCTTACGAGCCACCAGCGCCGAACAGCGAAGCGATCCTCGTGCCGAAAGATTCGCCGATCAAATCGGTGGCGGATCTGAAGGGCAAGAAAGTCGCCCTGAACAAAGGCTCCAACGTCCACTACCTGCTGGTGCGTGCGCTGGAAGACGCCGGCCTCAAGTACAGCGACATTCAAACCGTATTCCTGCCGCCGGCCGATGCCCGCGCCGCGTTCGAACGTGGCAGCGTCGACGCCTGGGTCATCTGGGATCCGTACCAGGCCGCCGCCGAGAAACAACTGCAAGCGCACACCCTGCGTGACGGCAAAGGCATCGTCGACAACCACCAGTTCTACCTGGCGACCAAACCCTACGCACAGAAAAATCCCGAGGTGATCAAGACCCTCGTGGAAGAAGTGCGCGCCGTCGGCGAGTGGTCCAAGGCCAACCCGGAAGACGTGACCCAACAGGTGTCGCCGCTGCTCGGCCTGCCGGCAGACATCACCCTGACCTCGGTGAAACGCCAGGGCTACGGCGCGCTGTTCCTGACCCCGGAAGTGGTCGCCGCACAACAGAAAATCGCCGACACCTTCTACCAGCTCAAGCTGATTCCCAAGCCGTTGAGCATCAAGGACGTGATCTGGACCCCGCCGGCCGCTGTGGCAAAAGCGCAGTAATTCGAATCCCCAAGGAGACCACTCCATGAGCCTCAACATCTTCTGGTTCCTGCCTACCCACGGCGACGGCCATTACCTTGGCACCGCCGAAGGCGCCCGCGCCGTCGACCACGGCTATCTGCAACAGGTCGCGCAGGCGGCGGATCGACTGGGCTTCGGCGGCGTGCTGATTCCCACCGGCCGCTCCTGCGAGGACTCGTGGCTGGTGGCGGCATCGCTGATCCCGGTGACCCAGCGTCTGAAGTTTCTGGTTGCCCTGCGCCCCGGGATCATTTCCCCGACGGTGGCGGCGCGTCAGGCGGCAACGCTGGATCGTCTGTCTGGCGGTCGTGCGCTGTTCAACCTGGTGACCGGTGGCGATCCGGAAGAGTTGGCCGGCGACGGTCTGTTCCTCGATCACGAAGCGCGCTATCAGGCCTCGGTGGAATTCACCCGGATCTGGCGCCGGGTGCTGGAAGGCGAAACCGTGGATTACGACGGCGAGCACATCAGCGTGAAGGGTGCAAAATTGCTCTATCCACCGATCCAGCAACCGCGTCCGCCGCTGTATTTCGGCGGTTCGTCGGAAGCGGCGCAGGATCTGGCCGCCGAACAAGTGGAAATGGTTCTGACCTGGGGCGAGCCGCCCGCAGCCGTTGCCGAGAAGATTGAACAGGTGCGCGCCAAGGCCGCCAAGCTTGGCCGCACCGTGCGCTTCGGCATTCGTCTGCATGTGATCGTGCGGGAAACCAACGCTGAAGCCTGGCAAGCGGCGGATCGCCTGATCTCGCATCTCGACGACGACACCATCAAACGTGCCCAGGCGTCGCTGGCGCGGTTCGATTCGGTCGGCCAGCAACGCATGGCTGCGCTGCACGGTGGCAGCCGCGACAACCTCGAAGTCAGCCCGAACCTGTGGGCCGGCGTCGGTCTGGTGCGCGGCGGTGCCGGTACGGCGCTGGTCGGCGACGGCCCGACCGTGGCGGCGCGCGTGAAGGAATACGCGGATCTGGGCATCGACACTTTCATCTTCTCCGGTTATCCACACCTCGAAGAATCGTATCGGGTGGCTGAACTGCTGTTCCCGCACCTCGACGTCGAGCGCCCGGAATTGCCGAAAAGCGCCGGTTACGTCAGCCCGTTCGGCGAGATGGTGGCCAACGACATTCTTCCCAAAGCCGCGTCCCAGAGCTGAGGCGCCGCCATGAAGAAATTTATCCACAGCCTCGCGCCCTGGGCGTTGCCGGTGTTGTTGCTGGCGGTGTGGCAGTTGTCGGTGTCGGCGGGCTGGTTGTCGACACGGATTCTGCCGGCGCCGGTGGCGGTGATCGAAGCCGGCGTGAGCCTGGTGCGCAGCGGCGAAATCTGGACGCACCTGGCAATCAGCGGCTGGCGCGCCGCGCTGGGCTTCACCATTGGTGGCAGCATCGGCCTGGTGCTGGGTTTCATCACCGGCCTGTCGAAGTGGGGCGAACGCCTGCTCGACAGCTCGGTGCAGATGATCCGCAACGTGCCGCACCTGGCGCTGATTCCGCTGGTGATCCTGTGGTTCGGCATCGACGAGTCGGCGAAGATTTTCCTGGTGGCATTGGGCACGTTGTTCCCGATCTACCTCAACACCTATCACGGCATCCGCAACGTCGACTCGGCGTTGGTTGAGATGGCGCGCAGTTACGGCCTGTCCGGTTTCAGCCTGTTCTGGCAGGTGATTCTGCCGGGCGCGCTGCCCTCGATTCTGGTCGGCGTGCGTTTCGCCCTGGGCTTCATGTGGCTGACGCTGATCGTGGCGGAAACCATCTCCGCAAGCTCCGGCATTGGTTACCTGGCGATGAATGCCCGCGAGTTCCTGCAGACCGACGTGGTGGTGCTGGCGATTCTGCTCTACGCGGTGCTCGGCAAACTGGCCGACCTCGCGGCCCGTGGACTTGAGCGTGTGTGGCTGCGCTGGCATCCGGCGTATCAAGTGGCGAAAGGAGGTGCGGCATGACCGCTCAACAACCTCCACGCCTGCTGCGCGGGATTCCGCTGGCGGTGCGCAACCTGCAAAAGACCTTCGGCTCGCGGCAAGTGCTGCGCGGTATCGACCTGCACATTCCGGCGGGGCAGTTTGTCGCCGTGGTCGGGCGTAGCGGATGCGGCAAAAGTACTTTGCTGCGCCTGCTCGCCGGCCTCGATCAACCCACCGGCGGCGATTTGCTCGCCGGTGCTGCACCGCTCAGCGATGCGCGGGATGACACGCGGTTGATGTTCCAGGAAGCGCGACTGCTGCCGTGGAAAAAGATCATCGACAACGTTGGTCTCGGCCTCAAGGGCGACTGGCGTCCGCAAGCCTTGCAGGCGCTGGATGCAGTCGGCCTCGCCGATCGCGCCAATGAATGGCCGGCGGCGCTGTCCGGCGGACAGAAGCAGCGTGTGGCGCTGGCCCGGGCGCTGATTCATCAACCGCGTCTGTTGCTGCTCGACGAGCCGCTGGGCGCGCTGGATGCGCTGACCCGGATCGAGATGCAGCAACTGATCGAACGTCTCTGGCAACAGCATGGTTTCACCGTGTTGCTGGTGACCCACGACGTCAGCGAAGCGGTGGCGATTGCCGACCGGGTGATTCTGATCGAGGACGGCGAAGTCGGCCTCGACCTGCAGGTGGAGTTGCCGCGCCCTCGGGTGCGTGGCTCCCATCGCCTGGCCGCGCTGGAAACCGAAGTACTCAACCGTGTGTTGTCCCTGCCCGGCGAACCGCCGGCGCCGGAACCCGTTTCACCCTTGCCTACGCAACTGCGTTGGGCTCAATAACTCAAGCAAACGACAGGAATCAATGCCATGACTATCAAAGCCATCAACGTACGCAACCAGTTCAAAGGCGCGATCAAGGAGATCGTTCTCGGCGACGTGCTGTCGGAAATCGACGTGCAGACCGCTTCCGGCATCGTCACGTCGGTGATCACCACCCGTTCGGTCAAGGAGCTGGAACTGGAGGTCGGCAGCGAAGTGATCGCCTTCGTGAAGTCCACCGAGGTGTCCATCGCCAAGTTGTAAGGGCGTGGGACAAAAACAACCCCGAAGGGTGTGAGCCCTTCGGGGTTTTTTGTGCCTGTCGCAAGGGTTGCGTCAGAGGTTGCGTTTGGGCAGATACGGCGGCAGATACAACCCGATGTAGGCATCGAACACCCGCATGCCTTCTTCGGCCATGCGCGGGGTGATCTGCCCGTGCTGCTGCACCGAGCGGGCGTAGACGCGGTCGCCCAGTTCCATGGCCAGCGCGAACACATCCACATCGTCCGGCAGTCGCGGCAGTTCGAAGTGATGGTCGAACAGCTTGTGCATCAGGTCGCCCAGTTCGAGATCGTGCTGGCGGTCGGCCTGGGTCACTTCGGTAAGGCCGTGCTGCGCGAGGATCAACTGGCGGGCGGCGGCATCCTCGCCGTAGATCTCCAGCATCCGCTCCTCGACCAGCCGCGACAGGTCGCGCCAGTCGCGTAGGGCATCGTGATCGATCGGCGCTTGCAGGCAGGCGCGGAAGGCGGCGTGCACATCTGCGGTGAGCGCTTCGAGCAGCGCCGGGACGCTGGCGAAGAAGTGGTAGACCGAGGAGGGCGGAATCTGCGCGCGCTCGGCCACGCTGTAGATCGACAGGCTCGCCACGCCCTCGGCGGCCAGCAGCGTGCGCGCGGCGTCGAGTATCGAATCGATCCGCGCCTGACTGCGGGCACGGGGTTTGCGGACGGGGGCGGGACGCGTCATGAAAGTCTCCTGCGGGGCAGCGGGCATTGTACGCAGAGCTTGAATGTCTGCCACAGAGGCCAATAAAAAAACGCCGCTGGCTGAGAAGCCAACGGCGTTTTCCTTTGCTGCAGTCCGCTTAAACGGTGTGCAGGTACCAGTTGTACTCGAGGTCGGAGATGGAGTGTTCGAACTCCTCCAGCTCGCTTTCCTTACAGGCGACGAAGATATCGATGTATTTCGGATCGATGTACTTGGCCATCACCTCGCTGTCGTCCAGCTCGCGCAGGGCATCGCGCAAGTTGTTCGGCAGGCTCTGCTCGTTCTGCTCGTAGCTGTTGCCTTCGACCGGAGCGCCCGGCTCGATCTTGTTGACCAGACCGTGGTGCACGCCCGCCAGCACCGAAGCCATCAGCAGGTACGGGTTGGCGTCGGCGCCGGCCACGCGGTGTTCCAGACGGACCGCGTCGGCGGAGCCGGTCGGTACGCGCAGGGCCACGGTGCGGTTGTCCAGGCCCCAGCTCGGCGAGTTCGGCACGTAGAACTGTGCGCCGAAACGGCGGTAGGAGTTGACGTTCGGGCAGAGGAAAGCCATCTGCGCGGGCAGGGTCTCGAGCACACCGCCGATCGCGTGACGCAGCGCGGCGTTCTGCTCGGGATCCTCGCTGGCAAAAATGTTTTTGCCTTCTTTGTCGAGCACCGAAATGTGGACGTGCAAACCGTTGCCTGCCTGGCCCGGGTACGGCTTGGCCATGAAGGTGGTGTCCATTTCATGGTCGTAGGCGATGTTCTTGATCAGACGCTTGAGCAGGACCGCGTAATCGCACGCCTTGATCGGGTCGGCGACGTGGTGCAGGTTCACTTCGAACTGCGCCGGGGCACTTTCCTTGACGATGGCGTCGGCCGGGATGCCTTGCTCTTTGGCGCCTTCCAGTATGTCCTGGAGGCAGTCGACGTATTCGTCGAGGTCGTCGATCAGGTAGACCTGGGTCGAATGCGGGCGTTTGCCGGAGATCGGCGAGCGTGGCGGCTGAGGGCGGCCGTTCACGTTTTCCTGGTCGATCAGGTAGAACTCGAGTTCGAATGCGGCGCAGATGGTCAAGCCCAGCTCGTCAAACTTTGCAACAACTTGACGGAGCACTTCGCGCGGGTCGGCGAAGAAAGGGTCACCTTCGAGTTCGTGCATGGTCATCAACAGTTGCGCGGTCGGGCGCTTCTGCCATGGCTCGTTGCACAGGGTATCGGGGATTGGATAGCAGATACGGTCGGCGTCGCCGATGTCCAGGCCCAGGCCGGTGCTTTCCACCGTCGAACCGTTGATATCCAGAGCAAATAGAGAGGCCGGCAGGTTGATGCCTTTCTCGTAAACCTTGTGGAGGCTGGTGCGTTCGATGCGCTTGCCGCGCACCACACCATTCATATCCGCAATCAGAAGGTCAACGTACAGAACCTCAGGATGTTCCTTAAGGAACGCGTTCGCTTCGTTAAGCTGAACGGCACGCGGGGGTACCGACATGATGCAACACCTTTGTTGTTAAAAATATCAATCATTGATCTTTTCTGGTTTCAGTCAACCCGAACGGCCTGCCGAAGTCAAGCGAGGCCTTTTCTGCCCTGAAAAAGCGCCACGAGGGCATTTATGGGGCACTTTGGGGCATTTTTTTATCCGTGAAGGACGCGCCACCCGCAGGCTTGAGCAGGCCGTGTTGTATTTTTTACGGGGGTGTTGTGTAAAAAAATGAACAAGGCTAAGCTCGGATCAAACCCATAACAGCAATAATACCGGGGTGCTTCATGTCTCGCCTGCCGTTAATCGGCGTCACCGACTGCTCTTTGCAGTCCGGTCTGCATGCTTATCACATCAGTGGCGACACGTCCGTCCGCAGCGCGGCCAGCAAGGCCTGCAACGTGCCAGCGATCTCCCTGCCCATGGCAGATCGAGCGGCAGCGTCCGATATTCTGGACGTGTGCGAGGGCATCCTCTTTAGCGGTTCTCCTTTCAATATAGATCTCTTTCCCGCTCCCGGCCTGCACCGCGTTCGTCGCCGTGCCCGTGATTCTGCACGCCCGGGATGTGCACAGGAAATGCAACGCCAGCGTAAAGGGCAGGTAAGCTCCTCCTTCATTGTCTATGCGCGGTGCCGGGCGTAAGCCGGCACTGCGCGCAAGCAAGGCCCTTTAACGCGACGCCCCGTGCGTCAAACTTGCCTGACATGCGTCAGGAGACTCAGCCCAGAGGCATTTATGAGTAACAACCTCGACCAGCTCACCGATTGGTTGAAAGACCACAAGATCACAGAAGTCGAATGCATGATCGGCGACCTGACCGGTATCACCCGGGGCAAGATCTCGCCGACCAACAAGTTCATCGCCGAAAAAGGCATGCGCCTGCCAGAGAGCGTTCTGTTGCAGACCGTGACCGGCGACTACGTCGAAGACGACATCTATTACGAACTGCTCGACCCGGCCGACATCGACATGATCTGCCGTCCCGACCAGAACGCCGTGTACCTGGTGCCATGGGCCATCGAGCCGACCGCCCAGGTGATCCACGACACCTATGACAAGCAAGGCAACCCGATCGAGCTGTCGCCGCGCAACGTCCTCAAGAAAGTCCTGAAACTCTACGCCGACAAGGGCTGGCAGCCAATCGTGGCGCCGGAAATGGAGTTCTACCTGACCAAGCGCAGCGACGACCCCGACTATCCGCTGCAGCCGCCGGTCGGCCGTTCCGGGCGTCCGGAAATCGGTCGTCAGTCGTTCTCCATCGAAGCGGCGAACGAATTCGATCCGCTGTTCGAAGACGTCTACGACTGGTGCGAATTGCAGGAGCTGGACCTCGATACGCTGATCCACGAGGACGGCACGGCGCAGATGGAAATCAACTTCCGTCACGGCGATGCCCTCTCCCTGGCCGACCAGATCCTGGTGTTCAAGCGCACCATGCGTGAGGCCGCGCTCAAGCACAACGTGGCCGCGACTTTCATGGCCAAGCCGATGACCGGTGAGCCGGGCAGTGCGATGCACTTGCACCAGAGCATCATCGACATCGAGACCGGCAAGAACGTGTTCTCCAACGAAGACGGGACCATGAGCCAGTTGTTCCTGCACCACATCGGTGGCCTGCAGAAACTGATCCCGGAATTGCTGCCGCTGTTCGCACCGAACGTCAACTCGTTCCGCCGCTTCCTGCCAGACACCTCGGCGCCGGTGAACGTGGAATGGGGCGAAGAAAACCGCACCGTGGGCCTGCGCGTCCCGGATGCCGGCCCGCAGAACCGTCGGGTGGAAAACCGCCTGCCGGGCGCCGACGCCAACCCGTACCTGGCGATTGCCGCGAGCCTGCTCTGCGGCTACATCGGCATGGTCGAAGGCATCAACCCGAGCGCGCCGGTCGTGGGCCGTGGTTACGAGCGCCGCAACCTGCGCCTGCCGCTGACCATCGAGGACGCCCTGGAGCGCATGGAAAACAGCGCGACCATCGAGAAATACCTGGGCAAGACCTTCATCACCGGCTACGTCGCGGTCAAGCGGGCCGAGCATGAAAACTTCAAGCGCGTGATCAGTTCCTGGGAGCGTGAGTACCTGCTCTTCGCCGTCTGATACGCCGGGCGCGGTGGCCAGCCACCGCGCCTTCACCGATAACAAGGAGAATTGGCATGACCAGCAACAACCCGCAAACCCGTGAGTGGCAAGCCCTCAGCAGCGATCACCACCTGGCCCCGTTCAGTGACTTCAAGCAGCTGAAAGAAAAGGGTCCACGGATCATCACCAACGCCAAGGGCGTGTACCTGTGGGACAGCGAGGGCAACAAGATCCTCGATGGCATGGCGGGTCTGTGGTGTGTGGCGATCGGTTATGGACGCGATGAGCTGGCCGATGCGGCCGCCAAGCAAATGCGCGAACTGCCTTACTACAACCTGTTCTTCCAGACCGCGCACCCGCCGGCGCTGGAACTGGCCAAGGCCATCGCCGACGTAGCGCCGGAAGGCATGAACCATGTGTTCTTCACCGGTTCCGGCTCTGAAGGCAACGACACCATGCTGCGTATGGTTCGCCACTACTGGGCGATCAAGGGCCAGCCGAACAAGAAAGTCATCATCAGCCGCAAGAACGGCTACCACGGTTCCACCGTGGCCGGCGCAAGCCTGGGCGGCATGACCTACATGCACGAACAGGGCGACCTGCCGATTCCGGGCATCGTCCACATCGCCCAGCCGTACTGGTTCGCCGAAGGCGGCGACATGACCCCGGAAGAGTTCGGGATCTGGGCCGCCAATCAGCTGGAAGAAAAGATTCTGGAAGTCGGCGTGGACAACGTCGGTGCCTTTATTGCCGAGCCGATCCAGGGCGCCGGCGGCGTGATCATTCCGCCAGACACCTACTGGCCGCGCATCAAGGAAATCCTCGCCAAGTACGACATCCTGTTCGTGGCCGATGAAGTGATCTGCGGTTTCGGCCGTACCGGCCAATGGTTCGGCAGCGATTTCTACGACCTCAAGCCACACATGATGACCATCGCCAAAGGCCTGACGTCCGGCTACATCCCGATGGGTGGCCTGATCGTGCGTGACGAAGTGGTGGCGGTGCTCAACGAGGGCGGCGATTTCAACCACGGCTTCACCTACTCCGGTCACCCGGTGGCGGCGGCGGTGGGTCTGGAAAACATCCGGATTCTGCGCGAAGAGAAAATCATCGATCGCGCCCATGAAGAAACGGCACCGTATTTGCAGAAACGTCTGCGCGAACTGAACGATCACCCATTGGTGGGTGAAGTGCGCGGGGTCGGTCTGCTGGGGGCCATCGAGCTGGTGCAGGACAAGGCCACTCGCAAGCGTTACGAAGGCAAGGGTGTGGGCATGATCTGCCGCCAGTTTTGCTTCGACAACGGGCTGATCATGCGTGCCGTGGGCGACACCATGATCATCGCGCCGCCGCTGGTGATCAGCAAGGCGGAGATCGATGAACTGGTTACAAAGGCACGCAAGTGCCTGGACCTGACCCTGAGTGCGTTGCAGGGCTAAGTGCTAGGCTCTGAGCGATGGAGCTGTTGCGCTGTCGCTCGGAGCTGTCAGAAAGGCTGGTCTTTTCTTGAAAGACCGCCTCGGATCTTGCCAGACTAGCCGCGGTTCCAGTTGTCCGGGTTCGGCCGCTGAACAAAGTGGTTCAAAAAAGAAAAATTTGGAGCATTAACGCATGAAGGCATTAGGCAAAAAGCTCGCTGGCAAGACTCTGCTCGCCATGTCCCTGATGGGCGTGATGGCGGGTGCGGTTCAGGCGGACGACAAGGTGTTGCACGTTTACAACTGGTCCGACTACATCGCGCCGGACACGGTTGCCAATTTCGAAAAAGAGACGGGCATCAAGGTCGTCTATGACGTTTTCGACAGCAACGAAACCCTGGAAGCGAAGCTGCTGGCCGGCAAATCCGGTTACGACATCGTGGTGCCTTCCAACAACTTCCTGGCCAAGCAGATCAAGGCCGGCGTTTATCAGGAACTGGACAAGTCCAAGCTGACAAACTGGAAGAACCTCGACGAAGACCTGCTCAAGGCCGTTGGCGACGCCAGCGATGCGGGCAACAAGCACGCGTTCCCGTACATGTGGGGTTCGATCGGCATCGGCTACAACCCGGAGAAGGTCAAGGCTGCGCTGGGCGTCGACAAGATCGACTCCTGGGACATCGTGTTCAAGCCTGAAAACATCGAGAAGCTGAAAAGCTGCGGCGTGAGCTTCCTCGACGCTCCGACCGAAATGATTCCGGCGGCTTTGCACTACCTGGGCAAACCGACCAACAGCAAAGACAAGGCTGACCTGAAAGCCGCCGAGGATCTGTTCCTCAAAGTGCGTCCTTCGGTTGCCTACTTCCACTCCTCGAAGTACATCTCGGACCTGGCCAACGGCAACATCTGCGTGGCGGTCGGTTACTCGGGTGACCTGGAACAATCCAAGACCCGCGCCAAGGAAGCCGGTGACAAGGTCAAACTGGCCTACACCATTCCGAAAGAAGGCGCCGGTACTTTCTACGACATGGTCGCCATTCCAAAGGATGCCGAAAACGTCGAAGCCGCCTACAAGTTCATGAACTACCTGCTCGAGCCGAAAGTGATGGCCGAAATCACCAACGCCGTGCGTTTCCCGAACGGCAACAAGGCGGCCACGCCGCTGGTGGACAAGGAAATCACCAGCGATCCGAGCATCTACCCTTCGGCTGAAGTGAAGAAGCAGCTCTATGCGATCAGCGATCTGGACGCAGCCACCCTGCGCCTGATCACTCGCAGCTGGACCAAGATCAAATCCGGTAAATAAGCCGGTTTGAAGCAGTCACCGCTGGCCGTCGCCTCCACCCGGGCGGTCAGCGGTGCAATTAAATGACAGAAAGTTTTGCTGGAACGGTTTTTCGAAGGTAAGTTGCGCGCCGGTTTTGTTGCCGGGCAACCGTGACTGTCATGCAGCACGGGGCAACTTGGGCCCAACTAAATTAGAGGACCTCCACTTGCCTATTTTTTCTTCTTTGCGCAATGCCCTGCTGGCCGCTGCCGGCCTGACGTTCGCTGTCGGTGCCCAAGCCGCCGGTACTGTGCATATTTATAACTGGTCGGATTACATCGGCGAGACCACCCTGGCCGATTTCCAGAAAGACACCGGGATCAAACCGGTCTACGACGTGTTCGACTCCAACGAAACCCTGGAAGGCAAACTGCTTGCCGGGCGTACCGGTTACGACGTGGTCGTGCCGTCGAACCACTTCCTCGGCAAGCAGATCAAGGCGGGCGCGTTCCAGAAGCTCGACAAGGCGCAGCTGCCGAACTATTCCAATCTCGATCCGGTGCTGCTCAAGCGCCTGGAACAGAACGATCCGGGCAACCTGTACGCCGTGCCCTATCTGTGGGGCACCAACGGCATCGGCTACAACGTCGATAAAGTGAAGGCCGTGCTCGGCGTCGACAAGATCGACTCCTGGAGCGTGCTGTTCGAGCCTGAGAACATCAAGAAGCTGCACAGCTGCGGCGTAGCGTTCCTCGATTCGGCCGATGAAATGATGCCGACCGTGCTCAACTACATGGGCCTGAACGCCAACAGCACCGATCCCAAGGATTACGAGAAGGCCACGGCCAAACTGCTGGCGGTGCGTCCTTACGTGACCTACTTCCACTCCTCGAAATACATCGGTGACCTGGCCAACGGCGACATCTGCGTGGCCATCGGTTTCTCCGGCGACATCTTCCAGGCGAAGAACCGTGCCGAAGAAGCCAAGAAAGGCGTGAACATCGCCTACTCGATCCCGAAAGAGGGCGGCGCGCTGTGGTTCGACATGCTGGCGATTCCGAAGGATTCGGCCAACGTCAAAGAGGCCCACGCCTTCATCAACTATTTGCTTAAACCTGAGGTGATCGCCCAGGTCAGTGATTACGTCGGTTACGCCAACCCCAACCCGGGTTCGGACAAGCTGATGGAGCAGTCCATCCGCACCGACGAGTCGGTTTATCCACCGCAGGCCGTGCTCGACAAGACCTACGTGTCGATCGAGTTGCCGCCGAATATTCAGCGTTTGATGACCCGCAGCTGGACCAAGGTCAAGTCGGGTAAATAGCTTCAACGTACAAACTATCCTGGGTTCGTCTTGCGTGGGCGAACTGCACTCTTTTTTTCTGGGAGTTTTGTAAATGGCAGTTGCCTCCGGCGCCTATAAGAAAGCCCTCGAGGGCGACCAGACACCGAAACAGGTGCTGGTCAAAATCGACCGGGTCACGAAGAAGTTCGACGAGACGGTTGCCGTGGACGATGTGTCCCTGGAAATCAAGAAGGGTGAGATCTTCGCCCTGCTCGGCGGTTCGGGATCGGGCAAATCCACTCTGCTGCGGATGCTGGCAGGGTTCGAACGGCCCACGGAGGGGCGCATTTTCCTCGACGGCGTCGACATCACCGACATGCCGCCGTACGAGCGACCGATCAACATGATGTTCCAGTCCTACGCCCTGTTCCCGCACATGACCGTGGCGCAGAACATCGCGTTCGGCCTGCAACAGGACAAGATTCCCAAGGCCGAGATCGACGCCCGCGTGGCCGAGATGCTCAAGCTGGTGCAGATGAGCCAGTACGCCAAGCGCAAGCCGCATCAACTGTCCGGCGGCCAGCGTCAGCGTGTGGCACTGGCGCGTTCGCTGGCCAAGCGGCCGAAACTGCTGCTGCTCGACGAGCCGATGGGCGCACTGGACAAGAAACTGCGTTCGCAGATGCAGCTGGAACTGGTGGAAATCATCGAGCGCGTGGGTGTGACCTGCGTGATGGTGACCCACGACCAGGAAGAGGCCATGACCATGGCCGAGCGCATCGCGATCATGCACCTGGGCTGGATCGCCCAGATCGGCAGCCCGATCGACATCTACGAAACCCCGACCAGCCGTCTGGTCTGCGAATTCATCGGTAACGTGAACATCTTCGAAGGCGAAGTGATCGACGACGCCGAAGGCCACGCGACCATCACCTGCAAGGACCTCGACCGGCAGATCTACGTCGGCCACGGCATCAGCACCTCGGTGCAGGACAAGTCCGTGACCTACGCGATCCGTCCGGAAAAACTGCTGGTCACCGCCGACCAGCCGACCTGCGAATACAACTGGTCGAGCGGCAAGGTGCATGACATCGCCTACCTCGGCGGTCACTCGGTGTTCTACGTCGAATTGCCGAGCGGCAAGCTGGTGCAGTCGTTCGTGGCCAACGCCGAGCGCCGTGGCGCACGTCCGACCTGGGGCGATCAGGTCTACGTGTGGTGGGAAGACGACAGCGGCGTGGTACTTCGCTCATGAACATGCGCAAATTCAAACGCCGGCTCAATCGAATAATTCCCGGTGGCCGTCAGCTGGTCATCGGGGTTCCGTTCATCTGGCTGTTCCTGTTCTTCATGCTGCCGTTCTTCATCGTCCTGAAGATCAGCTTCGCCGAAGCGGACGTGGCCATCCCGCCGTACACCGAGATCTACACCTACGCCGAGCAGAAGCTGCAACTGCTGCTGAACCTGGGCAACTACGCGATGCTCGGCGACGACGAGTTGTACATCGCCGCCTACCTCGGCTCGCTGAAGATGGCGTTTTTCAGCACGCTGCTGTGCCTGTTGATCGGTTACCCGATGGCCTACGCCATCGCCAGCGCCCGCAAAGAGATGCAGACGGTGCTGGTGCTGCTGATCATGATGCCGACCTGGACCGCGATCCTGATCCGCGTCTATGCGTGGATGGGCATCCTCAGCAACAACGGCCTGCTCAACGGTTTCCTGATGAGCATGGGCCTGATCGACGAGCCGCTGCAGATCCTCAACACCAACCTCGCGGTGTACATCGGCGTCGTCTATTCGTACCTGCCGTTCATGATCCTGCCGCTGTACGCCAACCTGGTGAAACACGACACCAGCCTGCTGGAGGCCGCTTCCGACCTGGGTTCGAGCACCTTCAACAGCTTCTGGAAAATCACTGTACCGCTGTCCAAGAACGGCATCATCGCCGGCTGCATGCTGGTGTTCATCCCGGTGGTGGGCGAGTTCGTGATCCCGGAACTGCTTGGCGGTCCGGAAACCCTGATGATCGGTAAAGTGCTCTGGCAAGAGTTCTTCAACAACCGTGACTGGCCGGTGGCGTCCGCCCTGGCGGTGGTGATGCTGGCGATCCTGATCGTGCCGATCATCCTGTTCAACCGCAGTCAGGCCAAGGAAATGGAGGGTAAAGAATGAAGCGCTTCCGTTTCTCCAGCCTGATGCTGGTGCTCGGCCTGTTGTTCATCTACCTGCCGATGTTGATCCTGGTGATCTACTCGTTCAACGCCTCCAAACTGGTAACGGTGTGGGGGGGCTGGTCGGTGAAGTGGTACGTCGGCCTGCTCGACAACTCGCAACTGATGGGTTCGGTGGTGCGCTCGCTGGAAATCGCCTGCTACACCGCGATTGCCGCCGTGGCGCTGGGTACGCTGGCAGCCTTCGTGCTGACCCGCATCACCCGCTTCAAGGGCCGCACGCTGTTTGGTGGCCTGGTCACCGCGCCGCTGGTCATGCCTGAGGTGATTACCGGTCTGTCGCTGTTGCTGCTGTTCGTGGCCATGGCGCAGATGATCGGCTGGCCGCAGGAGCGGGGCATCGTCACCATCTGGATCGCACACACCACGTTCTGTGCGGCGTATGTGGCGGTGGTGGTGTCGGCGCGTCTGCGCGAGCTGGACCTGTCGATCGAAGAAGCGGCGATGGACCTCGGTGCGCGGCCGTGGAAGGTGTTCTTCCTGATCACCATCCCGATGATCGCGCCGTCGCTGGCAGCGGGCGGCATGATGTCGTTCGCGCTGTCGCTGGACGACCTGGTATTGGCGAGCTTCGTCTCCGGCCCGGGTTCGACGACCCTGCCGATGGAAGTGTTCTCGGCGGTGCGTCTGGGCGTGAAGCCGGAGATCAACGCCGTGGCCAGCCTGATTCTGCTGGCGGTGTCGCTGGTGACTTTCCTGGTCTGGTTCTTCAGTCGCCGTGCCGAAGAAGCTCGCCGCAAGGCGATCCAGCAAGCCATTGAAGAGAGCGCTGCCGATTCGTGGAAGCAACCGGACGTGCGCCGTGCGCCGACGCCGGAAGCGGCTTAAGTCTGCGGACACAAAAAACCTCGCGACCGGAAACGGCCGCGAGGTTTTTTTATGCCGGTCAGGAAACCCAGGGCGACTGGCGAATCACTTCGACGAAGTTCATCGGCTTGAACCCCGGGGCCTGATCCTTCAGCACATCGGTCTTCACATTGCCGAACGTGGTTTGCGGACGATGACGCAAGCCCTCGGCGAACGCGCAGATGATGCACTCCTTGCAGCCCTCGCCCCGTGGATGCGCATGCACCACCGCCTCACGCTGCACCGTGGTAAACGCCGCGTAGTCCATGCCCAGCACGTCCATCTCGACGCCTGCGGTCACCAGCGCCACGGTCGGACGCAGATGCTTCGGTACCCCCGGCGTGGTGTGCAGAGCGATCGACAGCCAGACCTGCTCGATGTCGTCGTCGCTCAAGCCGTACGGCTTGAGAAACGCGGCTGCTGCGTTGGCACCATCGACTTCGAAGCGCTCGTCATCGCTGCGGTGACCTTCGACCAGGCCCAGGTCGTGGAACATCGCGCCGACGTACAGCAGCTCCGGATCGTAAGCCAGTTGCTGGCGTTCGCCACTCAAGGCGCCGAACAGAAACACCCGGCGCGAGTGGTGGTAGAGCAGGTCGGATTCGATGTCGCGGATGTACTCGGTGGTGGCCCGGGAGAGGGCGCTGCCGGGGATCTGGATACCGGCGATGGTCGTGGTCATGTTGAGCTTCCTCGTCGAAAACGCCGTCACGGCGCTGATGGGGAAAGTCTGTTCCCGGGGGCAAAACCGGACAATCGATCCATGGCTGCGATCCTTGCCATTCCACCTGCAAATCGTGCCAGCTCGCTTCTGCGGCGAGGATTAGCTAGGGTTGGCGCTGATCCGCCATTCCTCGGGAGCCGAGATTGCCATGAACAGAACCGTCGCCATCGTGGTGTTCCCCGGCGTGCAGGCGCTGGACGTCAGCGGGCCGATGGACGTGTTCGCCGAGGCCAACCGCTTCCTGGCGCCGGAGGATCATTACCGGCTCGACGTGATCGGCGTCGAGCGCGGGCCAATGGCGTGCTCCAACGGGCTGACCCTGAGTGCTCACCAGCATTTCAGCGAAGCGCAGGAGGCTTATGACTTGCTGCTGGTGGCGGGTGGGCCGCAGTTGCCGTTTCTGGATTTCGGCGAGGCGTTCGATGGGTGGTTGCGTGAGGCCTGCGGGCGGGCGCGTCGTTTTGGCTCGATCTGCAACGGTGCGTTCATGCTCGCCCGTGCAGGATTGCTGGACGGGCGTACGGTCACCACCCACTGGAACGACGCCGAAGCGCTGGCGCAGTTGTGCCCGTCGAGCCGGGTCGAGGCCGATCGGTTGTACGTCGAGGATGGTCAGCTCTACACCTCGGCGGGGGTGACGGCGGGGATCGATCTGTCGCTGTACCTGCTGGCGCGTGACTACGGGGCCGAGGTGGCGCTGAGCGTGGCCAAGCGACTGGTGGTGTTCACCCAGCGCTCGGGCGGGCAGTCGCAGTTCAGCCCGTTCCTTACGCCCCATGCCGAGCCGACGTCGGCGGTGGCGATGGTGCAGTTGTATGTGCTGGCCAATCTTACGGGCGACCTGACCATCGCCGACCTTGCGAATGCAGCCAACATGAGCGCGCGGAATTTCTCTCGGGTGTTTGCGCGGGAGGCAAAAGTCACCCCGGCGGAGTTCGTCGAGCGGGCGCGGGTGGATGCGGCGCGGGTGATGCTCGAAAGCACCACGGCGCCGCTGAAGACGGTGGCGTATCAGTGCGGGTTTCGTGATGCGCAACATATGCGTAGCGTGTTCAACCGGCGGCTGGGTGTGACGCCGCAGCAGTTTCGGGTGAATTTTGCGGCGATGGTTTGAGCCGGGGTTGACCTGAGACCGCTGCCCCCTCACCCCAGCCCTCTCCCGGGGGGAGAGGGGGCCGACCGAGGTGTCTTGCGCCTTACATCGACCTGAATGAGTGGTGTCGATTATGGATTTGGCGCCGAATGCGTTGCTGCGATTTTGGATTCAGCCGAATTCGTTCAGGTCGGCGTATCTCTCCAATATCCCCCGATCGGCTCCCTCTCCCTCCGGGAGAGGGTTGGGGTGAGGGCGGCTTTTAAGGCTCTGTACGTTTGGGCAACAGTTTCAACGTACTCCGCGTATTCGCCGTAACCTCTTCCTCACTGAAATGCGCCTGCACATACATCCCGTCCACATACGCTTCCGCCTGATCGTCATAGTGGCTGTCGAACGGCACGCCGCTCTGGCCGACCGGGTTGATGGTCAGGCTGTGAGCCGGATCGGCGAAGTCCACCAACCGCCGCGTCGACGGCCCGTAGGTCACCGGCCACGGCGCCGGGCCGATCTTCGCCGAGAGGTTATTCGGCACTTCATGGGAGCCCGGTGCAGCGAAGGGGCCGACGTTGAAAATGCGATCCAGCGGCTTCTGCTGACCCAGCGGATGACCATGGGTCAGCGTATGCGCCTTGCCCCACTGCCAGCCGGAAGCGTTGTCGCCGAGGGTCGACTTCAGGTGCGCCATGCTCGCCTGCCACGCGGCGCGTACGGTGTCGGCGCGGGTCTCCTTGTTCGGCGTGCTGCGGTTGTCCCACCACGGTGAATCGGCATTCGCCGCGAGTCGGGGCAGCGCTGCATCGATCACTCGGGTCGACAGCAGGGTTTCGAAGAAATCATTGCCCAGCTCATCGCGCATTGCCGCGTCGGCCAGGTCATAGAGGAACTGGTTGAACACCGTCGCGCTGACCGAATCCAGCGGATAGTCGCCTTGCCACTGGGCCAGTTGCTCGACCAGTTTCAGCTGCGCCGGATCACGCACCACTTCACGCAATACCGGCAGCAACGGCGCCAGCAGGCGCGGGCCATAACCGGTGGCGGTGCCCAGTTGCAGCTTCTGGTTGGCCTCGTTGTCCCACTTCACGTTCTTGTCGGCGAGCTGGCGGTTGAGCTGTTGACCACGGTCGGCGAGGTTGTAGTAACCGGGAATCTCCATGCCGGTCGGCGACACGGGCTGGAAGTTGGCCGAGACGATATAGCCGCGCGCCGGGTTCTCTTCCTGCGGGTTGGCGCTGAACGGGAAGTAGCCCTCCTTGTCCGCCTGATTGCTGCTGCCGTCGAGAATGAAGCCCGGCTTCACGCCGGCCGGGCGCTTGGGCAACAGCGCCGAGGCCCACCACGCGATATCGCCCTTGGCATTGGCGTAGACGATGTTCAGCCCCGGTGCCTGCACCTTCGCGGCAGCGGCGCGGGCCTTGGCCAGGGTATCGGCGCGGTTGAGCTGGTAGAAGCCTTCGAGGATCGGATTCGGCGTTTCGAGGAACGCCCACCACATCGCGATCGGGGTTTTCCCGGCGGCGCTGCCGAGGGCGTCGTTGACGATCGGGCCGTGGGGCGACTGGCGCAGGGTGATGGTCACCGGCGTCTGGCCTTTCACCGCGATCTGCTGCTCGGTCTTGACCATGTCGGCCCACTGGCCGCGATACCAGACCTGATCCGGGTTGTCCGGATTGACCTTCTCGGCGATCAGGTCGAGGTCATCGTTCTGGAACATGGTCAGGCTCCAGCCGAAATCCAGGTTGTGCCCCAGGAACGCAAACGGCACGAGCGCCTGATGATGACCGTAGAGTTCAAAACCCGGCGCCGACAACTGCGCCTCGTACCACACCGACGGCACCGAAAAACGAATGTGCGGATCGCCCGCCAGCAAGGGCTTGGCGCTCTTGCTGTGGCTGCCGGCGATCACCCAGGCGTTGCTGCCTTCGAACTGTGGCAGGCCGTTGTCGATCAGCGCCTGTTCGCTGAGGCGGGCGAGGGCGTTCAGGCCTTTCCAGTCTTCGGCGGCGAGGGCCGGTGCGGTGCCGGCGTGGCCCTTGGCGAGCACGCCCTTGGGCTGCCAGTCGAGGTCGAAGATGTTGAGGTAGTCGGCGCCCAATTGATCGCGTACGTAGGTCAGCAGCGGTTCGGTGCGAAACGCGGCGGCAAAGCTGTAGGCCATGTAGCCGGCGACGCTGATGCTGTCCTCGGCGGTGAACGGCCGCTTGGGGATGCCCAGCACGTCGAACTCGACAGGGGCGGCGTGCGAGTCCTGATATTGATTGATGCCGTCCAGATAGGCTTGCAGGGCCTTCCACGCCGGTGACTGCTTGTCGAGGCTGGCCACGTAACTGGCGGCGCGTTCGCGGATACGCAGGCTGCGGAACAGCTTGTCGTTGTCGAGCAGTTTCGGCCCGAGCACTTCGGCCAGCTCGCCCCGGGCCAGGCGGCGCATGGCTTCCATCTGAAATAGGCGGTCCTGGGCGTGCACATAGCCGAGGGCGCGGTAGAGGTCGGTCTCGTTTTCGGCGCGGATGTGCGGCACGCCGCGCTCGTCGTAACGCACGGTCACCGAGCCTTGCAGGTTGCGCAACTCCACTTGGCCCTGACGCGTCGGTTGCTTGCTGTAGACATACCACCCGCCGGCGGCGAGCAGGACAACGATGAGCAAGGCAAGAACGGTGAAGACGCGTTTCATGGTGACTCCTTGTGCATTCGGGATTGCCGCCCGTGCGGGCTGCAAACAATTAGCACACGCCTCGTGTGCTGCGCATCGCCGTCCTTGAAATGTCCGGAATGCCTTACTTCGTCTCCGCCGGCCACGGGCAGTAGCAACCGACCGCCAGCGTATGGGTCGCATTGACCGGACGATCATCACTCAACGCTTGCAGGATCGGTTCGATAAAACTGTTGCTGGAGTTGCACGTCAGGCCTTCGCTGTACGGGCCGAAGTACGCCAGTCTGCCGCTGCGGTCCCAGATCGCCACGGCCGGGCTGGCGGGAATCTGTTCGGAGCCGGGCAGCACCGTGATGGTTTTGAGATTGCTGAGGGTGGCGGGCAACTGGCCGTGGCTGCCGGCCTTCTGCACGGCGAAGAACTCCACGCCCTTGGGGCCGAACTGTTCGACCATTTCGGTCAGGTGCTGTTGATTGCCGACGTTGCACGGGCAGGCAGGATCCCAGAAGTGCACCAGACGGATGTTGCCGGGACCGGCGAGGTCGTCGGGCAGGCGCAGCGGATCGCCGGAAAATACCGCGGTGTGTTCGCTGAAAGCCCGCAGGTAGCGGCCCTGAAACCAGTCGTACGCGGCCCACAGCACGCCGGCACACACGATGGCGAGCAGGCTGGCAAACAGTGCGGTGCGGTAGGGCGAACGCATGGTTTTGATTCCTCGAAGGCCGGCTAGCTTGCCATGCTTGCCGCGACAGATGAATATCGCAGGCCGATAAAGTCCGTTTACCGTTCTGGAATTGCCCATGTCTGTTGCCTTCGATCCCGATCACCTGCGTGCGAGCCTCAAGCCTCTGGCCGAGTGGCAGCCGTTGTCCGAGGAGGCGAAGGCGTATCAGCGGTTCTACAAGAGCGACTTTCCGGAGCGTGATGTCTGGCGCGGCATGGGCCGGTTCGACATCAATGGCTATCAACTGGTCAGCCATTGCTGGTGGCCGGCGGAAACAGCCAAGGCCACGCTGTTTCTGTTGCACGGTTTTTATGATCACACTGGTCTTTACCGGCATGTGATCGAGTGGGCGCTGGATCAGGGCTTCGCGGTGATTGCCTGCGATCTGCCGGGGCATGGCTTGTCCAGCGGCGAGCGGGCGAGCATCCGCGATTTCTCCGAGTATCAGGATGCACTGCAAGGCCTGTTCGCCGAGGCGCGCTCGATTGCCCTGCCGCAGCCGTGGCACCTGTGCGGGCAAAGTACCGGCGGCGCGATCATTGTCGATCACGTGCTCAATCATGGTGAAAACAGCCCGGCGCAGGGGCAGTTGATTCTGCTGGCGCCACTGGTGCGTCCGCGTGCCTGGGGCTGGTCGCAGTTCAGTTATTACCTGCTGCGGCCCTTTGTCAGGGGCATCGCCCGGCGTTTCAGCGAGAACTCCAACGATCCGGATTTCCTGCCGTTCCTGCAGGCTGATCCGCTGCAGCCAAAACGCTTGCCGACCGCATGGGTCGGGGCGTTGTCACGCTGGATCAACCGGGTGGAATACGCAAAGAAAAGTCCGCGCCGGCCACTGATCGTCCAGGGCCAGGCGGACATGACCGTGGACTGGCAGCACAACCTGCAGGTGATGAAATGGAAGTTCGACCGGCCGCAGATTCTGTTGCTGGCCGAGGCGCGGCATCACCTGGCCAACGAGACGGCGGAAATGCGCGAGGAGTATTTCGAGTTCTTGAGCAAGCGGATCAAGGGCCGCAACCCCTAGATCACTGGCTGAGGTTCGAGGTGCTCTGGCCGACGGCCAGCCCGGCGCGGATCGCGGCCAGCGCAGCTTGATAGTAGGCCTTGCCTTCGGTGGATTCGGCAAAGGTCGCGAACTCTTCCAGCTCTTCATCCGACAGGTCGCGATAGACATACAGCAGCGTGTTGTTCAGGTCGGCACCGATCTGATCCATCAGGCGCTGGCGTTGACCGTTCAGCATGCCCTGGGCCTGACCGCCGCCGAGCAGGCCGGGAATCATCGAACTCAGGCTGTCCGCCGCCACGCCGGCAATCGCAAGGCTGACTTCGGCACCGGCTTCACGGGCGGGCAGGGCCTGGGCGAGGTGGCCGATGATCAGCAGGCGGCTGTCGCTGGCCGGCATCTTCGGCAGGCCCTTGGCGTTCTTCGCCAGTTGATCGCGGCGGGTCGCCAGCAGTTCAGCGGCGACGATCTTCTTGCCCAACGGAGACTGAAAGAACGACAGGGCCGGTTTCGGATCGGCGAGGTTCTTGCGCAGCTGTGCTTCGGCGCGTTGATCCACGGCCTGAGGGGCGAAGCGCTGATTGCTGTTGTTCACCAGCGCCTGAAACACCGCCGGCGGCAGGCTGTTCTGGTAGCGCTGCTGCGCGGCACTCAGGGCGTCGTTGAAATGCGCGCGTTGTTCTGGCCAGCCGGCGACCTTGTACAACTGGTCGTGGCCGTCCGCCCAGGCGGGCAAAACGCAGAACATCAACAGTGAAAAAAGCAAACGGCGCATAAGGACTCCTGTCGGCAGCCGACTATTCTCCGTGCGGTGCCAGTACTTGTCGAGAATTCGTATCAAGCCGCCGCGTGGCTCTGTCGGATTTCTTGCCGCAGGCATACTATGCGCGCCATGCAAATATCCTCTGATCACCCGCTGCTGTTACGTATCGTCGACGACCTGGCCGAGCGCGGCTGGTCGCAGCAGAACATTTTCCTGCCTGAGTATTTGACCCGCGCACTGGCGGCCGAGTGCCGCAAACGTGACGCCGAAGGTGAACTGGCGCCGGCGGGGGTCGGACGTGGCCCGTTTTCGGAGATCCGCGAGGGGATTCGTGGCGACCATATCCAGTGGATCGACCCCGGTCAGGCCGAGGCCAGCGACCGCTACCTGAACCTGATGGACAGCCTGCGTGAAGCGCTCAATCGCGGGTTGTTTCTGGGCCTGGAAGACTTCGAGTGCCACTTCGCCCTGTACCCGCCGGGTGCGTTCTATCGCAAGCATGTCGACCGTTTCCGCGACGATGACCGGCGCATGGTCTCGGCGGTGATCTACCTCAATGACGGCTGGCTGCCGGAGGATGGCGGGCAACTGCGCATGTACCTGGAGAATGACCGCGTTCATGACGTACAGCCTACGGGCGGTTGTCTGGTGGTGTTTCTCTCCGGCGAAGTCCCTCATGAAGTGTTGCCAGCCAGCCGCGAGCGGCTGTCGCTGACAGGCTGGTTCCGCCGCCGTGGCAACGAGCCGTTCTGATATGCACAGGATTCTGGTCAGTCGCTGCCTGTTGGGTCACCGCGTGCGTTATGACGGTGGGGCCAGCGGGCCGTTCGATCTGCTGGAGCAGTGGATTGCCGAAGGGCGCGTAGTGCCGCTGTGTCCGGAAGTCGCCGGTGGTTTGCCGACGCCACGGGCAGCGGCAGAGATTCCGGGCGGGCAGGGCAGCGAAGTACTGGACGGGCTCGCTTCGGTGATCACTACCGAGGGTGAAGATGTCAGTGCGCAGTTTCTGGATGGCGCGCGGCAGGCGCTGGCGCTGGTGCAACAGCACGGGATCCGGGTGGCGGTGCTCAAGGCCAACAGTCCTTCGTGCGGGAATCTGTTGACCTATGACGGGACGTTCAGTGGGGTGAAGGTGAGTGGCGAGGGGGTTACTGCTGCTTTGCTGAAGCGCCATGGGGTGCAGGTCTTCAGCGAACTTGAGTTGGCTGAGGCGGCGGTGGCTTTGGAAATGTTGCACTGATCCGGAATCTTTACCCTCACCCCAGCCCTCTCCCGGAGGGAGAGGGAGCCGATTGGGGGATATTCACGAGGTTTACCGATATGCACCAACGCCAGTGAATCCATAATCGCCACGCTATTTCAGGTCGGCGTATAGCAAAAGACACCTCGGTCAGTCCCCTCTCCCTCCGGGAGAGGGTTAGGGTGAGGGGGCTTTCAAGGTTTCAACCACTTCTTCGACAACGCCTCCAGCCGCCCATCCGCCCTGATCCGCTGCAAGGCATTCTCCAGACTCGCGTGAAACGCCGGGTTACCCTTCTGAAACGGAATCGCCAGATCCACCGGCGGCCCGACCTTCGGTTTCTCTTCCGTCAGTGCCTGCACCAGCACCAGTGGCCGAGGCTGTTCGTCCTTTTTCGCCAGCAATTGCGCATTGACCTGCGTGTAAGGCTCGCTGACGTCGAAACGATCCTTGAGCTCGGGTGTCAGTGCTATGTGGTTGAGCGCGACGTCGTACTTGCCGCTTTCAACGCCCTGGAGCAGATCGGCTTCGTCGGTGACGATGAAGTCGGCGCGCACATCCAGTTCGTTGGCCAGCAGTTGCCCAAGCTCGACCTCGAACCCCGTGAGCGTGTCGCCGTCCTTGAAATTGAAGGGCGGTGTATTAGCCTCAAGGGCTATGCGCAACTCGCCACGGTCGTTGACGTCATCAATCAGTTCGGCGTGAGCCAGAGGGCTCAGAAGGGGAAGCAGGCAGATCAGGCCAGGCAGAAAACGCATGGTCACTCCTTTGAAATCGATATCGGCCTGTTTTCCAGGCTCGCTTTGCTATGGTTGTCGAGTGCCTTCGACAACGAATGGTCATGAAGTTGTCATGACCGTGCGGATTTTACGGAAAAACTGGAGAAGAAAATGAAAAGCTTTATGTCACGTGCAGCGTTGGCCGGTGTGCTGATGGGTGTTTCGGTACTGGCCAGTGCGGCCACACCGGCACCGAAGGGCGCCGAAGTGTTCATCGTTTCTCCCGAGGACGGAGCCACGGTTCCGCAGACCTTCACGGTCAAATTCGGTGTAAAGGACATCGCGCTGGCACCGGCCGGTGACGTCACCAAGAACACCGGCCATCACCATCTGCTGATCGATGCCAAGGAAATCGTTCCGGCCGGTTCCGTGGTGCCGACCGACGCCAACCACATGCACTTCGGCAAGGCGCAGACACAGGCCGACATCAAGCTCGCGCCGGGCAAACACACCCTGCAACTGGAGCTGGGTGACAGCGGCCACATGGCCTTCGATCCGCCGATCGTGTCGAAGAAGATCACCGTCAACGTCGAATGACGTTTTCGCGTGCATGAAAAAGGGAGCCCGAAGGCTCCCTTTTTTGTCGCTCAACGCTTGATCAGAACAGCACGCGGCTACGGATGGTGCCGTTGACGTGTTGCAGCTTCTCCTGCGCCAGCTCCGAGTACTCGGCGTCGACGTCGATCACCACGTAGCCGACCTTCTCGTTGGTCTGCAGGAACTGACCGGAGATGTTGATGCCGTTTTCGGCGAAGACCTTGTTGATCTCGCTCATCACACCCGGGATGTTTTCGTGGATGTGCAGCAGGCGGTGCTTGCCAGGGTGAGCCGGCAGGGCCACTTCCGGGAAGTTCACGGACGATACCGAAGTACCGTTGTCGCTGTACTTGACCAGTTTTTCTGCCACTTCCAGACCGATGTTGGCCTGTGCTTCAGCGGTGGAACCGCCGATGTGCGGGGTCAGGATCACGTTGTCCAGGCCACGCAGCGGGCTTTCGAACTCTTCGTCGTTGGAGCGCGGCTCGACCGGAAACACGTCGATGGCGGCGCCGATCAGGTGCTTGTCCTTGATCGCAGCGGCCAGGTGATCCAGCTCGACCACGGTGCCGCGTGCAGCGTTGATCAGGATGCCGCCCTTCTTGATGGCGCGGATTTCCTTCTCGCCGATCATCCACTGGGTCGCAGCGGTTTCCGGAACGTGCAGGGTGACGATGTCGGACATGCCCAGCAGCTCGTGCAGGTTGCCGACCTGGGTCGCGTTGCCCAGTGGCAGCTTGGTCACGGTGTCGTAGAAGAACACCTGCATGCCCAGGCCTTCAGCCAGGACCGACAGCTGAGTACCGATCGAGCCGTAGCCGACGATGCCCAGTTTCTTGCCACGGATCTCGAAGGAGTTGGCTGCGGACTTGATCCAGCCGCCACGGTGGCAGGAAGCGTTTTTCTCAGGGATGCCGCGCAGCAGCAGGATCGCTTCGGCCAGCACCAGCTCGGCCACGGAGCGGGTGTTGGAGTACGGCGCGTTGAACACGGCGATGCCGCGCTCGCGGGCCGCTTCCAGATCAACCTGGTTGGTGCCGATGCAGAAACAGCCGACCGCGACCAGCTTCTTCGCGTGATCGAAGATCTCTTCGGTCAGCTGGGTGCGCGAACGAATGCCGATGAAGTGAGCGTCAGCGATCTTTTCCTTGAGCTGGGCTTCCGGCAGGGAGCCTGTCAGGTATTCGATGCTGGTGTAGCCCGCCGCCTTGAGGACGTCGACAGCCGATTGGTGGACGCCTTCGAGAAGAAGGAACTTGATCTTGCTCTTATCGAGAGAAGTCTTGCTCATCTGCGTAAACCTGTATCCCGGAGAAAAATGGCAGGGAGGGGAGCAGCCTGGAGCTGACCCGCACGGCAAGAAAGCCGTCACCGCAGAACCGGCCTTGGGCACTGGCCTGCGGGGTCGGTATGCTAGCATAGCCACCCCGCTAAACACTCATTCCTGCGACGTGAAGCGTTCTCAGGATGACCATGAATTGTTCGAGAGTTCCGTCGATGACCAATCCTGCCCTGATTGATGAACTGAAGACCCTGGTCGAGCCTGGCAAAGTCCTGACCGATGCCGACTCCCTGAACGCTTACGGCAAGGACTGGACCAAGCACTTCGCCCCGGCGCCCAGCGCCATCGTGTTCCCCAAGACCATCGAGCAGGTGCAGGCCGTCGTCCGCTGGGCCAACGAACATAAAGTGGCGCTGGTGCCGTCGGGCGGGCGCACCGGTCTTTCCGCCGCGGCCGTGGCCGCCAATGGCGAAGTGGTTGTGTCGTTCGACTACATGAATCAGATTCTGGATATCAACCTGACTGACCGCACTGCCGTCTGTCAGCCGGGCGTGGTCACCGAGCAATTGCAGAACGCCGCCGAAGAACATGACTTGTACTACCCGGTGGACTTCGCTTCGGCAGGTTCCAGCCAGATTGGCGGCAACATCGGCACCAATGCCGGCGGGATCAAGGTCATTCGCTACGGCATGACCCGCAACTGGGTGGCGGGCATGAAAGTGGTGACCGGCAAGGGCGATGTGCTGGAACTGAACAAGGACCTGATCAAGAACGCCACCGGTTATGACCTGCGGCAGCTCTTCATCGGCGCCGAAGGCACTCTCGGTTTTGTGGTCGAGGCCACCATGCGCCTGGATCGTTCGCCGAAAAACCTGACCGCGATGGTCCTCGGCACCGCCGATTTCGATTCGATCATGCCGGTGCTGCACGCCTTTCAGGGCCGGCTCGACCTGACCGCGTTCGAGTTTTTCTCCGACAAGGCCCTGGCCAAGGTCATGGGCCGTGGCGATGTCCCGGCGCCGTTCGAAACCGACTGCCCGTTCTATGCCTTGCTGGAATTCGAGGCGACCACCGAAGAAGTGGCCAACACCGCCCTGGAAACCTTCGAGCATTGCGTCGAGCAGGGCTGGGTGCTGGACGGTGTCATGAGCCAGAGCGAAACCCAGTTGCAGAACCTGTGGAAGCTGCGCGAGTACATCTCCGAAACCATCTCCCACTGGACGCCGTACAAGAACGACATCTCGGTCACCGTCTCGAAAGTCCCGGCGTTTTTGCAGGAAATCGACGCGATCGTCGGCGAACACTATCCGGATTTCGAAATCGTCTGGTTCGGCCACATCGGCGACGGCAACCTGCACCTGAACATCCTCAAGCCGGACAACCTGAGCAAGGACGAGTTTTTCGCCAAGTGCGCCACCGTCAACAAGTGGGTGTTCGAAACCGTCGAGAAGTACAACGGTTCGATTTCCGCCGAACACGGCGTGGGCATGACCAAGCGCGACTACTTGACCTACAGCCGCTCGCCGGTGGAAATCGAATACATGAAAGCGGTCAAGGCGGTGTTCGACCCGAACGGCATCATGAACCCGGGCAAGATCTTCGCGGTTTGATTGGCAATCCCTGATGAATCAATGAAGGCAGGAGTCGGTAATGAGCTATCAGCACCAGTATGTCGACGGTACGCGGATTCATTTTCCGCTGGGGAAAGTGGTGTGCATCGGCCGTAACTACGCCGAACACGCCAAGGAGCTGGACAACCCGGTCCCTACCGAGCCGTTGCTGTTCATCAAGCCGGGCAGTTGTGTGGTGCCGCTGGAAGGCGGTTTCAGCATTCCGACCGAGCGTGGCTCGGTGCATTACGAGGCGGAAATCGCCGTGTTGATCGGCAAACCGCTGTCGACCAAACCGAGCCGTGAAGAAGTGCTGGACGCGATTTCCGGTTTCGCCCCGGCGCTGGACCTGACCCTGCGCGACAAGCAGGCCGAGCTCAAGTCCAAGGGCCTGCCGTGGGAAATCGCCAAGTCGTTCGACGGCGCGGCGGTGATTGCCCCGTTCGTGGCCGGCAGCACTTTCGCCGACCTGACCGACATCGGTATCCGCCTGACCATCAACGGCGAAGTGCGCCAGGACGGCAACAGCAGCGCGATGCTCAACCCGATCGTGCCGATGATCCAGCACATGGCCGGCTGCTTCTCGCTGCAGGCCGGTGACGTGATCCTGACCGGCACGCCGGTGGGCGTCGGTCCGCTGAACGTTGGTGATGAGATCGTGCTGGAACTGCCGGGCGCCAGTCGCTTCACCAGCAGCGTTCGCTGATCCGTACGTCGCGTTGCCAAGCGGGAGATTGCAGGTTTGAGCTCAGCCCTCAAGCCTGCAATCTCCCGTTTTGGTTTTGTGATGCGGCCTGCAAAGACGCAGGGCATTCCGGCCATTTGCCGTTTTTTTCACATTTTGTCCGGATAATTCCGGTCATTCTGGCGTCTGAGCCGGCCTCTTTGTGCTATTACCCGTAGCCTGAATTTTCGGAACGCGTCCTTCGATGTCATCTCAAACTCAGCTCAAACCCGCCCGCCGTTCACGCTTCGCCCTGCGCTGGTATTCCTGGCTGTTGTTGGCAGTCGCCGCTGCGTACGGGCTGGCGTTTGCCATGCATTGGGATGACCGCGGTGTGCTGTGGGTGCTGGAGCGTTTCGAAAGCACGGCCGAGCAGCAGGAAAGTGTCTGGCTCCCGGACTATCGCGTGGTCATCGACGCCAAGCTATTGCCGGGCATGGAAAAGGACGAAGCTTCGGATTTGTCCTATAACCCGCAGACCAAAACCCTGTTTTCGGTGATGGGCAAGAATCCATTTCTCGTCGAGCTGACCCTGCAGGGTGACGTGCTGCGCAAGATGCCGCTGGTGGGCTGGAGCAATCCGGAAGGCCTGACGGTGATGGAAAACGGCTTGATGGCGATTGTCGATGAGCGCGAGCACATGCTCTCCATCGTCAAGGTCGATGCCGAGACCCGCGAACTGAAGCGCGACGATTTCCCGAAATACGACCTTGGCCCGTCGAAAGACCAGAACAAGGCTTTCGAGGCCATCACCTGGGACGCCCGCAACCAGCAACTGCTGCTGGGCGAAGAGCGTCCGCCTGCGCTGTTCACCTGGAAAAGCGACGGCAGCCAGACGCTCAAGGGCGACAAGCAGAAACTCGACAGCGACGAACTGGACCTGCGCAACCTCTCGGCTCTGTCGATTGACCCGCGCACCGGCCACACGTTGGTGTTGTCCGCCGATTCGCACCTGTTGCTGGAGCTGGACGAGAAGGGTGAGCAGGTCAGCTTCATGACCCTGCTCGGCGGTTTCAACGGCTTGAAGAAAACCATTCCCCGCGCCGAAGGCGTGACCATGGATGAGGAAGGCACGCTGTACATGGTCAGCGAGCCGAACCTGTTCTACCGCTTCGAAAAGCAGAAGTAATTACTCCTACAGCAATTGCAGATCTGTGCAGTTGTGGCTTGAGGCAAGTGGCCATTAAGCTTCAGTTCAGACAGGCGTGATATTTCATCCGCCTGTTTTGACTCCGAGCCTGCCCGAATGCGTCGACTTGCCCGTCCCAAGCCTCTGTTCATCATCCTGTCGGTGATTGCCCTGATCGCACTGATTGCGATCGGCCAATACATGCGCCTGTTCGAGCGTGCCTGGTTCAACCTGCATACGCTCTGGCAGCCGATGAGCAGCGAGGCCATCGGGCTGGATCAATACCGGGTGGACATCGAAGCGAAGGTTATCGACGGGCTGAACGACGACGTCTCGGCGCTGACCTACGATCCGGTGCGCAAGAGCCTGTTCACCGTAACCAACAAGAATGCCGAACTGATCGAGCTGTCGCTGGACGGCACGATCCTGCGCCGTGTCGCCTTGATCGGCTTCGGCGATCCGGAAGCGGTGGAGTTCATCAGCGCCGACACCTACGTGATCACTGACGAGCGCCAGCAACGGCTGATCAAGATCCATCTGGAACACGACACCACGTTCCTCGATGCAGCGGACGCCGAGCAGATGACCCTCGGTGTACACATGAGCGGCAACAAGGGCTTTGAAGGCCTGGCGTACGACTCGGTGGGCAAGCGCCTGTTCGTGGCCAAGGAACGGGATCCGATGCTGATCTATGAAGTGCACGGTTTCCCGCACTTCAATCCGGAAAAATCCTACGCAGTACACGTGATCAACAATCCCAAGCGCGATGCCGGGATGTTCGTGCGCGATCTGTCGAGCCTGCAATACGACGAGCGCAGCGGCCATTTACTGGCGCTGTCCGACGAGTCACGGCTGATTCTGGAACTGGATGTGGACGGGCGCCCGTTGAGCACCATGTCATTGAGCGGTGGCCGGCAGGGCCTGAAGAAAACCGTGCCGCAGGCGGAAGGTATCGCGATGGATGACGACGGTACGTTGTATCTGGTGAGCGAGCCGAATCTGTTTTATGTCTTTAGAAAGCCTTTGCAGAACTAACCAACACCTTCAAACAATGTGGGAGCTAGCAAACTGGCTCCCACAGTTTTTTCATCTACCCACCAAAATGTGGGCAGTTTCGGCTTACTCAGCTTTCAGTGTTTTCACACCTTCGGAAGTACCCAGCAACAACAGATCCGCCGGACGCGCCGCAAACAAACCGTTGGTGACCACGCCGACGATCGCGTTGATCTGCGCTTCCAGCTCCACCGGATTGGTGATCTGCAGGTTGTGCACGTCGAGGATGATATTGCCGTTGTCGGTCAGCACGCCTTCGCGGTAGACCGGGTCGCCGCCCAGCTTCACCAGCTGGCGGGCCACGTGGCTGCGGGCCATCGGGATCACTTCCACCGGCAGCGGGAACGCGCCCAGCACCGGCACCAGTTTGCTGGCGTCGGCGATGCAGATGAAAGTCTGGGCCACGGCCGCGACGATCTTCTCGCGGGTCAGGGCTGCGCCGCCGCCCTTGATCAGGTTCAGGTGTTCGTCGCTTTCATCGGCGCCGTCGACGTAGAACTCCAGGTTGCTCACGGTGTTCAGCTCGTACACCGGAATCCCGTGGCCCTTGAGGCGCGCGGCGGTGGCTTCGGAGCTCGCGACCGCACCATCGAACGCGCCCTTGTGCTGGGCCAGGGCGTCGATGAAGCAGTTGGCGGTGGAGCCGGTGCCGACGCCGACGATGCTCTTGTCGTCGAGTTTCGGAAGGATGAAGTCGACGGCAGCCTGGGCCACGGCCTGTTTGAGTTGATCCTGGGTCATGCGGGCTCCGGAAGCGGGCAAGGTAAGAACGGAAAGGCCGGCATTATAGCCTCAAGCCGGGCTAAAACCTCTGCATTCGTGTGGTCGTCCGGCTGAAAGCCGGGTTAGACTCGCTGGTCCCGCCCAACCGCCAGTGATGCTTTCCGATGCTCGAACAGTACGTCAAGAAGATCCTCACCTCGCGCGTTTATGACGTTGCCGTAGAAACCCCGCTGCAGAACGCTCGCCAGCTCTCCGAGCGGCTGGGCAACGACATCTGGCTCAAGCGCGAAGACTTGCAGCCGGTGTTCTCGTTCAAGATTCGCGGCGCCTACAACAAGCTGACCCAGTTGAGCGACGAAGAGCGCGCTCGCGGCGTGGTCACCGCGTCGGCGGGCAACCATGCGCAAGGCCTGGCCCTGGCGGCGAAAGTGCTGGGCGTGAAAGCGACCATCGTGATGCCCAAGACCACCCCGGAGATCAAGGTCGAAGGCGTGCGCTCCCGTGGCGGCAAGGTCGTGCTGCACGGCGATTCCTTCCCGGAAGCCCTGGCCTACTCGCTGAAACTGGTCGATGAAAAAGGCTACGTCTACATCCACCCGTACGACGATCCGCACACCATTGCCGGGCAGGGCACCGTGGCGATGGAAATCCTGCGCCAGCACCCGCAGCCACTGGACGCGATCTTCGTTCCGGTGGGCGGCGGCGGTCTGATCGCCGGCATTGCGGCGTATGTGAAATACCTGCGCCCGGACATCAAGGTCATCGGCGTCGAGCCCGACGACTCCAACTGCCTGCAAGCAGCGATGGCCGCGGGCGAACGCGTGGTGCTGCCGGCCGTGGGCATCTTCGCCGACGGCGTGGCGGTGGCGCAGATCGGCCAGCACACCTTCGACATCTGCAAGGATTACGTCGATGAAGTGATCACCGTCAGCACCGATGAAATCTGCGCGGCGATCAAGGACATCTACGACGATACCCGTTCGATCACCGAACCGGCCGGCGCCCTCGGCGTGGCCGGGATCAAGAAGTACGTCGAGCAGCGCGGCGTCAGCTGCAAGACCTTCGTGGCCATCGACTCCGGGGCCAACGTCAACTTCGACCGCCTGCGCCACGTCGCCGAGCGTGCCGAACTGGGTGAAGGCCGCGAAGCGATCATCGCCGTGACCATCCCGGAGAAGGCGGGCAGCTTCAAGGCGTTCTGCGAGGCCATCGGCAAGCGTCAGATCACCGAATTCAACTACCGCTACAACAATGGCAGCGAAGCGCACATCTTCGTCGGCGTACAGACCCATCCGGACAACGACCCACGCAGTGCGCTGCTGGCAAGCCTGACCGAACAGGGTTTCCCGGTGCTCGACCTGACCGACAACGAACTGGCCAAACTGCACATCCGTCACATGGTCGGCGGTCGTGCGGCGCACGTGGTCGATGAAGTGGTGCTGCGCTTCGAGTTCCCGGAGCGTCCGGGCGCGCTGTTCAACTTCCTCAACAAGCTCGGCGGTCGCTGGAACATCTCGATGTTCCACTACCGCAACCACGGTGCGGCGGACGGCCGCGTGGTCGCGGGTCTGCAAGTACCCCACGACGAACGTCATCTGGTGCCCGCAGCCCTTGAGGAAATCGGCTACCCGTACTGGGACGAAAGCGACAACCCGGCCTATCAGCTGTTTCTTGGCTGAACGGCTACGCTGATGGGCAGGCCATAAGGAAATCGGATCATGGAAACGTTAACCGCCCTGAAAGCGGCGCACATGCTGGCGACTGCGGTGCTGTTGCTCGGTGCGCTGGGCCTGGGAATCCGGGTCTGGCGCGCACGACGCAATGGTGACGCGACGGCGGGCAGCCGTACGTTGCAGCGGCCATGGCTGTTTGTCTGGCTGTTGATCGTGCTGGCGCTGGTAAGCATGCCGTTCACCGGCTGGTGGATGGTGCATCTGGTGGGCTGGCCGCTGGGGCAGACGTGGATTCTGGCCTCGAGCGTGCTCTACACCGTGGCGGCGCTGGCGTGGTTCTGGCTGCTGGTGCGCTTGAACCGGTTGCGCAAGGCGCCGGGCGGCGTGGGTCGATTCAGCCTGGGGCTGGCGTTGTTCGGATTGGTCTGCTTTATCGCGATTGCCGGGTTGATGGGCGCCAAGCCGGTTTAAGGCTTGAGACCGAGTTGACCCCAATCGCGAGCAAGCTCGCTCCCACAGGGAATTTGTGTGCGACACAGATCCAATGTGGGAGCGGGCTTGCCCGCGAAGGCGTAGTCAGTCGCGCAGACTGATTACCGGCCAGCCGCGCTTCTCGGCTTCGGCCCGCAGGTTCGGATCCGGGTCGACTGCCACCGGATTCGCCACCTGCTCCAGCAGCGGCAGGTCATTCATCGAGTCGCTGTAGAAATAGCTGCCTTCCAGCGAATGCCCGGTTTCTTCCAGCCAGCGGTTCAGGCGCGTCACCTTGCCTTCGCGGAAGCACGGCACGTCGGTGCTGCGTCCGGTATAGCGGCCGTCCTCCATCTCGCACTCGGTGGCGATCAGGGTTTCAACGCCCAGGCGCACCGCAATCGGCGCGGTGACGAAGCGGTTGGTGGCGGTGATGATCACCAGTTTGTCGCCGGCGTCGCGGTGCTTTTTCAGCAGCTCGAGCGCCTTCGGCAGCACGATCGGCTCGATGCAGTCGCGCATGTAATCGTTGTGCCACTGGTCAAGCACGGCCATTTCGGTGCGGCCGAGGATCTCCAGGCAGAAGTTCAGGTAGGCCGCGTTATCCAGTTTGCCGGCCAGGTAATCCTGATAGAACTCGTCGTTGCGCGTCTTGTAGGCGATCGGGTCGAGGAAGCCGCGTTCGCACAGATAATCGCCCCAGGCGTGATCGCTGTCGCCGCCCAGAAGGGTGTTGTCCAAATCGAATAAAGCCAGGCGCATTGCAGTTACCCGCTGAAAAGTCAGTAAAAAGGCCACAAGAATACGGTCTTTTCACAAGAGTGCACATAAGCTCGGAACCTTCGTTGCCGCCTTCACAACCTTTGTGGAACAATGCGGCGACATGCGTTTGCGAGGTTGTTGCCGTGATCGACCCCGATGGTTTCCGCCCTAATGTCGGGATCATTCTGACGAATGACGCCGGCCAGGTGCTATGGGCTCGCCGTATCAATCAAGATGCCTGGCAGTTTCCGCAAGGGGGAATCAATCCCGAGGAGACGCCGGAAGACGCCTTGTACCGCGAGCTGAACGAAGAAGTTGGCCTGGAACGCGAAGATGTTGAAATACTGGCCTGCACCCGGGGCTGGTTGCGCTATCGTTTGCCGCAACGTCTGGTGCGAACCCACAGCCAACCGCTGTGCATCGGCCAGAAACAGAAATGGTTTCTCCTGCGCCTGATCTCCAACGAGCAGCGGGTGCGGATGGATTTGACCGGTAAACCGGAGTTCGATGGCTGGCGCTGGGTCAGTTATTGGTATCCGTTGGGCCAGGTGGTGACATTCAAGCGCGAAGTGTATCGCCGCGCTCTCAAAGAGCTTGCCCCGCGCCTTCTAGCGCGCGACTGACGACGGAGTTCGACCCCGAGCCATGCTCAATACGCTGCGCAAGATCGTCCAGGAAGTTAACTCCGCCAAGGATCTCAAGGCGGCGTTGGGGATTATTGTGTTGCGCGTCAAAGAGGCCATGGGCAGCCAGGTCTGCTCGGTCTACCTGCTTGATCCAGAGACCAACCGCTTCGTGCTGATGGCCACCGAGGGCTTGAACAAGCGCTCGATCGGCAAGGTCAGCATGGCACCCAACGAAGGTCTGGTCGGCCTGGTCGGCACGCGTGAAGAACCCCTGAACCTCGAAAACGCCGCGGATCACCCGCGCTACCGCTACTTCGCCGAGACCGGCGAGGAGCGCTACGCCTCGTTCCTCGGGGCGCCGATCATTCACCACCGCCGCGTCGTCGGCGTGTTGGTCATCCAGCAGAAAGAACGCCGCCAGTTCGATGAAGGTGAAGAAGCCTTCCTCGTGACCATGAGCGCGCAGCTCGCCGGGGTAATCGCTCACGCCGAGGCCACCGGCTCGATCCGTGGCCTGGGCCGTCAGGGCAAGGGCATCCAGGAAGCCAAGTTCGTCGGCGTGCCGGGTTCGCCGGGCGCGGCGGTCGGTACCGCGGTGGTCATGCTGCCTCCGGCGGATCTGGACGTGGTGCCGGACAAGACCATCACCGACATCGATGCGGAACTGGCGCTGTTCAAGACCGCCATCGAAGGCGTGCGCGCCGACATGCGTGCGTTGTCGGCCAAGCTGGCGACCCAGCTGCGTCCGGAAGAGCGCGCGCTGTTCGACGTCTACCTGATGATGCTCGACGATGCCTCGCTGGGCAGCGAAATCACCAACGTGATCAAGACCGGGCAGTGGGCCCAGGGCGCGTTGCGCCAGGTCGTGACCGATCACGTCAACCGTTTCGATTTGATGGACGACGAATACCTGCGTGAGCGGGCGTCGGACGTCAAGGACCTGGGCCGACGCCTGCTCGCCTACCTGCAGGAAGAGCGTCAGCAGAACCTGGTCTACCCGGAAAAGACCATTCTGGTCAGCGAAGAACTGACGCCGGCGATGCTCGGCGAGGTGCCGGAAGGCACGCTGGTCGGTCTGGTGTCGGTGCTTGGTTCGGGTAACTCCCACGTCGCGATCCTGGCCCGGGCCATGGGTATCCCGACGGTGATGGGTGTAGTCGACTTGCCATACGCCAAGGTCGATGGCATTCCGATGATCGTCGACGGGCTCAAGGGCGAAATCTACACCAACCCGAGCGAAGTGCTGATCAAGCAGTTCGCCGAGGTGGTGGAAGAAGAGAAACAACTGGCGCTGGGCCTCGACTCCCTGCGCGATCTGCCGTGCGTGACCCTCGATGGCCACCGCATGCCGCTGTGGGTCAACACCGGCCTGCTGGCGGATGTGGCGCGGGCGCAGAAGCGCGGCGCCGAAGGTGTCGGTCTGTACCGCACCGAAGTGCCGTTCATGATCAACCAGCGCTTTCCGAGCGAGAAGGAACAGCTGGCGATCTACCGCGAGCAGCTCGCCGCGTTCCACCCGCAACCGGTGACCATGCGCAGCCTGGACATCGGCGGCGACAAGTCGCTGTCGTACTTCCCGATCAAGGAAGACAACCCGTTCCTCGGCTGGCGCGGGATCCGCGTCACCCTCGACCACCCGGAAATCTTCCTGGTGCAGACCCGCGCGATGCTCAAGGCCAGCGAAGGCCTGAACAACCTGCGGATCCTGCTGCCGATGATCTCCGGCATCCACGAGCTCGAAGAGGCGCTGCACCTGATCCACCGGGCCTGGGGCGAAGTGCGCGACGAAGGCACCGACGTGCCGATGCCGCCGGTGGGCGTGATGATCGAAATTCCTGCGGCGGTTTACCAGACCAAAGAGCTGGCGCGGATGGTGGACTTCCTGTCGGTCGGCTCCAACGACCTGACCCAGTACCTGCTGGCAGTGGACCGCAACAACCCACGGGTGGCGGACCTCTACGACTACCTGCACCCGGCGGTGCTGCAAGCCCTGCAAACCGTGGTGCGCGACGCCCATGCCGAAGGCAAGCCGGTGAGCATCTGCGGCGAGATGGCCGGTGACCCGGCGGCAGCGGTGCTGTTGATGGCGATGGGTTTCGACAGTCTGTCGATGAACGCCACCAACCTGCCGAAGGTGAAGTGGATGCTGCGTCAGATCAACCTGAGCAAGGCCAAGGATCTGCTGGCGGAACTGATGACCATCGACAACCCGCAGGTTATTCACAGCTCGCTGCAACTGGCGCTGAAGAACCTCGGGTTGGCGAAGATGGTCAATCCGGCGGCGGTCAAGCCTCTCTGAATCAGTGGCGTATTCAAAAGCCACCCCTCATCGGAACGCCGCCCGCCCAACCCTCTCCCCAAAGGGGAGAGGGGGAAAGGGAGCAGATCTCCATGCTGTTCAAAGCCGGAGTTCGACTCGGAATCTCAGGTCGATGTCGCTAGAAAAAACAACTCAGTCGGCTCCCTCTCCCTCCGGGAGAGGGCTGGGGTGAGGGCTTGCTTCTAAAGGTAAATCTCAACTTCCCCCAAATGCCCACCATACGGCCCAAAACTGCGCTCCACCATCCGCCGCGTCCCGTCCGCCTGCACGATCAACGCCGTACTCGCCCGAGTCCCGTAACTCTGGCTGGCAATAAACACACTCGACAGCAACGACTCGGTCGCCAACCCCACGCCGGTATCCGGCAAATCAGCAAACGGCGCCGTTTGCGCATCCCCCAACAACGCCAACAACCGCTCGGGCTGCGGATCATCCAGCACCGCACTCAATGCCGCCTTCGCCTTGAGCAGTTTCGGCCACGGCGTATCCAGCCCGGCGTTGGACAGGCCATAGACGCCGGGCTGCAGCATCACCGGTTCCGAAGATCGGGCATTGAAGTGCCACAGTTCGTTGGCATTGCCCAGCAGCAGGTTGAAGCCGGCATAGTCCGGCGAACGGGCAACAACGTCGGACAAATAATCATCGATCGACAGGTTTCCGGTCAGAAAACCCGCCACCAGTTCACCCCGGGAGCGCCGGGCCGGCGGCTGATGCGGATCACGAATATTGGTCAGCGCCGCAAAACGACCGTTGGCGCCAAGACCGAGCCAGGTGCCCCCGGCCTCAAGATCGCGCCCGGCGTGAACATGCAGCGACTCGGGCCACTGCGCCAGCGGCAGGCTGGGCCGGGCGTAGAACTCGTCACGGTTGGCCGCGACGATCAGCGGCTGGGCATGCCCCGGTCGCCAGGCGAAAACAATCAGGCACATAAGGTGGTCCTTGTGTGTTTTTTGCCCACTCTACGCAGACATCGTCCGTGCATCCATCGCCAGTGGAGCCGAAGGGTATCCATCCGTTACCATGCCGCTCCGGTTTTGGGGATGCGCCTTGGGAGGCAGTCATGGAATTTCTGCTCTATCTGGCGCTGGGCGCCTGTGCGGGCGTACTGGCCGGGCTGTTCGGGGTAGGCGGCGGGATCATCATCGTCCCGGTGCTGGTGTTCAGTTTCACCTTGCAGGGCTTCGATCCGTCGATCCTGACCCACCTGGCGGTCGGCACCTCGCTGGCGACGATCATCTTCACCTCGGTCAACGCCGTGCGTGAACACCATCGACGCGGCGCCGTGCGCTGGTCGATCTTCAAGTGGATGACTGTCGGCATCCTGCTCGGTGCAGGCTTCGGAGCGCTGACCGCCGAAGCGATCTCCGGGCCCAACCTGCAAAAGATCATCGGTGTGTTCGCCCTGGTGATCGCCGCGCAGCTGGCGCTGGACGTCAAACCCAAGGCCAGCCGAACGGTGCCCGGCAAGCTCGGTCTGACCATGGCCGGCAGTGTGATCGGCTGGGCCTCGGCGATTTTCGGGATTGGCGGCGGCTCGCTGACCGTGCCGTTCCTGACCTGGCGCAGCGTGCCGATGCAGCAGGCGGTGGCGACCTCGTCGGCCTGTGGCCTGCCGATCGCCGTGGCCAGTGCAGTAAGTTTCATGATTCTGGGCTGGCATGATCCGTTGCTGCCGGCCCATAGTCTCGGTTTTGTGTATTTGCCGGCACTGCTCGGCATTGCCCTGACCAGCATGGTGTTCGCCCGTCTCGGCGCGCGGCTGGCGCACAGGTTGTCGCCGAAGTTGCTGAAACGGCTGTTCGCGGCTTTGCTGTTTTGCGTGGGCCTGAGCTTTCTGTTCTGAGCCGTCTGTTTTGGCAGGTCGCAATCCTGGCTTAATCCTGAGGTGACAGCGTCGCCCGGGAATTTTTGAAGATTTGAATGCTAACGAGGAGTCGCAATGCTGCCTTACCCGCAGATCGATCCGGTGGCCCTGGCCATCGGTCCGCTGAAAATCCACTGGTACGGCCTGATGTACCTGGTCGGCATCGGCGGCGCGTGGCTGCTGGCATCGCGCCGGCTCAACCGTTTTGACCCGACCTGGACCAAGGAAAAACTTTCCGACCTGGTGTTCTGGCTGTCGATGGGGGTGATTGTCGGCGGGCGTCTGGGCTATGTGCTGTTCTACGATCTGAGCGCCTACATCGCCAACCCGACGCTGATTTTCGAAGTGTGGAAGGGCGGCATGTCGTTCCACGGCGGTTTCATCGGCGTAATGCTGGCCGCGTTGTGGTTCGGCAAGCGTAACGGCAAGTCGTTCTTCCAGCTGATGGACTTCGTGGCGCCGATGGTGCCGATCGGTCTGGGTGCCGGACGCATCGGCAACTTCATCAACGCCGAGCTGTGGGGCAAGGCCACCGACGTGCCGTGGGCCATGGTGTTCCCGCCGTTCAGCGACCCGGCACAACTGCCGCGTCACCCGTCGCAGCTGTATCAGTTCGCGCTCGAAGGCGTGGCGCTGTTCCTGATCCTCTGGCTGTTCTCGCGCAAGCCGCGACCAACCATGGCGGTCTCGGGCATGTTCGCGCTGTTCTATGGCATCTTCCGTTTCATCGTCGAATTCGTCCGCGTGCCGGACGCGCAACTGGGCTATCTGGCCTGGAACTGGCTGACCATGGGTCAGGTACTCTGCGTACCGATGATCATCGGCGGGCTGTTCCTGATCTGGCTGGCCTACCACCGCGCCCCGGCGGCGCCGGTTGCACCGACAGCTTAAATATTCGGACCCCGGCGATGTCTGCCGGGGCTCAAGGACACAGGTAACTCATGAAGCAATATCTCGATCTGGTGTCGCACGTCATCAACAACGGCACCAAACAGGCCAACCGTACCGGCGTGAACACCATCAGCTTTCCGGGCGCCATGCTGCGCTTCGATCTGCAGGAAGGTTTCCCGGCGATCACCACCCGCAAGATGGCCTTCAAATCGGCCATCGGCGAGATGTGCGGCTTTCTGCGGGGCGTGAACAACGCCGCCGAATTCCGTGCACTGGGCTGCAAGGTCTGGGATCAGAACGCCAACGAAAACGCCCAGTGGCTGGCCAACCCGTTCCGCCAGGGCGAAGACGACCTCGGCGAAATCTACGGCGTGCAATGGCGCAAATGGCCGGCATACAAGCAGATCCCGCTGAGCAACACCGCCGCCATCGAACAAACCCTGAGCAACGGCTACAAGCAGATTGCCCAGGGCGAAGAAGACGGCCAGGCCTACGTGGTCTTGTACAAAGCCATCGATCAAGTGCGCCAGTGCGTCGACACGATCATCAAGGACCCGGGCAGCCGCCGCATCCTGTTCCACGGCTGGAACTGCGCCCAACTCGATGAAATGGCCTTGCCGCCGTGCCATCTGCTGTACCAGTTCCACCCGAATGTCGAGACCAAGGAAATCTCCCTGACCCTCTACATCCGCTCCAACGACCTGGGCCTGGGCACGCCGTTCAACCTCACCGAAGGCGCCGCGCTGCTGAGCCTGATCGGTCGCCTGACCGGCTACACGCCGCGCTGGTTCACCTATTTCATCGGTGACGCCCACGTCTACGAAAACCACCTGGACATGCTCAACGAACAGCTCAAGCGCGAGCCGTTCGCCATGCCGAAGCTGAAGATTTCGGATCGTGTGCCGGAGTTTGCCAAGACCGGTGTTTATCAGCCGGAATGGCTGGAACTGGTAGAGCCGAGCGACTTCTCGCTGGAAGGCTACGAGCACCATGCGCCGATGACCGCGCCGATGGCGGTCTGAAAACCGGGTGATCAAACACTGAGGGAGCCAAATTGCTCCCTCAGTTGTTTCTGGCGTTCTTAATGGCCGTGACTGCGGCCCACATGCGAATGCTCGACCTCTGTCGCCACAACCCCGCCGCTCACCTCCAGCCGTTGCAGAATCCCGCACTGATCCGCCTCCGGTCCTTCGCCACAACGCTGGCGCAGGTCGAGCAGTTGCGTCTGCAACGCGAGTAACCCATCGATCCGCGCCTTGACGTGCTGGATGTGCTCGTCGATCAGCGCATTCACGCTTTCGCACTGATCCTGCGGGCTGTCGCGCAAGGCGAGCAGGCTGCGGATTTCTTCAAGGGTCATGTCGAGGGTGCGGCAGTTGCGGATGAAGGTCAGGCGTTCGGCGTGGGCCTGGGTGTAGACGCGGTAGTTGCCGTCGCTGCGGGCCGGTTCCGGCAGCAGGTTTTCACGCTCGTAGTAGCGGATGGTTTCCACGGCGCAATCGGTTTGTTTCGCCAGTTCTCCGATCTTCATGACGGCAATCTCCAAAAGGGTGCTTGACCCTATAGTGGCTACAGGGTCTTTACTTGGCAACAGGCACCTTCATGGACGCGACCAATGAGCGATTCCCTGCACACCAACAAGCCCGGCGACGGGCACGACCACAGTCACAAACTGCAGCCTGTGCATAAACATGCCCACGCCGACGACTCCTGCTGCGGGTCGAAAACCGTTGCGCCGGCGCCGGTTCATTCGAGTGAAGATTCCTGCTGCTCGTCGAAAGCCGCCGCGCCTTCGCTGGTGCAACTGAGTGAGGCGAAAAGCGCCGACGCCCGGCTGAGTAGCTTCCGCATCGAGGCGATGGACTGCCCGACCGAACAGACGCTGATCCAGAACAAGCTCGGCAAACTGGCCGGGATCCAGCAGCTGGAATTCAACCTGATCAACCGCGTGCTTGGCGTGACTCACAATCTGCCGGACACCGCGCCGATCATCGACGCGATCAAATCCCTCGGCATGCAGGCCGAGCCGCTGGAGGCGGGCGTAGATGCGCCGGTCGCAGCGCCGGTGAAAAAACACTGGTGGCCGCTGGCGCTGTCCGGCGTCGGTGCGCTTGCTGCCGAAGTGATCCACTTCACCAGCGCCGCCCCGACCTGGGTGGTGGCGATCATCGCGCTGATCTCGATCCTCAGCGGCGGCCTCACCACCTACAAAAAGGGCTGGATCGCCCTGAAGAACCGCAACCTCAACATTAACGCCCTGATGAGCATCGCCGTGACCGGCGCCGTGTTGATCGGCCAATGGCCGGAAGCGGCGATGGTGATGTTCCTGTTCACCGTGGCCGAGCTGATCGAAGCGCGCTCGCTGGATCGCGCACGCAACGCCATCAGCGGTCTGATGCAGATGACGCCAGAGCAGGCCACTGTGTTGCAGGCGGACGGCAACTGGGTCGAACTGGACGTCAAAAACATCGATCTCGGCGCCCGTGTGCGGGTGAAACCCGGCGAGCGCATCGCGCTGGACGGTGAGGTCGTCAGCGGCAGTTCGACCATCGATCAGGCGCCGATCACCGGCGAAAGCCTGCCGGTGGAGAAAACCGTCGGCGACAAGGTCTTTGCGGGCACTATCAACCAGGCCGGTTCGCTGGAATATGCGGTGACCGCTGCGGCCAACAATTCCACCCTGGCGCGGATCATCCACGCCGTGGAACAGGCGCAAGGCGCGCGGGCGCCGACCCAGCGTTTCGTCGATCAATTCTCGAAAATCTATACCCCGGTGGTCTTCGTCCTGGCGCTGGCCGTGGCGATCATCCCGCCGCTGTTCATGGGCGCCGCGTGGTTCGACTGGATTTACCGCGCGCTGGTGCTGCTGGTGGTCGCTTGCCCGTGTGCGCTGGTGATTTCCACTCCGGTGACCATCGTCAGCGGCCTTGCCGCAGCGGCGCGCAAAGGCATTCTGGTCAAGGGCGGCGTGTACCTGGAGGGCGGATTCAAGCTCGACTATCTGGCCCTCGACAAGACCGGCACCATCACCCACGGCAAACCGGTGCAGACCGATTACCTGTCCCTCGACCCGACCGCCGACGCCACGGCCCCGGCGATTGCCGTCGCGCTGGCCGGGCGCTCCGATCACCCGGTGTCGCTGGCCATCGCCAATGCGGCTGTGGATAAAGGTTTCGCGACGCTGGTTGTGGATAACTTCGAAGCGTTGGCCGGGCGGGGTGTGAAAGGTGAGATCAACGGTCAGGCCTACCACCTGGGCAACCACCGTCTGGTTGAAGAACTGGGCCTGTGCTCGCCGCAACTGGAAGAAAAACTGTTCGCGCTGGAGAAACAGGGCAAGTCCGTGGTGTTGCTGCTCGACAGCTCCGGCCCGCTGGCGCTGTTCGCCGTGGCCGACACGGTCAAGGAAACCAGCCGCGAAGCGATCCGCCAACTGCACGATCTGGGCGTGAAAACCCTGATGCTCACCGGCGACAACGTCCACACCGCGCAGGCGATTGCGGCGCAGGTCGGGATCGATCAGGCCAAGGGCGACCTGTTGCCAACCGACAAATTGCAAGCCATCGAAGACCTGTATGCGCAGGGCCGTCGGGTCGGCATGGTCGGCGACGGCATCAACGACGCGCCGGCACTGGCGCGGGCGGAGATCGGTTTCGCCATGGCGGCGGCCGGTACCGATACGGCGATTGAAACCGCCGATGTCGCCCTGATGGACGACGATCTACGCAAGATTCCGGCCTTCATCAGCCTGTCGCGCCATACCGCCGCTATCCTGAAACAGAACATCGCGCTGGCGCTGGTGATCAAAGCGATCTTTCTTGGGGTAACCTTCGCCGGGCTCGCCACCATGTGGATGGCGGTGTTTGCCGACATGGGCGTAAGCCTGCTGGTGGTGTTCAACGGTTTGCGCCTGTTGCGCAAATAGAGGAAGAGGGACGGTTGTGCTGAGTGCCGAGCTGAAAGCGTTTTACATGGTGGCCCGCCTGGGCAGCATCACGCTGGCGGCGAAAAAGCTCGGCCTCAGCCAACCGACCGTGACCACTCAGATCCGGAATCTGGAAAGCCAGTATTCGGTGGAGCTGTTCTACCGTGGCGGCCGGCGCTTGAGTGTCAGCGACGAAGGCGCGCGGCTGTTGCCGATGGTCAAGGCGCTGTTGCAACAGGAGGCCGATATCGAGTTCTTCCTGCGCAACAGCGGCCAGGTGCAGGGCACGCTGCGCATTGCCGCCACCGCGCCGTATTACATCCTCGATCTGGTGAAGACCTTCCGCGAGCGTCTGCCGCAGGTGGAAGTGTCGGTGGAAATCGGCAACTCGCAGCAGGTGCTCGAAGCGCTGGAGGATTACCGGGTGGATGTCGCGGCGTCGTCGCAATTGCTCGACGATGCACGGCTGATCCGTCGGGTGTTGGGCAGCGATCCGCTGGTGCTGGCGGTGCATCGCAATCACCCGCTGGCGGCGCACGACCATGTGACGCTGAGTGCGCTGGCCGGGCATACCTTGCTGATGCGTGAATCCGGCTCGACCACCCGTCGCCTCACCGAAGAATTGCTGGCCAGCGCCGGGGTCAGTTTCGGCCCGTTGCTGGAGATCGGCAGCCGCGAATCGATCCGCGAGGCGGTGCTGCGCAACATCGGCATCAGCATCATCGCCCGCCAGGAAGTGCCGCACGATCCGCAGTTGCGGGTGCTGACGCTCGAAAATGCGCCGCAGATTCCCGAATATCTCTACTGCCTCAAGGAACGCAAGAACGCGCGCTTGCCGGCAGCGTTTCTCGGACTGGCGCAGGAAATGTCCCCGGCCTGATCAACCAAAATCCCTGAATACCACTATCGGTCGATTTTGCCTTGTTGCCATATGACCGACGCATTACAACTCTAGGATTCGTCTCATCTGCTTGATGAGGCCTTTCCATGAACCCTGCAATCGCAACTGCCCTGACCAACCCCGGCGCACCGATGAAAGTGCGCGGCGTGCAGAAGCGCTTCGGCGCCTTCACGGCGCTGGATAACGTTTCCCTCGATGTCGCGGCCGGTGAGCTGGTGTGCCTGCTTGGCCCGTCGGGCTGCGGCAAGACCACGCTGCTGCGTTGCATCGCCGGTCTGGAGAAACAGGACAGCGGCGAGTTGTACCTCGGCGAGCGCGACGTTTCCCACCTCGCCCCGCAGGCTCGGGACTACGGCATCCTGTTCCAGTCCTACGCGCTGTTTCCCAATCTGACCGTCGAAGCGAACATTGCCTACGGCCTCGCGGGCAGCGGTCGCGATGAAGCACGCCGTCGAGTCGGTCAGATGCTGGAACTGGTCGGCCTCACCGGCAGTGAGAAAAAGTACCCGGGCCAGTTGTCCGGCGGCCAGCAGCAACGGGTCGCATTGGCCCGCGCCCTGGCCCCCGCGCCATCGCTGCTATTGCTCGACGAACCGATGTCGGCCCTCGACGCCCGGGTTCGCGAGCATCTGTGCACCGAGCTGCGCCAACTGCAACGCAACCTCGGCATCACCACCCTGATGGTTACCCACAATCAGGACGAAGCCATGCTGATGGCCGACCGCATCGCCGTGATGAACAACGGCAAGGTCGAGCAGTACGCCACCCCGCAGGAAATCTACAACCGCCCGGCCACGCCGTTCGTGGCCGAGTTCGTCGGCCAGGGCAACTGGCTGCCGTTCCAGCGCAGCAGCGACAGCCACGCCAAGGTCGGCGGGATGAACCTGCGCCTGGCCGACGGCAGCGTCCACAGCCCGTCGGGCCGGCTGTTCTGCCGCCCGGAAGCGATCAACGTCAATCCACTGGTGCACGAAGAAAACCTGTTCCCGGCCAAGGTTCGCGAGATCACTTTCCTCGGTAACCGCTGCCGCATGAGCTTCGAACTCGATCAACTGCCAGGCCATGCCTTGCTCGCTGAACTGGCGCCGGAAGCCATGCCACGCCTGGGCGCCCAGCAGATCATGGTCGCCTTGCCGCCACGCAGCCTGCAGGTGTTTGCCTGATGAACAGCAACCTCGCACTGCCGCTACCGCAAAAGCAGGCGCGGCAGGTGTCCGGGGCCGAGGTCGGCGACCGGATCTTCGTCCTCGGCGGCAAACTCCTGCTGCTGGTGCTGCTCGGTGTGGCGGTGCTGTTGCCATTGCTGGCGATCTTCTGGCGCGGTTTCAGCAGCGAAGCCGGTCAGGGCGGTGGCTGGCTCGCCGCCAAGGAGCTGGTGACCAGCGACAACTTCCACTGGTTGCTCGGCAACAGCCTGAAGGTTTCCCTCAGCGTCGCGGCCATCGTCGTACCGCTGGCCTACCTGTTTGCCTACGCCTTGCAGCGCACGTTGATTCCGGCAAAAGGCATCTGGCGCGGGATCTCCCTGCTGCCGCTGATGGCGCCGTCGATGCTGCCGGGGATTGCGCTGGTGTATCTGTTCGGCAATCAGGGCATGTTGCGCGGGCTGCTGTCGGACAACATCTACGGTTTCTGGGGGATTGTTCTGGGTGAGGTGATCTACACCTTCCCACACGCCTTGATGATTTTGCTGTCAGCCCTGTCGCTGGCGGATGCGCGACTGTTCGACGCTGCGTCGAGCATGGGTGCGAGCCCTGCGAAAGCCTTCCGCAGTATTACTTGGCCGGCGACTCGCCAGGCCGTGTTCGCCGCGTTCTGTCTGGTGTTCACCCTGACCATCACCGATTTCGGTGTGCCGGTGGTGGTCGGAGGCGACTATCAGGTGCTGGCGCTGGAAGCCTACAAAGCGGTGGTCGGCCAGCAGCAATTCGGTCGCGGCGCGTTGATCGGCATGGTCCTGCTGCTGCCGGCGCTGTTCAGTTTCGGCGTCGATGCCTGGCTGCGCCGGCGTCACGGCGACTCCATGAGCGGCCGCGCCCAGGTGTTCAAACCGGCGCCGTCGAAGAAGCGCGATGCCTTTTATCTCAGCGTGGTCCTGCTGATCAGCGCCGCGCTGCTGCTGGTGTTCGGTATGGCGGTGTTCTCGTCGCTGGTGAAGTTCTGGCCGTACAACCTGTCGCTGTCGCTCAACCACTATCAGTTCAACGAGACCGCCGGCGGTGGCTGGCTGGCCTATGGCAACAGTCTGAAGATGGCGCTGGGCACGGCGTTGATCGGCAGTGTGCTGATTTTCACCGGCGCCTACCTGATGGAAAAGACCCGCAGCCAGCGCGGGCTGAATCTGACGCTGCGCATGCTCAGTTTCGTACCGATGGCGGTGCCGGGGCTGGTGCTGGGTCTGGGTTACGTCTTCTTTTTCAACCTGACCGGCAACCCGTTGCATGTGCTGTACGGGACCATGACCCTGCTGATCGTCTGCACCATTGCTCACTATTTGACCACCGCGCAGATGACCGCCACCACCGCGCTGCGTCAGCTCGACGCCGAGTTCGAGGCCGCCGCGCTGTCGCTCAAGGCGCCGCTGTACCGGCACTACCTGCGGGTCACCGTGCCGATCTGCCTGCCGGCGCTGCTGGACATCGTGCGCTACCTGTTCGTCTCGGCCATGACCACCGTGTCGGCGGCGATCTTCCTCTATAGCCCCGACACCATCCTCGCGGCGGTGGCGGTGCTGAACATGGATGACGCCGGCAACGTCGGCGGCGCGGCGGCGATGTCGACCCTGATTCTGTTCACCTCGGCGGGCGTGTCCTTGCTGCTGGCGTGGGCTTCGCGCGGCTTGCTGCGCCGTTCCCAGGCCTGGCGGCAAACGGCGCCCGGCCACTGATCCACGACTTGTCCCTATTGCCTCAACTCACCTACAGGAAAACGATCATGTTCAAGCCTATGGCCCTGGCCGCTGCTGTGCTCGCTACTTTCAGCCTGAATGCCTTCGCGGCAAAAACCGAGTTGACGGTGTACACCGCCCTCGAAGCCGAACAGTTGAAGTCCTACAAAGAGGCCTTCGAAAAGGCCAACCCGGACGTCGAGATCAAGTGGGTGCGCGACTCCACCGGGATCATCACCGCCAAACTGCTGGCCGAGAAGGACCGCCCGCAGGCTGACGCGGTGTGGGGCCTGGCGGCGTCGAGCCTGGCGATCCTCGATCAGCAAGGCATGCTGCAAAGCTATGCACCGAAGGATCTGGGCAAGATCGGCGCGAACTACCGTGATGCCGCCAACCCGCCAGCCTGGGTCGGCATGGACGTCTGGGCCGCAACCATTTGCTTCAACACCGTCGAGGCCGAAAAGCAGGGCCTGACCAAACCGGTGAGCTGGCAGGACCTGACCAAGCCTGAGTACAAAGGCAAGATCGTGATGCCGAATCCGGCTTCGTCCGGCACCGGTTTCCTCGACGTCAGCGCCTGGCTGCAAACCTTCGGCGAGAAACAGGGCTGGGCCTACATGGACGGTCTGCACCAGAACATCGGCCAGTACGTTCACTCCGGGTCCAAGCCTTGCAAACTGGCGGCGGCGGGCGAATTCCCGATCGGGATTTCCTTCGAATACCCGGCCGTTCAGCTGAAGCGCCAAGGTGCGCCGCTGGACATCATCCTGCCGAAGGAAGGCCTGGGCTGGGAGATCGAGGCGACTGCCGTGATCAAAGGCACGCCGCATGAAGAAGCCGCGAAGAAACTGGCCGACTTCTCCGCCAGCGCCCCGGCGATGGATCTGTACAAGGAAAACTTCGCCGTCCTCGCCCAGCCGGGTATCGCCAAGCCGCAGACCGAACTGCCGGCCGACTACGAGCAGCGCCTGATCAAGAACGACTTTGCCTGGGCCTCGAAGAACCGCGACGAAATCCTGACCGAATGGCGCAAGCGCTATGACGGCAAGTCCGAGAAAGTCGCTGCCAAGTAAGATCTTCATCGACTGACAGGGCCCCTTCGCTGGCAAGCCAGCTCCCACAGGTTTGGCGGTGTTCACACAATGTGTGTTTCACACCGGCCAATGTGGGAGCTGGCTTGCCAGCGATGGCGGTCTCGCATTCAGAGCACCTGTAAATGACTCAACACAAAGACCTGCACATCATAGGCGCCGGCATTCTGGGCCTGTCCCACGCCTATGCCGCCGCGCGACGCGGCCTCAAGGTCACGGTTTTCGAACGCACCGCCACGCCCATTGGTGCGTCGGTCCGCAACTTCGGCCAGGCACTGGTCACCGGCCAGCCACCGGGCCCGATGCTGGAACTGGCCAAGGCCAGCCGCGACATCTGGGGCCAGTGGGCACAGCTCGCCGGCCTGCAACTCAAGAGCAACGGCTCGTACCTCTTCGCCCGCACCGAGGCCGAAGAGCACTTGCTCGAAGCCTTCTGCGCCGGACGCGCCGTGGAGCACGACTACCGCGTCGAACTGCTGCGCGGTGCCGCGTTGCGTGATCTGTATGGCGGCCAGTTCAGCCATCACCGCGCCGCGCTGCACGGAATGGACGATCAACAGCTGTATTCCCGGGAAGCGATTCCGGCGCTGATCGAATACCTGCGCCGCGAACTCGACGTCGAGTTTCACGTCTCGACGCTGGTGCGCGACGTCGAGCCTGGGCGCCTGCAAAGCACTGCCGGTATTTTTACCGCCGAGCAGATCATTGTCTGCTCCGGCCACGATTATCAGACCTTGCTGGCCGAGCCGATTGCCGCCCTCGACCCGCAAATCTGCCGCCTGCAAATGCTCCGCGCCCGGCCGAAGATCGACCTGGACTTGCAACACGCCTTGCTCACCGGCCTCAGTTGCGTGCATTACGGCGCCTTCGCCGATCTGCCGGAAGCGGCCGCAGTGCAGGCGCAAATCCTGCGCGAACAACCGCACTTGCAGGAAAACGGTATTCACCTGCTGATCAGCCCGACGCCGTATGGCGAACTGATCATCGGTGATTCGCACCATTACGGCAGCGATCCGTCGCCGTTCAACGCCGAGCAGGTCGACAACTGGATGCTCGAACTGGCCGAACAAACCCTCGGCTGCAAGGTGCAAGTGGTCGAGCGCTGGCAGGGTGTCTATGGTTCCCGGGGGCCGGGGCCGTTTTCGTTCCTGCGTCCGGCGCCGGGGCTGAGCGTGGCGCTGATGCACAGCGGCGTCGGCATGAGCGTCGGCCCGGCCATGGCCGAGCGCAATGTTGCACAGCTTTTTGGAGAGCACTGATGTTGAGTCACGAACAAGTCATCGAGCGGGTGTTCGGCCTCTATGAGCGCTTCGGCGCCAGCGACTACATCGGCGAGCCGGTGTCGCAGATCGAGCACATGTCCCAGGCGGCGCAACTGGCCATCGCCGAAGGCTTCGACGACGAAGTGGTGCTCGCCGCGTTCTTCCACGACATCGGCCACTTGTGTGCCGAAGGCGCGGAAAACATGGGCGGTTACGGCGTGGTCAGCCACGAACGCCTCGGCGCGGACTATTTGCGTGAGGCCGGCTTCAGCGAACGCCTGGCGCGGCTGGTGGAATATCACGTCCAGGCCAAGCGTTATCTGACGCTCAGGGAATCGGGCTATTACGAGCGCTTGAGCGAGGCCAGCCGCCGCACTCTGGAGTATCAGGGCGGGGTGATGACTGAGGCTGAAGCGGATGCGTTCGAGCAGGATCCGTTGTGTGCCGTCAGTCTGAGGATGCGTCAGTGGGATGAGCTGGCGAAGGAGATGGCCGTGCCGGTGATGGATCTTGCCGTTCTCAAGCGCAAGGCTGAAGTTTTGTTGTCGACTGGGTGAGGGCGGGGATTTACAGCTCAAGCACCTTCCCGACCAACAACTCAATCTGCTCCTGCCGCTCAGCCTGATTCAGCTTCGGATGCGGATTCAGCGAAGACCATTGCGGATGCGCCCGCGCCTTGTTCAGCGCCTCCGGCAACTTGCCTTCGCGCCAGGTCTTGTCCTGCGGCGCGGCCACCTGAATGCTGTCCAGCGCCGCATGGCCGCGGGCATTCAGCGCTTGCAGCAGTTGCCGTTGACGCAATGCCAGCAGGCGCAGCACGTTGTCGTCGACCGTCAGCTCTCGCTGCCCTTTGATTTTGCCCAGCAGGCGGTTGCCATAGCTGCGGGCGGTTTGCAGGGCGCCGCCGGCAATGGCACCCGCCAGGGCGGCAGCGCCGAGGGTGATGCCGCCGACCAGCAAATCCACACCTGCACCGGCTGCGGCACCGGCGGCAATTCCGCCGCCGACTCGCACGCCCAGTTGCTTGAGGGTTTCTGGGTTGAACAGGTCATCGCCCCAACGCCCGTCGAGCAACGGCAGATCGCTGGCGGCGGCGTCTTGCGGGCGGAAGGCGTAGAGCTTGAGCAGCGCTTCGACGCAGCGTTGTTCGCGTTGGCGTACGGCTTTGCGCAATTCGCTGATGGCCTGTTGTTCCTGTTCGGCGTTGCTCGCCACACTGCGCCGGCACGCGGCGCAGTCGATCAGCAACTCGGCGATCAGGCGTGCGGCGCTTTGCTCACGGGCGACGCGTTGCGCTTGTTGATCGGCGATCAGACGCTCAAGTTGTGGGCGGGCGTTTTCCAGCAACAGGGCGAGGCTTTCATACAGCCGCCGCTCGCCATCTTCGGGCGGGGCGACGCTGTCGAAACGCACCAGCGCATGCAGGCCCAGACGCGCCAGTGCTTCGCGCCAGTCCGGTTCGCGGTGGTTGGCGCTGCTGACGAAATTCAGCACCGGCAGCAACGGTTTGCCGCAACTGGCCAGCACTTCCAGCTCGTCGCGGTACTTGGCCAGCACCGGTTCGCGGGCGTCGATCACATACAGGCCGGCATCGGAATCGAGCAGTTGCCGTAGGACTTTGGCTTCCTGTTCGAAACGCTGGCGCGCCTCGCTGCCGTCGAGAAATCGCGCCAGCCGTGCCGGGCCGTCGAGGCGTTCGCCGGGGCGTTCCAGACGCTCGAGAAAATCCAGCAGGGCGATGGCGTCTTCCAGGCCGGGCGTGTCATAGAGGTCGAGCAACGGTTCGCCATCCACCGACAGCCGCGCGCCTTCGACATGCCGCGTGGTGCTCGGGCGATGGGAGACTTCGCCGAAACCGACGTCGCGGGTCAGGGTGCGCAACAGCGAAGTCTTGCCGACGTTGGTGTGGCCGACCACCGCCAGTTTCAGCGGCGCTTTCCAGGCATCAGTCATGTCCGTGCTCCAGCCAGTTCAACGGGGCGCAATCGGCGAACGGCAGCTCCAGCTGTTGCAACGCCGCGTGCCAGTCGCCGAGGCGTTCGGCGTCCAGCGCCTGACCTTGCGGCGCCTGCAATAGCCAGACGCGTGTCGCGGCGGCGTTGCGCGCCAGTTCTGCAATCAGCGCCAGGCTGCCGCGATCCGGCGAACGCCGTGGGTCGCAGGCAATCGCGAGGCGCGCCGGCGGGAAGCGGCTGAGTTGTTCGAGCAGTTTGTTGCGCGATTCGCGACTGTCGAGGATGCCAGCGTTGCTGACGTTTTTCGGCAGCGTCGGCGGCCATGGGTGTTGATCGTCGAGTTCGATTGCCACCAGCAACGCGCCTTCGCTGGCGTGTTCGCCGACGCTGCTTTCGACGCGGTGCAATTGCGCAGGCTCAGGGTCGGTGATGCCGAGGCGTTCGCTGGTCGGCATCAGGCGTTCGCGCAGTTGGGCGTAACCGGGCAGGTTGAGGTCCAGACGCAATGCGGCTTTGCCGCTGTTCCAGCGCCAGAAGCAGAACAGCGCCAACAGCAGGCGCGGCAACACGCCGTACACCACCAGCACGCCGACCAGCCAGGTCGCCCAGGCCTGACGGGCGCTTTCGATGTTCAGCGCGGTGTCGCCGCTGGCGCGGATCATGTCCACGGTCGGCACGTTGAAACCCAGTAACGCCGGTAATGCGCCGAGGGCCTGGGTCATGTTGATGAATGTGTCGGCACTGAGAATCGTGGTTTCCCAGACGAAGCCGTAGCGTCGGGTCGCCATCAGTGTCAGCAGCAAAACCAGCGCGCTGAACATCGCCAGCAACCACAGGCCATTGACCAGCGAGCCGAGCGCCCAGCGATTGAGTTTCTGGCGTTGCAGCATCAATAGCAGGGCCGGCGCCAGTTGCGCCGCCTTGGCATCGCGGGCGAGTTTTTCACTGAGCCACAGCCACAAGCGGCCGAGGGTGGCGCCATGTTCGCCAGCGAAGATCAGCCCCAGCGCCCAGCTCAACAGCAAAATCAGATTCAGCCCGAGCAGGCTGCCCAGGGCCCAGAACACATTGACCGGCGTCTGGCCCAGTGCGGCGAAGGCCAGGCCGGCGCCGCTCAACACGGCGAAGATCGCCAGCAGCACCAGCGCCAGACGCGCGCCTTGCAGCCAGTGCTTGAGCGCCGAGGTCAGGCCGTCGCGCTCGGCCAGCCACAGGGCACGGCGTTGAATGCGTCCCGGCAGATCGCCGCCGGCCGCGCGGGCCAGGCGATTGGCTTCCAGATCGTCCAGCGGGCCTGCGTGTTCTTCGCGCAGGCGCACGGTTTCGGTGAGCCAGAGGTTTTGCAGTGAAGTCAGTTCAGTCACGCGGCATCCCGTTGCTTGATTGAGCCGTGAGCATAACCGCTGTGGCGCTTATCGGGGTAAGGGCGGCTCTGGTATCCTCGCCGGCATGACTAAATCACTCCCTCTCAGCCTGATCGCAGCCCTCGGTGAAAACCGCGTGATCGGCGTCGACAACAGCATGCCCTGGCACCTGCCAGGGGACTTCAAATACTTCAAGGCCACGACATTCGGCAAGCCGATCATCATGGGCCGCAAGACCTGGGATTCGCTGGGTCGTCCGTTGCCGGGGCGCTTGAACATCGTGGTCAGCCGCCAGGCCGATCTGGTGCTGGAAGGGGCGGAAGTCTATCCGTCGCTGGAAGCTGCCGTGGTTCGCGCCGAAGAATGGGCGAAAGAGCAGGGCGTCGACGAGTTGATGCTGATTGGCGGGGCGCAATTGTATGCGCAGGGGCTGGCGCAGGCGGATCGTCTGTATCTGACCCGTGTGGCGCTGAGCCCGGAAGGCGATGCGTGGTTTCCGGAGTTCGATGTGAACCAGTGGACACTGGTGTCGGATGTGCCGAATCCGGCTGAAGGCGACAAACCGGCTTACAACTTCGAAGTCTGGGAAAAAGCCTGAATCTGTGGCGAGGGAGCACACTCCCTCGCCACAACGTCAATCAAGCCTGAGCAAGCTCCGCATGCTCATCGGCATCCAGCAGTGCCTTGTCGGTCTGCTGCATCACCTGGCTGGTAATCGCGCCAGCGGTGATCGAACCGCTCACGTTCAGGGCCGTACGACCCATGTCGATCAGCGGCTCGACCGAAATCAGCAACGCCACCAGCGAAACCGGCAAGCCCATGGCCGGCAGCACGATCAGCGCGGCGAAGGTCGCACCGCCACCCACGCCCGCCACACCGGCCGAACTCAGGGTTACGATCGCCACCAGCGTCGCGATCCACAGCGGATCCAGCGGGTTGATGCCCACGGTTGGCGCAACCATTACCGCCAGCATTGCCGGGTACAGACCGGCGCAACCGTTCTGGCCGATGGTCGCACCGAACGAAGCGGCGAAGCTTGCCACCGATTGCGGAATACCCAGACGACGAGTCTGTGCTTCGATGCTCAGCGGAATGCTCGCCGCGCTGGAGCGGCTGGTGAACGCGAAGGTCAGCACCGGCCAGATCTTGCGGAAGAAGCGCAGCGGGTTGATCCCGGCCGCCGACACCAGCAAGCCATGCACCACGAACATCAGGCCCAGACCGAGGTACGACACCACCACAAAACTGCCGAGCTTGATGATGTCCTGCAGGTTGGAACCGGCGACCACTTTGGTCATCAGCGCCAGCACGCCGTACGGGGTCAGCTTCATCACCAGACGCACCAGACGCATTACCCAGGCTTGCAGGGTGTCGATGGCGTTGATCACTTTCTGACCTTTCTCGACGTCATCCTTGAGCAGTTGCAGCGCGGCAACCCCCAGGAACGCAGCGAAAATCACCACGCTGATGATCGAGGTCGGCTTGGCCCGCGCCAGGTCGGCGAACGGGTTTTGCGGGATGAACGACAGCAGCAGTTGCGGCACATTCAGGTCGGCGACCTTGCCGGCGTAGTCGGTCTGAATGGTTTGCAGGCGGGCCATTTCCTGCGTGCCGGCAACCAGACCTTCGGCGGTCAGACCGAACAGGTTGGTCAGGCCGATACCGATCAACGCCGCAATCGCGGTGGTGAACAGCAGCGTGCCGATGGTCAGGAAGCTGATCTTGCCCAGCGATGAGGCGTTGTGCAGACGGGCCACGGCGCTGAGGATCGAGGCGAACACCAGCGGGATCACGATCATTTGCAGCAGTTGCACGTAACCGTTGCCCACCAGATCGAACCAGCCGATCGAGGCTTTCAGCACCGGGTTGCCGGCACCGTAAATCGTGTGCAGCGCGACGCCGAATGCCACGCCCAGCACCAGCGCGAGCAGGACTTTTTTCGCCAGGCTCCACGTGGTGTGACGGGTTTGCGCCAGGCCGAAGAGCAGGGCGAGGAACACCAGCAAGTTGAGAATCAGGGGCAGATTCATGAGGACTCCAGAAAAGACTGTGCCAACAACCTTCCGGGGCTGTTGCGAACCGGTAAGCCTAACAGTTTGATTTCCAATGATTTAATACCGAAATCAAAGGTCGTCCGTCGTTTTTGGAATAAGCGGGTGTCGCTCTCGGGGATGCAGCTGGCGCGAAACGGACGTGGACGGTCGCTGACAGACGGGGACTGTCACATTTATTTGTTAGCGTCGATTTCTTTGACCCAGGGAGAAGCGCCAATGAAGTTTGCACCGAAATTTCTGGCTGTCGCACTGACTGTGGGGATGGGCCTGGCCACTCAGGCATTCGCCACCGACCTGAAACACTGGCCGGTGGATCAGGCCAAGGCGCTGGATGCGATGATCGCCGCCAACGCCAACAAGGGTAACTACGCGGTGTTCGACATGGACAACACCAGTTACCGCTACGACCTCGAAGAGTCGTTGCTGCCGTTCATGGAAAACAAGGGCCTGATCACCCGAGACAAGCTCGACCCCTCCCTGAAACTGATGCCGTTCAAGGACACCGCCGACCACAAGGAAAGCCTGTTCAGCTACTACTACCGCCTCTGCGAAGTCGACGACATGGTCTGCTATCCATGGGTCGCGCAGGTGTTTTCCGGCTTCACCCTCAAGGAACTCAAGGGCTACGTCGATGAGCTGATGGCCTCGGGCAAACCGGTGCCGGCGACTTATTACGAAGGTGACGTGGTCAAGAACCTGGATGTGAATCCGCCGAAGATCTTCACTGGCCAGAAAGAGCTGTACAACAAACTGATGGAGAACGGCATCGAGGTCTACGTGATGACCGCCGCTTCCGAAGAACTGGTGCGAATGGTCGCGGCCGATCCGAAGTACGGCTACAACGTCAAACCGCAGAACGTGATCGGCGTGACCACGTTGCTGAAGAACCGCGAAACCGGCGAGCTGACCACCGCGCGCAAGCAGATCACCGCCGGCAAGTATGACGAGAAAGCCAACCTCGGCCTCGAACTGACCCCGTATCTATGGACTCCGGCGACCTGGATGGCCGGCAAGCACGCGGCAATCCTGACCTACATCGACGAGTGGAAAAAACCGGTACTGGTGGGTGGCGACACGCCGACCAGCGACGGCTACATGCTGTTCCACGATGTGGACGTGGCCAAGGGTGGCATTCACTTGTGGGTCAACCGCAAGGACAAGTACATGACCCAGATCCAGGGCATGATGGCCAAGCACGCGGCGGCCCAGGCGAAAGAAGGCTTGCCGGTGACGGCGGACAAGAACTGGGTGATCGTCAAACCGGAAGAAATCCAGTAATCCTTTCTACGATCAAACTGAAGGCAAAAAAATGCCCCGCACTTGGCGGGGCATTTTTGTTTCTGCGAGTTGACGCTTACAGCCCGTCGAGCATCGCCTTGTTGCGCACGGCACCCTTGTCGGCGCTGGTCGCCAGCAGGGCGTAGGCCTTGAGGGCGGTGGTCACTTTGCGTGGACGCTGTTCGACCGGTTTCCAGCCTTTCTTGTCCTGCTCGACCCGGCGAGCCGCCAGTTCTTCGTCGCTGATCAACAGGTTGATCGAGCGGTTCGGAATGTCGATCAGCACCTTGTCGCCGTCCTGCACCAGACCGATCGCGCCGCCGGCCGCAGCCTCTGGCGAAGCATGGCCGATGGACAGACCGGAAGTGCCGCCGGAGAAACGGCCGTCGGTCAGCAGGGCGCAGGCTTTGCCCAGGCCTTTGGATTTCAGGTACGAGGTCGGGTAGAGCATTTCCTGCATGCCCGGGCCGCCTTTCGGGCCTTCGTAGCGAATGATGACGATGTCGCCTTCCTTCACTTCGTCGGCGAGGATGCCGCGTACGGCGCTGTCCTGGCTTTCGAAGATCTTCGCGTTGCCTTCGAACACGTGGATCGACTCGTCGACGCCGGCGGTTTTCACCACGCAGCCGTCCAGGGCGATGTTGCCGTACAGCACGGCCAGGCCGCCTTCTTTCGAATAGGCGTGTTCGAAGCTGCGGATGCAGCCGTTTTCACGGTCGTCGTCCAGGGTTTCCCAGCGGGTCGACTGGCTGAACGCGGTTTGCGTCGGAATGCCGGCCGGGCCTGCCTTGAAGAAATGGTGCACGGCTTCATCGTCGGTCTGGGTGATGTCCCACTTGGCGATGGCTTCTTCCATGCTGCGGCTGTGCACGGTCGGCAGGTCGGTGTGCAGCAGGCCGCCACGGGCCAGCGAACCGAGAATGCTGAAGATGCCGCCGGCGCGGTGCACGTCTTCCATGTGGTACTTCTGGATGTTCGGCGCGACCTTGCACAGCTGCGGCACAACGCGCGACAGGCGATCGATGTCGCGCAGGTCGAACGCAATCTCGGCTTCCTGGGCCGCGGCCAGCAAGTGCAGGATAGTGTTGGTCGAACCGCCCATGGCGATGTCGAGCATCATCGCGTTCTCGAACGCCTTGAAGTTGGCGATGTTGCGCGGCAGTACCGATTCGTCGTTCTCGCCGTAGTAGCGTTTGCACAGCTCGACAATGGTGCGGCCGGCCTGCAGGAACAGTTGTTCGCGGTCGCTGTGGGTGGCCAGGGTCGAACCGTTGCCCGGCAGTGCGAGGCCCAGGGCTTCGGTCAGGCAGTTCATCGAGTTGGCGGTGAACATGCCGGAGCACGAACCGCAGGTCGGGCAGGCGCTGCGCTCGTACTCGGCAACCTTCTCGTCAGAAGCGCTGGAGTCGGCGGCGATCACCATGGCGTCGACGAGGTCGAGACCGTGGCTGGCCAGTTTGGTCTTGCCGGCTTCCATCGGGCCACCGGAAACGAAGATCACCGGGATGTTCAGGCGCAGTGCGGCCATCAGCATGCCGGGAGTGATCTTGTCGCAGTTCGAGATGCAGACGATGGCGTCGGCGCAGTGGGCGTTGACCATGTACTCGACGGAGTCGGCGATGATCTCGCGGCTCGGCAGCGAATAGAGCATGCCGTCATGGCCCATGGCGATGCCGTCGTCCACGGCGATGGTGTTGAATTCTTTTGCAACGCCGCCAGCGCGTTCGATCTCACGGGCAACCAGTTGACCCAGGTCCTTCAGGTGAACGTGACCCGGTACGAACTGGGTGAAGGAGTTGGCAATGGCGATGATCGGCTTCTTGAAGTCGTCATCTTTCATCCCGGTGGCGCGCCACAGTGCGCGGGCGCCGGCCATGTTGCGGCCGTGGGTGGATGTTTTCGAGCGGTAATCTGGCATGGAGCACTCCGGGCGGCTAATCAGGTATCAAAAGGGAGTGAGCTTCTATTGACGTCTGGAACACTCAGAAATGGCCGTGTGTCCTGATGTTGCCGATGACGTTGCGGGATCGCCGCTGGTCTCAGCCTGAGCTCATAAACCCGCCGGGGATGAATGGCGATGAATCTCGCGATTCTACACCGCTGGCGTCAGGAGGGAATGGCGCAAAGCGTTGTTCCAGTGCTGACGAAGCGTGCGGGATGACGACCGGCAGGATTAATCGCTGTCCGGTTGCCCCACCAGATCGTTGCGCCGACTGATCCGGGCGTTCAACGCCAGTGCCACTCCGCTGAGTATCACGAAGCTGTAGCCCAGTGTGGATTGCAGATTGGTCGGGCTCAGGCTGATCAAGGCACTGATCAAGCCGCCGCAGATGAAAATGATCGTGCTGCCGGCCGAGGCCGAAGTGCCGGCGTTTTCCGGAAACAGACTCATGGCCCGGGACGTGGCCGCCGGCCGGGCAATGGTGGTGCCGGCGGTGCAGATCAGCATCGGGATCAGCACGGTCGCCGGAGCCAGTGCAAAGTTCGACGACAGGTACAGCATGGTCACGCCGGCGAACAGGATCAGGCTCAGGCCGACGACCATCTGCTGGCCGCTGTTGATGCGCCTGCTCAGCACGCTGGCGAGGATCCCCCCGGTGACGTAAGCCGCACCGTAGATCAGCAGGATCAACGAAAACTCGTAAGCGGACAGTTGCAGTCGATCCATGAAGATCAGCGGCGAGATCACGATGAATGAAAAGTGGCAGGCGAAGGCAAACGCTGAAATCAGCCAGTAACCGACGAAGTCGAAATCCCCCAGAACCCGTCGATAGGCCCTGAGGAAGTTCGTACGTGTGCCACTGGCGGTCGGTCGGGTGTTCTCCAGAAACAGCCAGGCCTTGAGCAGCACTGCGGCTGATAATGCGATGAACACCCAGAAGCTGCCGCGCCAGCCCAGCGTCGCCTGAAGAAAGGTGCCGGCCAGCGGCGATATCGAGATGAAAATCCCGCCGGCGGTCACCATCAGGATCCGCAGGCGATCACGTTGCTCGCCTTCAAACAGGTCCTGCACCAGCGCCTGTGACAGCACGAAGCAACCGCACCCCAGCGCCTGCACCACCCGAAAAATCAGAAACAGCGAATAGTCCGAGGTCATCACGCACCCGAGGGCGCCGAGTATGGAAATGCTCATGCCGGCGAGCAGCAGCCCCTTGCGCCCGATCACATCCGACAGCGGCCCGATCAGCAACTGGGCGAAGGCAATCCCGACGGCAAACAGGCTGATCGACAGGGCGATGTCCGCCGGGGTGCGGCGAAAATGTTCGGCCAGTGCCGGGAACGAGGGCAGCAGGACATCCAGTGGAAAGACGCCGAGCAACACCATTGCCAGCAAAAGACTGACAGCCCCGCGCCGCTGTCGTCGGGTCACCACAGATTGTCCGTCATCCATCGATCAGTCCTGCCCTGGCAAATAGTGTCTGGTTTTGAGGTTCGGTAAAAAATCCGGCTTTTTTCAATGCGTTCAATGTAGCGAGGCTGCCAGCACGTGCCCGCCGCCGACTGGCCTGGGTCGTTGTCATCGTGCCGAGAATGTCCATCACCGTGGTGTTTGCAATGCCCGCGCCACAGAGGCTTTCCTGCAGCCAGTGCTCATCCACTTCGAAGAAGATTTCCAGAATGTCGAGCAAGGTCGTCGCGGTGAACGTTCGCTGTCGCGGGTTCAGGTGCAGCCAGAGGTAGTGGAACACCTCGGTGAAATAACGGCTGTGGCGCGCTTCGTCGGTGAGGTGATCGCGCAACATGTCGTTGACCCCGGACACCAGGCTGTCGCGGCAGACATCCAGCAGTTCACGGGCAATGATCGTTTCCGAAACGAAGCCCAGAAGAAAGCACGCCAGCGGCCGTTGCGCCTGCGCGGTGCGCGCAATCAGCAGGTTCATCCGGGTGATTCGTCTGGGCATGACCGGGCGCCCGGAAATGGCGTAGAGGCTGGCAATCTGCTCTGCCACCTGACTGGAAAACAGGGCGTGATAGCCCTCGTCGGTGTAGAGCTGGAGCGCGGCGGTTTTCATCGGCGCAGGCACCGCGACCGGCAGCTCGCCGTGGACGATGGTTTCGACGGCGCGATTGACGATCCGGTGTTCGAGCAACGTGGTGTAGTCGAGAAAATGCACCAGATGCCGGGCCGTAAGCCGATGCAGCATCGAACGGCCCGCTGCTTCAATAGACGGGTGGGCGAGATAGGGCAGGAACGCCGGCGGAAACCAGTGCCGGGTCTCCAGTTGTTCCTGCACGTTTTCCGGCAAGCGGTAATCGTGGGGGCTGGTGCGAACCGAGGCGCGGGTGTTCCAGTCACTCAGCGTGAACTGAAAGACCGGTGCCGGGGCGAGGGCGCTCATGGTTGTGCCTCACGCAGCAGCTCGCGCATTTCCTGACACATCGCCTGACCGTCGCTTTCCCCGCAACCGACAAAGAACAAGGGTTGTTCCGCACTGTTCTCGAGTTGCAGCAACGTTTCGACCTGATCATCGGAAAACGCGCCCGTGAGCCAGGTGTTCATGCCCAGCGCTGTAGCCACCAGTTGAAACGTCTGCGAAAGGTGCCCGGCTTCGACGAACGCCATTCGATAGGCGCGCGAGTGCGGGTATTTCCACCAGAGCCGGTCGAAGCGGGCGGTGATGAACAGCCCCAATGGCAGGTTATTGATGAAATGCTGGCCCCCCAACAGATTGCCGGGCGCGGTGTCGGGCAAAGGGTTGATGAAGCTCAGGGCGTGTTCGGCGGGGTGGTAGGCATAAACCCCAGGCGCCAGTCCGTCGACGTTCTGTACAAACACGAACCCGGCACAGGCATTGAGACCGCCGCCGGAAGGGCTGCTGCGCCGCGCGCCCAGTCCTTCGGCGATGCTGTCGTCGCAGTCGGTTTCGCGTTCTCCCAGGTAACCGAGTGACAGGTAAAGCAAGGTGCCGACATCGTCCAGCGACACGGCGGCACCGGTGAAGGATCGGCAGGTCTTTCGCCGGATCAGTGAATTCGACAGGCTGTCGTCATTCAGTGCCAGCGGCTCGGGCAGGGCGATGAGTGCGTTCGGACGGGTATTCACAGGGATGTCGTACGGCGGTGGAGTGGCAAGCACTGTGTTGCAGTGTTCGAGGTACTGCCTGGACCATTCCTGAATGTTTCGGGGCGTGTGTTCGCAAGGAATATCCCGAGTCCCGATATGGTAGATCATGGACAGTTCATCCCAGCCCCAGACTGGTGCCGAGATTTTTGAAGAAGTCAGTATTCCGGCATTTAATAACTGTGTGTCTATTATATTGCTGTCGTCGTATAAGTCAGGGTCGTGGACAAGTTGCGCCAGTCGGGAAGAGTATTCAAGATCAAGTTCATGTTGAGTATGGTCTTTGTAGTTCCAGACTATCTGGCCGGGCGTTCGTGGCAGTATGAATAAATAAGGATTTATATGCATGTTGGGGCACGCTGCTCTGGATAAGTGCTTTGTCAGAGGCGCTGGGTAGCCGGCTATACCCAGCGCCCACCTTACTTAACGGGCTTTAGGTGCGACCAGAAAAGCCAGGTTTGCGAGGGTGCGGGATTCCAGAGTAATTGCTTTCATGATTGAACTCCTTGTTCGTTGTTGCTTCGTGGTTAGTTGGTGTCACCTCCGTGGTGACGACTTAATAATAGTTTGTAATGGATTAATCGCAAGCAAATATTAAGTAGGAATAATCCAGTAATTTTGTCGGAGTGATCTTTGGCTGGAAGTGAGTGTGTAAGTTAAATTTCAGTAAATAAAGTATTCGCGGAAATATCCTGCACGTCGGCAGGACGATAAATGTAGGAACGCAAAGTTAAAGACAAAAAGAAGGGGAGCCCATGGGCTCCCCTTTCGATAGCGTCATTGCCGTGCGTCTGTCAGCTGTTCGGCAGCAGGCGGCAGGTGATGCTCTTGATGTAGCGGGTTTCCGGGATGGCCGGGTGTACCGGGTGATCCGGGCCCTGACCGCCGCGCTCCAGCAGCTGGATGTTGCGGTCCAGGTGACGGGCGCTGGTCAGCAGGATGTTCTGCAGATCGTCTTCCGGCAGGTGCATCGAGCACGAAGCGCTGAACAGGATGCCATCCTTGGTGAGCAGGCGCATGGCTTGCTCGTTCAGGCGACGGTAGGCGCCTTCACCGTTTTTCAGGTCTTTCTTGCGCTTGATGAACGCAGGCGGGTCGGCAACGATCACGTCGAAGCGCTCTTCGCTGGCCTTGAGTTCCTTCAGGGCTTCGAACACGTCGCCTTCGATGCAGGTCATCTTGTCGGCGAAACCGTTGAGTGCGGCATTGCGCTCAACGCCGTCGAGGGCGAAGCCCGAGGCGTCGACGCAGAACACTTCGCTGGCGCCGAATGCGGCGGCTTGCACGCCCCAGCCACCGATGTAGCTGTACAGGTCCAGCACGCGTTTGCCCTTGGCGTAAGGGGCCAGGCGCGCACGGTTCATGCGGTGGTCGTAGAACCAGCCGGTTTTCTGGCCCTGAATCACCGGGGCTTCGAATTTCACGCCGTTCTCTTCCAGCGCCACCCACTCCGGCACCACGCCGAACACGGTTTCGGTGTAACGCTCGAGGCCTTCGGCATCGCGCGCGGCGGAGTCGTTCTTGAACAGGATGCCGCTTGGCTTGAGCACTTGGGTCAGCGCCGCGATCACGTCATCTTTATGGGCTTCCATGGTCGCCGAGGCGAGCTGGACCACAAGGATGTCGCCGAAACGGTCGACCACCAGACCCGGCAGCAGGTCGGAATCGCCGTAGACCAGACGATAGAACGGTTTGTCGAACAGGCGCTCGCGCAGCGACAGGGCCACGTTCAAGCGATGCACCAGCAGCGACTTGTCCAGCGGCAGCTTGATGTCGCGCGACAGCAGGCGCGCGCAGATCAGGTTGTTCGGGCTCATGGCGACGATGCCCAGCGGCTTGCCGCCGGTGGCTTCGAGGATCGCCTGGTCGCCGGCCTTGAAGCCGTGCAACGGGGTGGCGGCCACGTCGATTTCGTTGCTGTAGACCCACAGGTGACCGGCGCGCAGGCGACGGTCGGCGTTGGCTTTGAGGCGCAAGCTAGGCAGGGACATGACGTCGCTCCGGAAAAAAGAGCGGGAGTATACCGTGTTGCGCTGCATGCGGGTTCGACGCTGGACACGCGGCGCGTCAGCCCGGCCTGCAAATGAATGAAGGCAGAATTGGCCAGATGGTCTTGAATGAAAGTTTCCGCCGATCTGCCCCCGATGTGTCGTCCGTCGGTTTTTAGAGGTTAGAATCGCCGCCTGTCCCAGAGTGTGTACTTATGTCCCAAGAGCTGACCACCGAACAGATTCAACAGTCCCTGCAAGGCATCAGTGTGCCCGCGCAGCCGCAGATCATGGTGGATCTGCAAATGGAGCAATACATGCCCGACCCGGACCTGGAGACGATCGCCAAGCTGATCTCCCAGGATCCCGGCCTGTCCGGCTCGCTGCTGAAAATCGTCAACTCGCCGTATTACGGCCTGAGCAACAAGATCACTTCGATCAAGCGCGCGGTGAACCTGCTGGGCAGCCGTTCGATCGTCAATCTGATCAACGCGATGTCGATCAAGGGCGAGATGAACGACGACACCATCGTCACCCTCAACCGTTTCTGGGATACCGCCCAGGACGTGGCCATGACCTGCCTGACCCTGGCCAAGCGCGTCGGCACCGAGGCCAGCGACGAGGCTTATGCCTTGGGGCTGTTCCACGACTGCGGCGTGCCGCTGATGCTTCAGCGTTTCCCGGACTACATGACGACGCTCGAAAAGGCCTACGCCAACGCGAGTGCCGAGCGCCGGGTCGTGGACACCGAGAACGATGTCTACAACACCAACCACTCGGTGGTCGGTTATTACACCGCCAAGTCCTGGCGCCTGCCGGAACACGTCAGCGCGGCCATCGCCAACCACCACAATGCCTTGGCGATCTTCAGCGACGAGACTTCGCGCAACACTCAGATGAAAAACCTGCTGGCGATCCTGAAAATGGCCGAGCACATCTGCGCGTCGTACCGGGTGCTGGGCAACCAGACCGAAGACTTCGAATGGCAGGCGGTCGGGCCGCTGGTGCTTGAGTACATCGGCCTTTCGGATTACGACTTCGAAACGTTGAAGCAGACCATCCGCGAACTTGGCGCGCACTGATTCAAGAAGCTAATGATTCGAGGAACTCATGCCTGAATTGCCGGAAGTCGAAACCACCCGCCGCGGTATTGCCCCGCACCTGGAAGGGCAGCGCGTCAGCCGGGTGATCGTGCGGGACCGGCGGCTGCGTTGGCCGATTCCCGAAGACCTCGATGTGCGCCTGTCCGGGCAACGAATCGTGCTGGTCGAGCGGCGTGCCAAGTATCTGCTGATCAACGCCGAAGTCGGCACGCTGATCAGCCACTTGGGCATGTCGGGCAACCTGCGGCTGGTTGAGGTCGGGATGCCGGCGGCCAAGCATGAGCATGTCGATATCGAACTGGAGTCGGGCCTGGCCCTGCGTTACACCGATCCTCGGCGTTTCGGGGCGATGCTCTGGAGCACCGACCCGCTCAATCACGAGTTGCTGATCCGTTTGGGCCCGGAGCCGTTGACCGATCTGTTCGATGGCGAGCGGTTGTATCAGCTGTCACGCGGGCGTTCGATGGCGGTCAAGCCGTTCATCATGGACAACGCGGTGGTGGTGGGGGTCGGCAATATCTACGCGACCGAAGCACTGTTCGCCGCCGGTATCGATCCGCGCCGTGAAGCCAAGGGCATTTCCCGGGCGCGTTATCTGAAGTTGGCGATCGAGATCAAACGTATCCTCGCTGCGGCCATCGAGCGTGGCGGCACCACGTTGCGTGATTTCATCGGTGGCGACGGGCAGCCGGGGTATTTCCAGCAGGAACTGTTTGTCTATGGTCGTGGCGGCGAGCACTGCAAGGTCTGCGGCACGGGCCTGCGGGAAATGAAGCTCGGCCAGCGCGCCAGCGTCTGGTGTCCGCGCTGCCAAAGCTGAGCAAAGCGTCCGAAAAAGTCCTACGGTCTATAGTGAGTTGTCTTACTGTTCAGCCCGAAGGATCGTGCCATGAAGTCCTTGCAATCCCTCATCGTCGCCCTGCTGCTGTGCTTCAGCCTGACCGTTCAGGCCACGGAAGGCGGCAGCGGTGACCCTCGTTACGCTATCCAGAATCCACCGGCCTACGCCATGCTCGGCGATCTGCTGATTGCCCGACCATTGCTGGTCGTGGCGACGGTGATCGGTGCCGGGGCGTTCGTCGTGTCGTTGCCGTTCACCGTGCTGGGTGGCGGAATTGGCGATGCGGGAGAGGCGTTGGTGGTGGCGCCGGCGAAAGCGGCGTTCGTGCGTTGTCTGGGCTGCACCGGGGAGGGATTCGAGCAGCGTGAATGACGCGATCGCAGCCGGGAGCTGCGATCGGATTCAGTGGCTCAAGCCTTGCCGGTGATCTTGCGGTATTTCTCCATCAACTGTTCTTCAGTCTCCGGGTGGGCTTCGTCCAGTGGAATGCAATCCACCGGGCAGACCTGCTGGCACTGCGGCTCGTCGTAGTGGCCGACGCACTGGGTGCACAGGTTCGGGTCGATCACGTAGATCTCTTCGCCTTGGGAAATGGCGGCGTTCGGGCACTCGGGTTCGCAGACGTCGCAGTTGATGCAATCGTCGGTGATGATCAGGGACATGCTAACTCCAGCCGGGGCGGGGAGCCCGGGCGCTATGAATCAATGCGCGCAATTGTGCCGCATTGGCGCCCGTAGTGCACGCGGGCGCCGTTTGAACGGTCGTTACTTCTTGAAGCGCAGGGTCAGGGCTTCGGCCACCGCCGGGTGGACGAACTTGCTGATATCGCCGCCCAGGGCCGCGATTTCCCGCACCAGGGTCGAGGAAATGAACGAATAACGCTCGGACGGGGTGAGAAACAGGCTCTCCACATCCGGGGCCAGCTGGCGGTTCATGTTGGCCAGCTGGAATTCGTACTCGAAGTCCGACACCGCGCGCAGGCCACGCAGGAACACGTTGGCGTTCTGCTCTTTGGCGAAATGCGCCAGCAGCGTCGAGAAGCCGACCACTTCCACGTTCGGCAGGTGTTTGGTGACCTCGCGGGCCAGCTCGACCCGTTGTTCCAGCGGGAACAGCGGATTCTTCTTGGGGCTGGCGGCGACGGCGATGATCACATGGTCGAACAGGCGCGAGGCGCGTTCGACCAGATCGCCATGGCCCTTGGTAATAGGGTCGAAGGTACCTGGGTACAACACTCGGTTCATCGCGTCGTCCTGGCGGGAATCCGTTGGGGAGTCGGATGGTATCGCAGCCGTCCCGGTCGGGAAAGTCGCCTGTTGGGTAAGAAAGCACTATAGACGATCGCAATTTTCGTCTTTTTCACGGGTTTCTCAACCGTTCGCCGAGGGATGTAGCCAGTTGCGCCGTCAGACCGTACACCGACAGCTGCGGGTTGGCGCCGATGCTGGTGGGGAACAGCGAACCGTCATGGATCGACAGATTGCTCAGTTGATGATGGCGGCCGAGGCTGTCGGTGACGGCGGTTTTCGGGTCCTCGCCCATCGCGCAGCCGCCCATGACGTGAGCGCTGCCCAGGCGGGTGCGGTACAGCTCCAGACTCAGGCTGTCGATCAACGAGCGGGCCTCGGCCAGGCTGTTCACGTAGCGCGCATCCGCGTGCATCGGCATCACCGCTTTGGCGCCGCCGGCGAACTGGATCTCGGCCATGCTGTGGAATGACCGGCGTAATCCTTCCCAGGTGTAAGGCGACACCTGATAGTCGAGCACTGGCGAGCCGTCACCGCGCAATTCGACGCTGCCGCCCTGGCTGTCCGGGTGAAAACCGTCGCGCAGCAGGGCGAGCATCGCGTGGGTGTGCGGCAGGTCCGCCATGTGTTGCGCGCTTTCCTGACCAAAGCCACCGAGCAACGTGGCGGCCAGTGCGGGGTGCAGCGGCGGCACTTCGAGTTTGTAGGCCATCGGGCCGGTGGTGCCGTCCTTCCACTGGAAATGGTCCGAGTAGATCGACTGTGGCGCGCCGTAGAACGGGTTGATGACCTCGTCGAAACGCCCGGCGGACATGTTAACCAGATGCAGGAAAGTACGCTTGCCCAGCCGTTTGTGCGGATCCGGTGCATCCGAACGCATCAGCAGCGCCGGGCTGTTGATCCCGCCGCCGGCCAGCACGTAATGTCGCGCCTTGACCGTAATGGTGCGTCCAGTCGGCTCGACGCAGCGTTCGTCCATCGCCACGCATTGCAGGCCGGTGACCTTGTCGCCGCTGATCAAAAGCTTTTCGGCCCGGGCCAGATAGAGCAGTTCGCCGCCCTTTTCCAGGGTTGCCGGAATGGTCGTGACCATCATCGATTGCTTGGCGTTGGTCGGGCAGCCCATGCCGCAGTAGCCGAGGTTCCAGCAGCCGCGCACGTTGCGCGGGATCACGTGCCAGCTGTAGCCGAGTTGTTCGCAGCCTTTGCGGATCACGTCGTTGTTGGCATTGGGCGGCACCATCCACGGGGCGACGCCGAGGCGCTGCTCCATTTTTTCGAACCACGGCGCCATGTCGGCGGGGCTGTGGCCTTTGACGTTGTGTTCTTTGGCCCAGTGTTCGAGGGTCGGTTCGGGCGTGCGAAAACTCGATGTCCAGTTGATCAGCGTGGTGCCGCCGACCGCGCGGCCCTGAAGGATGGTGATCGCGCCATCCTTGCTCATGCGGCCGATGCCTTCCTGATAGAGGCTGCTGTAGGCCTGGTCTTCCAGCAGTTTGAAATCGCTGCTGGTCTTGAGCGGGCCTTCTTCGATCAGCAGCACTTTGTAGCCGGCGGCGCTGAGGATTTCCGCCGTGGTGCCGCCACCGGCGCCGCTGCCGATGATGGCGACATCGGCTTCCAGGGTCAGGTCATCGGTGAGTTGCGCGCCGTTGTAGGTTTTCCAGCCACGGGCAAGGCCTTCGCGAAACGGGTCGGGTACGGGCATCGATCAGGTTCTCTTATTATTGTTTTGCGTGGGTCGCCAGGCTCAAACGGCGGGCGGGCCGGGGTAACCGCAATGGGCCCAGGATTCGGCGCGGGTGTACCAGGCCATCATCACCATTTGCAGCAACGAGCTGTGGCCCATGCGCAGCAAGCTCAGCGAGCTGTTTTCCCAACGTTCGAGGAAGTGACGGATCGCCTCGGCGCTGGCGTTTTCCCAACTGCCCCAGATTCCGGTCAATGGCCCGCGTGTCACGGCCATGCCCAGCACATCGAACAGTTGCCGGGTGAGCTTGAGCATTTCCGGCGACAAGTGATCGAGGCTGTAATCCAGCGACTTCAGGGTGCCATCGACAGCGGCGGGCAGCTTTTCCACAGCAACGGCGCCCTCCAGCATCACTGGAATCAGCGCGCGCAGAAACAGCAGGTCGCCGCTGCGCAACGTGGCGAATCCGTTGGCTGAAACGCTCGACGAACAGCCGCTAAGGCTGGCACCAAGGCCGGCGGTGGCGAGAAAAGCCGTGGCGCCCAGGCTGAATTTCAGCAGGCCACGGCGCGACAGGGCAGGTGTTTCGGTCAGGCTTGGGTGCATTGTTGTTATTACCCGGCGGTGACGTTAGCGAATGAACAGTTTCTGGATCAGTTTCTGAATGGATTTGCCGTACGGCGGGTAGATCAGCTTCGCCGCGTTGAAGCGCTGTTTAACGAGTACGCCCTTGGCCTTGCTGAACGTCAGGAAACCTTCGTGCCCGTGGTAATGGCCCATGCCCGACGGGCCGATGCCGCCGAACGGCATGTCGTCCTGCGCCACGTGCAACAGCGTGTCGTTGAGGCAGACGCCACCGGAATGGGTTTCGCTGAGTACGCGCTTCTGTTCGCGCTTGTCGTAGCCGAAGTAGTAAAGAGCCAGAGGACGTGGCCGCTGATTGATGTAAGCAAATGCCTGATCCAGATCCTGATACGGCACGATCGGCAGCAGCGGGCCGAAGATCTCGTCCTGCATCACCGTCATCTCGTCGCTGACATTCAGCAACAGGCTGTGAGGCATGCGCCGGCCCTGGCCCTGGTCGAACAGCGGAATCAACAGCGCGCCCTTGCTGGTGGCGTCGCTGAGGTAGCTGTTCAGTCGCGCCAGTTGGCGCTCGTTGATGATGGCGGTGTAGTCGGGGTTGTCGGCGAGTGTCGGATAAAAACCGCGCACCGCCTGGCGATAGGCTTCGACGAAACCACCGATGCGCGCTTCCGGCACCAGCACGTAGTCCGGGGCCACGCAGGTCTGGCCGGCGTTGAGGGTCTTGCCGAAAGCGATGCGTTCGGCGGCGTCCTTGAGCGGTACGTCGTGGGAAACGATGGCCGGGGATTTGCCGCCCAGTTCCAGCGTTACCGGTGTCAGGTTTTCTGCCGCTGCGCGCATCACGTGCCTGCCGACGCTGGTGGAGCCGGTGAACAGCAGGTGGTCGAAGCGCATCTTCGAAAACGCCACGCCGACATCGGCCTCGCCGAGCACCACGCACACCAGATCTTCGGGGAAGATCCGCGCCAGCAGTTCCTTGAGCAGCAGGCCGGTGGCCGGGGTCGATTCGCTGAGTTTGAGCATCACTCGATTGCCGGCCGCGAGCGCGCCGGTCAGCGGGCCGATGGCCAGGAACAGCGGGTAGTTCCACGGCACGATGACGCCGACCACACCCAGCGGCTGATACACGACTTTCGCCGACGCCGGCTGGAAAGCCACACCCACTTTGCGCCGCGAAGGTTTCATCCACTGGCTGATGTGCTGGCTGGCGTAGTGAATGCCGTGCAGGCTCGGCATCAATTCGGCGAGCAGGGTTTCATCGGCGCTGCGGTGGCTGAAGTCGGAGCTGATGGCGTCGATCAGGGCCTGCCGTTCGCTGCTCAGCAAATCGCGCAGGGCCTTGAGCCATTGCTGGCGCTGGGCCGCAGGCGGCATCGGGTTGGCGGCGTAGGCGGCACGCTGCGCATCGAACAGCCGGTTGAGCTCTTCCAGCGGCTGTTGCAGCGTTTGCAGGTAGGCAATATCGGCAGTCATCGTCAGCTCCGGAGATGTTGTTGTGAGGAACTTTTTAGAGTCTATGCTCTATAAAGTCAAATGGCTTCCTTGCGCATCCTGGTTTTATCCCGTTCCGGTTAGGTCGTAAGATGCCCCCCAACGCACTCTGAATTAAAGCTCAAGCCATGGCCCCACGGATCAAAACCAGCGAGCGCATCGTGCAGAACAGCCTCGAGCTGTTCAATCAGCAGGGCGAGCGCAGCATCAGCACCAATCACATCGCCGCCCACATGGAGATTTCTCCGGGCAATCTGTACTACCACTTCCCCAACAAGCAGGCGATCATCGCCGTGCTGTTCAGTGAGTACGAAAGCCTGGTGGACAGCTTTCTGCGTCCGCCCCAGGGCCGTGCCGCGACGGTCGAAGACAAGCGTTTCTATCTCAAGGAGCTGCTGTCGGCGATGTGGCGCTACCGTTTCCTGCACCGCGATCTCGAGCACCTGCTCGACAGCGATCCGGACCTGGCCGGGCGTTATCGGCGCTTCTCCCAGCGCTGCGTGATCCAGGGCGCGGCGATCTACGAAGGCTTCGTTGCTGCCGGGATCCTGAAGATGGACCGGGTGCAGATCGAGTCCCTGACCCTCAACGCGTGGATCATCCTCACCTCGTGGGTGCGCTTCCTGTGCACGACCCGGGAGAATTCCAATCACCTCAGCGAACAGGCCATCAAACGTGGCGTGTATCAGGTGCTGGTGCTGGAAGCGGGGTTCGTCACCGAGCAGGCCCGCGATGAGGTCAATGCCTTGTTCGAAGAGTTCTACGTGCCGCTGGCCCAGGCCCTCGAAGAAAGACCGTAAGCCCATTTCCTCACTGGAGTCGTTCGCTATGCCGATTGCGCAACTGATCAGCCCGACCGCACTGGATGCCCGCAAGGCGCAACCGGGGCTGGTGATTCTCGATTGCCGTTTTGCCCTCGAAGACCCGGATTACGGCCAGCGCAGCTACGCCGAAGGGCACATCGCCGGGGCACATTTCGCTGATCTTGAGCGCGACCTCAGCGGCCCGGTGACCAAGGGCGTGACCGGTCGTCATCCGCTGCCGGAGCCGGCGGCGCTGATCGAACGCCTGCAAGCCTTCGGCATCAACAATGACAGTGACGTGGTTTTGTATGACGACGGTCCCGGTGCCTATGCGGCGCGGGCCTGGTGGTTGCTGGCGTGGCTGGGCAAGCGCGACGGCGTGTTCATTCTCGATGGCGGTCTCAAGGCCTGGCATGCGGCGGGGCTGCCGTTGAGTCTTGATCCACCGTCAGCAGCTCGCGGCAATTTCAGCGGCCAGCCGGACATGAGCCTACTGCTCAGCGCAGAGCAGTTGCAGCAGCGCCTCGGCCAGCCGGCCCTGACCCTGCTCGATGCCCGCGCCTTGCCGCGCTTCAAGGGTGAAGTGGAACCGATCGACCCGATCGCCGGGCACATTCCCGGCGCGCAATGCGCGGCGTTCACCGACAATCTGGGCAGCGACGGGCGTTTCCTGCCGGCCGATCAGCTCAAGCAGCGTTTCGCCGCGAAACTCGGCAAGCGTTCGCCGGCCGATCTGGTGGCGTATTGCGGTTCTGGTGTGACGGCGTGTCACAACCTGTTCGCCCTGAGCCTGGCGGGTTACCCGTTGGGTTCGCTGTATGCCGGATCGTGGAGCGAGTGGATCAACGAGCCGTCGCGCGGTATCGCCACCGGCGAGTAAGCGCTCAGCGATCCAGCCGCGCACTGCGATAGGCCGCCGGCCCCACGCCATAAACCTGTTTGAACTGCCGGCTCAGATGGCTCTGGTCGGCAAATCCCAGCTGCGTGGCGACTTCCACCGGCAGGCAGCCGCTCTGCAACAAGCCCCGCGCGCAGGCGATCCGCTGCTGCATCAGCCAACTGTGCGGCGGCATGCCGGTGGCGCGGCGGAACACCCGGGCAAAGTGGAAAGGCGAGAGGTTCACGGCCGCCGCCAGTTCTTCCAGCGAGGGCGCCGCCGCCAGTTGCGCGTGCAGCAACTCCTTGGCCATCGCCACCGCGCGGTGCTCCTTGCCGGGGTTGCCGTTGATCTGCACCGCCGCGTGACGCTGCAACAGCAGCATCATCATCTCGCGCCATACCGTTTGCTGCTGCAGCGCGGTGGCGGGGCTTTCCAGCAAACGATGCAACTGACAGAAACCGTTGACCAGATCCGGATCGCGATACAGCGTCGCGCCGAAGGCCGGCATCGGTGCGGTCGGTAGTTCCAGTTCATTGAGCAGCGCGACGATCTGCCCGGTGTCGGGATAAAACGCCCGGTACAGCCAGCCGTCCTCGGTGCCCTTGTGGCCGTTATGCACTTCGTCCGGATTGATCAGCACCAGCGTGCCGCTGCCCGCCAGGTGTTCGGCGCCGCGATAACGGTAGCGCTGGGCGCCGGCCATGATCATGCCGATCACATAACCGTCGTGGACGTGCGGGGCGAAACGATGCTCGATGTAGCGCGCGGTCAACAGCTCGACACCGGCCAGAGGCGCGGCTTGCCAGAAACGGATCGACTCGCCCTGTTCGCTCATGACCTCACCCGCGCCCCGCGTCGGTCAGCCACTGCGGAATCCGTCGTTCCAGGTAATAACCCGGCTGACGGAACGTGCCGTCGACGAAACCGACATGTCCGCCCTTGCTCTGCAATTCGAACTGGGTCGTGGCCGACAACTCACTGACCGAAGGCAGACTGTGGGGGAACACGAACGGGTCGTCGGCCGCCTGAATGATCAGGGTCGGCGTGCGGATCTCGCCGAGAAAATAGCGGCTCGACGCGCGGCGATAGTAATCCTCGGCATCGGCGAAACCGTGCAGCGGCGCAGTCACCCGGCCATCGAAATCCCAGAAGGTGCGCATGTTTTCCAGCGAGCCGAGCGCGGCCAGTGCGGCGAGACCGTCCTCGCGCCCGTCGTGCTGGAACTGGCGCTGCTTGTTCTTGATGTAGGCGACCATCTCGCGCATGAAGTGCGCCTGATAGACCTTCGAGAAACCCTGACCAATACGGTCGGCGCATTGATCGAGGCGAAACGGCACCGACACCGCCACCGCACCGAGCACGCCGCTGGCGCTGCCGGTTTCCCCCAGATGCTTGAGCAACACATTGCCGCCGAGTGAATAGCCGACCGCATACAGCGGCGCCAGTGGCCGCTTGGCTTTCAGGTGGCGAATGGTCTCGGCGAGGTCTTCACTGGCGCCGGAATGGTAGCTGCGCGGCAACAGGTTCGGTTCGCCCGAGCAGCCGCGCCAGTTCAGCGCAACACTGGCCCAGCCTTGCGCGGCGAGCGCTGCCTGGATCCCGGCCACGTAAGGCGAATTGGAAGAACCGGTCAGCCCATGCAGCACCAATACCAGCGGCGCTTCGGCGCTGTGCGGGCCGTGCCAGTCGAGGTCGAGGAAGTCGCCGTCGTCCAGCCACAGCCGTTCGCGCTGGCGATCAAGGTGCACGGTTTTGCGCCACAGCGGCCCCCACAAGGTTTGCAGGTGCGGATTGCCGAGGCCGAAGGCGGGGATGAACGGTTTTGACGAAGGGGGCACGATTGCTCTCGATGCAGCGCAGCGAGCCTCGGCTGAGACTCGCCGCTTTTTCAGGCCGGTCGGTTAACCGGCGATCACTGCCATACGTTGCCACAACGCGTAGTACACCCGCCCGGATTTCTGCTCGCGGTGCAGGCGCCAGTTGCCCGGCAGGCCGAGGGTCGATGGCGCGGTTTCGCTTTCAGTGTAGATCCACGAATCGTCGGCCAGCCATTGGCGCTCTTCCAGCAATGAGCACACCGTCGGCAGCAGGTTCTGGTTGAACGGCGGGTCGAGGAACACCAGGTCGAACGCGGTTGCGGTCTGGGTTTCGAGGTAGCGCAGGGCATCGGCGGTCTGCACGTGGCCGTTGGTGCAACGCAGCGTGCCGAGATGTTCTTTCAGGCTGGAGACTGCGACGTGGCTGGCATCCAGCGCCTGACCCATGGCCGCGCCACGGGACAGCGCTTCCAGAAAAAGCGCGCCGCTGCCGGCGAACGGATCGAGCACCTTGGCCCCGGCAACGTACGGCGCGAGCCAGTTGAACAGGGTTTCGCGCACCCGGTCAGGCGTCGGACGCAGGCCCGGCGCATCAGGAAAGCTCAGCTTTCGGCTGCGCCATTCGCCGCCGATGATGCGCAACTGGTTCACACCGTTGTGCAGTTTTTGTACAGGTTTCTTTGGACTGGCCATTAATGCTCCGGAACCCCGAGCGGCTGCTCGGCAGGTTTGTCAGATGGGGCCGGTAACGGCTTTTGCGGCACGGTCGGGCCAGCGCTGACGATGACCAGTTTATCCGTGCTCAAGTGTTTGTTCAGGACGTCGCGAACCTGCTCGACCGTCAGGCTCTGGGATTGACGCATGAAGTCATCCAGATAGCTCAGCGGCAGGTTGTAGAAACCCATGGCGCCGAGCTGGCCGACGATATCGGCGTTGCTCGCGGTGGACAGCGGGAAGCTGCCGGCCAGTTCGCGCTTGGCGTCGTCGAGTTCTTTCTGGGTCGGGCCGGTCTTGAGGTAGTCGGCGAGCACGTCCTGCACCAGTTTCAGGGTGCCTTCGCTCATTTCCGCGCGGGTCTGCAGGTTGATCATGAACGGGCCGCGAGCCTGCATCGGGCTGAAGGCCGAATACACGCCGTAGGTCAGGCCGCGCTTCTCGCGCACTTCGCTCATCAGCCGGGTACCGAAACCGCCACCGCCGAGGATCTGGTTGCCCATCGACAGCGCGGCGTAGTCCGGGTCATCACGGTCGATGCCAAGTTGCGCGATCATCAGGTTGGTCTGTTTCGACGGAAACTCGATGTGGCCGATGCCGGCTTTCGGCTCGGTCGGTTGTTCGACTTTCGCCAGCGCCGGGCCTTTTGGCAGCGCAGCGGACACCTGATTGGCAATCGCCTCGGCTTCGCTGCGGGACAGATCGCCCACCAGCGCAATCACCACGTTGCCGGCCGCATAGGCCTTGGCGTGGAACTCACGCAGTTGTGCCAGGGTGATCTTCGGCACGCTTTGCGCATTGCCGTCGCTGGAATGGGCGTACGGGTGATTGCCGTACAGACGCTTCATCAGCTCTAGGCTGGCAAGTTTGCCGGGGTTCTGTTTCTGGTATTCGAAACCGGCGAGCATCTGGTTCTTGATGCGCGCGAAGGAATCGGCCGGGAAGGTCGGCTTGCCCACTACTTCCGAGAACAGCTTCAACGCCGGCTCGCGTTTGTCGGCGGCGCTCAGGCTGCGCAGCGACGCGATGGCCATGTCTTTATAGGCGCCGTTGCCGAAATCCGCGCCCAGACCTTCGAAACCTTGGGCGATGGCGCCGACATCCTTGCCCGCCACGCCTTCGTTGAGCATGGCGTTGGTCAGCAGGGCCAGCCCCGGCGCGTTGCCGTCCTGGCTGCTGCCAGCGGAAAAGATCAGGCGCATGTCGAACATCGGCAGTTCGCGAGCCTCGACGAACAGCACCTTGGCGCCTTCGGCGGTGTTCCAGGTCTGCACGTCGAGCTTGCGACTGGCCGGGGCCTTGCCGTCGAGTTCGGCCAGCGATTGCAGCTTCTGGCTGGACTTGGCGTTATCCAGCGCTTCGCTGGCCTTGGTGTTGTCGCTCGGCACCAGGTAGAACGCGGCGGAGCCGACGATGGCCACGGCGATCAGGCCGAGCAGCAGGCGTGGGGTTTTGCGCTCACTCATGAGTCGTCTCCAGTGGCAGGACGTGGGCGACGCTGAGACGTTCGCGGGTGAAATACAGCTTGGCGGCGTTCTGGATGTCTTGCGGGGTGACGCTTTCCAGATCGGCCAGTTCGGTGTCCATCAGCTTCCACGACAGACCGACGGTCTCCAGCTGGCCGATGGCGGTGGCCTGGCTGGTGATCGAGTCGCGCTCGAAGACCAGGCCGGCGATGACCTGCGCACGCACGCGCTCCAGCTCTTCGGCGGACGGCGCAGTGGTTTTCAGTTGTTCCAGCAGTTTCCACAGGCCGGCTTCAGCCTGGACCATGGTCTTTTTCTTCTGGGTGTTCGGCGTGGCCGACAGGGTGAACAGGCTGTCGCCGCGGGTGTAGGCGTCGTAGCTCGACGAACCACCGGACACCAGCTCTTCACCACGCTCCAGTTGGGTCGGGATGCGGCCGCTGTAGCCGCCGTCCAGCAATGCCGAGATCAGGCGCAAGGCGTTGACCGAGCGTTTGTCTTCGGCGGTGGCGATGCTCGGGACGTTGAAACCGAGCATCAGGCTCGGTAGTTGGGTCTGCACGTGCAGGGTGATCTGGCGTTCACCCGGCTCGGCCAGTTCCAGCGGTTTTTTCGCCGGCGGCACGTCGCGTTTCGCGATTGGCCCGAAGTAGCGCTGGGCGAGGGTTTTCACCTCGTCCGGGGTCACGTCGCCAACCACCACCAGCGTGGCGTTGTTCGGCACGTACCAGGACTGATACCAGTGACGCAGCTCTTCGACCTTCATCCGCTCAAGGTCGGCCATCCAGCCGATGGTCGGCGTGTGATAACCGCTGGCTGGGTAGGCCATGGCCTTGTAGCGCTCGTAGGCCTTGGACATCGGCTTGTCGTCGGTGCGCAGGCGACGCTCTTCCTTGATGACTTCGATTTCCTTGGCGAACTCGTCGGCCGGCAGGCGCAGGTTGGCCATGCGGTCGGCTTCCAGTTCGAAGGCCACGCCCAGACGGTCGCGGGCCAGCACCTGGTAATAAGCGGTGAAGTCGTCGCTGGTGAACGCGTTCTCTTCGGCGCCGAGGTCGCGCAGGATCAGCGAGGCTTCGCCGGGGCCGACCTTCTCGCTGCCCTTGAACATCATGTGCTCGAGGGCGTGGGACAGACCGGTCTGTCCCGGGGTTTCGTAGCTGGAACCGACCTTGTACCAGACCTGCGACACCACCACCGGCGCGCGATGGTCTTCGCGCACGACGACCTTCAGGCCGTTGTCGAGGGTGAATTCGTGGGTCGGTTGCGGGTCGGCCGCCAGGGCCGAAAGGGGCAGGCAGACTGTGCTGAGCAGCAGGCCTGCGGCGCGGCGGGCTAGAGCATTCATTCGTTTTTAAACCTGTTGGGCTGCCCGCTTGGTCTTAGCGTCGGCGGGCGAGAGGGTGCTAGGATACTGATCCGTTTTACTGGCGGCCACGCCTATCAGGCCACTGATCGGTCTATAGGTTGTACGGGTTACCGGCAGAAGCTTTGAGTTTCTCAGCTAAACTCTGCGTTTTCGCCGACGATGCCGTTCCAGTCCTTCGTATTTAATGACCTTTGAGGTGCTTTTGGTGCCTCGACAAAATGTTGCGCGTGAACAAGCTGGATGAAACACAGTCTGTTCTGCATCGAATATTTATTTGCCGGGGCGCCCCTGTGGCGCGTCGCTACCGTGAGATAGCCGTCCTCCATGTTTGGTTCCAACGACGACAAGAAGACCCCAGCTGCGGCTGGCGAGAAGAAAAGCCTGTTCGGATGGCTGCGCAAGAAACCGCAGGAACCCGTCGTCGAACAGCCGACTGCCATTCCTGAGCCGGTCCCTGCGCCCGCTCCCGTAATAGAAGAAGCGCCGGCACCGGTTGTGCTGCCGATCGCCGAGCCGGTGCTGCAACCGGTGGTCGAGGCCGAGCCTGAAGCGCCGGCCGCCGCCGAACTGCCGCTGACCGCGGCCAGCGAGCCGTGGCTGACCTTGCCAGTGGCGGAAGAGCCGGTGGCGCTGGTTGAAGAGGCTGCGTCGCATGTTACGCCGCCGATTCCTGCGCCGGTTGCGTTCGCTCCCGAGCCTGTTCAGGCGCTGGTGGTGGAAGCTGCTCCGGTCATTCCAGAACCTGTGGTTGCTGCCCCGGTTGCTCCGGTTGTCGAAGCGCCCGAGCCTGCACCTGCACCTGCACCTGCACCTGCACCTGCACCGGTCGCCGTAGCGCCAGCCGCGCCAGTCGCTCCTGTGGAAATCCAGGTTGAAATCCCGGTCGAGGCCCCGCGCACCGAAGAAACCAAGGCCGGCTTCTTCGCCCGCCTCAAGCAAGGCCTGTCCAAGACCAGCGCCAGCATCGGCGAGGGCATGGCCAGCCTGTTCCTCGGCAAGAAAGCCATCGATGACGAGTTGCTCGACGATCTCGAAACCCGTTTGCTGACCGCCGACGTCGGCGTCGAGGCGACTTCGGTGATCATCCAGCGCCTGACTCAGAAAGTCGCACGTAAAGAACTGGCCGACGCCGACGCCCTGTACAAATCCCTGCAAGCCGAGCTGGCTGCAATGCTCAAACCGGTCGAGCAGCCGCTGAAGATCGTTTCCCAGAACAAGCCGTTCGTGATTCTGGTGGTCGGCGTCAACGGCGTCGGCAAGACCACCACCATCGGCAAGCTGGCGAAGAAACTGCAGCTGGAAGGCAAGAAAGTCATGCTCGCCGCCGGTGACACCTTCCGTGCTGCGGCGGTCGAGCAGTTGCAGGTCTGGGGCGAGCGCAACAAGATTCCGGTGATCGCCCAGCACACGGGCGCGGACTCGGCTTCGGTGATCTTCGACGCCGTGCAGGCCGCCAAGGCTCGTGGCATCGACGTGCTGATCGCCGACACCGCCGGTCGTCTGCACACCAAAGACAACCTGATGGAAGAACTGAAAAAGGTTCGCCGGGTGATCGGCAAGCTCGACGCCGATGCGCCGCACGAAGTGCTGCTGGTGCTCGACGCCGGCACCGGCCAGAACGCCATCAACCAGGCCAAGCAATTCAACCAGACCGTCGAACTGACCGGCCTGGCGCTGACCAAGCTCGACGGAACCGCGAAGGGCGGGGTTATTTTCGCCCTGGCCAAGCAATTCGGCCTGCCGATCCGCTACATCGGCGTCGGTGAAGGCATCGACGATCTGCGTACCTTTGAAGCCGAACCCTTTGTCCAGGCACTGTTTGCCGAGCGGGAGCGTTCATGATTCGTTTCGAACAGGTCGGTAAGCGCTACCCGAACGGTCACGTCGGCTTGCATGAGCTGAGCTTTCGAGTCCGTCGCGGCGAGTTCCTGTTTGTCACCGGCCACTCCGGTGCCGGTAAATCCACGCTGTTGCGCCTTTTGCTGGCGATGGAACGTCCGACCAGCGGCAAGCTGCTGCTGGCCGGGCAGGACCTGAGCACCATCAGCAATGCGCAGATTCCGTTCCTGCGTCGGCAGATCGGCGTGGTGTTCCAGAACCATCAACTGCTGTTCGATCGCACGGTGTTCAACAACGTCGCGCTGCCGTTGCAGATTCTCGGACTGTCCAAGGTCGAGATCGCCAAGCGAGTCGATTCGGCGCTGGAGCGCGTGGCGCTGTCGGACAAGGCCGAGCTGTATCCGGGCGACCTGTCCACCGGTCAGCAACAGCGCGTCGGCATTGCCCGCGCCATCGTTCACCGTCCGGCCCTGCTGCTGGCGGACGAACCGACCGGTAACCTCGACCCGCGTCTGGCGGCCGAGATCATGGGCGTGTTCGAAGACATCAATCGTCTGGGCACCAGCGTGCTGATCGCCAGTCACGACCTGGCGCTGATCGCGCGCATGCGCCATCGCATGCTGACCCTGCAACGCGGCCGATTGATCGGCGACGGGGAGGCCGGCGTATGAGTGCAACACGCAGTCCGAAGGTTTCCGAGCGCGTGGCCCCGAAGGCCGCCGATCCGCAACCGCCAAAGAAGAAAAAGCACGACGATGACGACGGCCCGGATTTCGCCACGTTGTTCCGTGCCTGGATCGAAAGCCATCGCGCGAGCTGGATCGACAGCCTGCGCCGTCTCGGCAAGCAGCCGATCGGTAGCTTCTTCACCTGCATGGTGATGGCGGTTGCGCTGAGCCTGCCGATGGGCCTTTCGCTGTTGCTGAGCAACGTCGAGCGTCTGGGCGGCTCGTGGCAGCGCGCGGCGCAGATTTCGCTGTACCTGGAGCTCGAGGCCAGTCCGGCTCAGGGCGAAGCGTTGCGTGATCAGATCAAAGGCATGCCGGGCGTAGCTGATGCTGAATATGTCGGCCGCGATCAGGCGCTGGAAGAGTTCCAGCAGCAGTCCGGCTTGGGCGAAGCCCTGCGCGAGCTGCCGGAAAACCCGCTGCCGGGCGTAGTGCTGGTGACGCCGAACGAGGTCGACAAGTCGACCCTGGAAGCATTAAGACAAAAACTTTCCGAGCTGCCCAAGGTACAACAGGCGCAACTTGATCTAGTCTGGGTCGAGCGTCTGGCCGCCATCCTCAAGCTCGGCGACCGCTTCGTGTTCGGTCTGACGGTGTTGCTGGTTTCTGCATTACTTTTGGTGATAGGCAATACCATTCGTCTTCATATTGAAAACCGCCGCACCGAGATAGAAGTGATTAAACTCGTCGGCGGCACCGACAGCTATGTGCGTCGTCCCTTTCTTTATATGGGCGCGCTGTATGGCTTCGGTGCGGGGCTGCTGTCCTGGGGTGTTTTGGCGTTCGGCCTGAACTGGCTGAACGACGCGGTGGTCGGGCTGGCCGGCTTGTACGGCAGTGATTTCGCACTGGCCGGCGTGCCAGTTGCCGACGGTCTGTCGCTCTTGCTTGGCGCGGTGCTGTTGGGTTATATCGGTGCATGGATTGCAGTCGCACGTCATCTCAGGGAGCTGGCGCCGAAGTAGAATCTTTTTTTGCGCGTGATTGACCTTTCAGTGGTTAAGGAAACTTTCATTTGAGTTTCCGGTCAATTTTTCGCAATGCTGAAAAGCATGAGTATGTAAGTCGGAGGTTTTTCCGTATGTCCAATTCTTTGCAACCTGCGTATGCATTGGTTCCAGGCGCAAACCTGGAAGCCTACGTGCACACCGTCAACAGCATTCCATTGCTGACGCCGGAGCAGGAGCGTGAACTGGCCGAGAGTCTCTACTATGAGCAGGATTTGGGGGCGGCTCGGCAGATGGTGCTCGCCCACCTGCGGTTTGTCGTACACATCGCCCGTAGCTATTCCGGCTACGGTCTGGCTCAGGCTGACCTGATCCAGGAAGGTAACGTCGGCCTGATGAAGGCCGTGAAGCGTTTCAACCCGGAAATGGGCGTGCGTCTGGTGTCCTTCGCGGTGCACTGGATCAAGGCCGAGATTCACGAGTTCATCCTGCGCAACTGGCGGATCGTGAAAGTCGCGACCACCAAGGCCCAGCGCAAGCTGTTCTTCAACCTGCGCAGCCAGAAGAAACGTCTGGCCTGGCTGAACAACGAGGAAGTCCACCGTGTGGCGGAAAGCCTCGGCGTCGAGCCGCGTGAAGTGCGTGAGATGGAAAGTCGCCTGACCGGCCATGACATGGCCTTCGACCCGGCTGCGGAAGCGGACGACGACAGTGCTTTCCAGTCGCCGGCCAACTACCTGGAAGACCACCGGTACGACCCGGCGCGTCAACTGGAAGACGCCGACTGGAGCGACAACTCCAATCACAACCTGCACGAAGCACTGGAAGTGCTGGACGAACGCAGCCGCGACATCCTCTACCAGCGCTGGCTGGCAGAAGAGAAAGCCACGCTGCACGACCTGGCGCAGAAGTACAACGTGTCGGCCGAGCGGATCCGTCAGCTCGAGAAGAGCGCGATGAACAAGCTCAAGTTGTCGATTGCCGCATAACCGGCAGTCCGGCAATAAAAAACGCCCCGATCAGTGATGATCGGGGCGTTTTTGTTTGCCCGTCAGAAAGTCATTGGGCCCAGGGCGCGCGGCGCGAATCGTTGAGTGTCAGCAAATAGCTGTCGCCACCCAACTGGCTCATCTGCTGGCGAATCCATCCGGCACGGCGTGACACGTAAGCGGTTGGGTGGCTGGCGCTCCAGACCCGGGGATTCGGCAGCACAGCCGCCAGATAGCTCGCCTGCTGACGGGACAGCGACCTGGCGCCTACGCCAAAGTGATGCCTTGCCGCCGCTTCGGCACCAAACACGCCGTCATCCCATTCGACACTGTTCAGGTACACCTCGAGAATCCGCTGCTTTGGCCAGAACACTTCGATCAGCGCGGTGAACCAGGCCTCCAGGCCTTTGCGCAGATAGCTGCGACCGGACCACAAAAACAGGTTCTTCGACACTTGCTGACTCAGGGTGCTGGCGCCGCGAATCGACCCGCCGAGTTCGTTGTGGGCCAGTGCGGCCTTGATCGCACTCAGGTCGAAACCCCAGTGCTCGGGGAATTTCTGGTCTTCGCCGGCAATCACCGCGACCTTCAGGTCATCGGAGATCTCGTCCCACGGTTTCCAGGTGCGTTGCAGATCGATCGGCTCGCCGTCGATCCAGGATTCGATCTTGCGTTCGACCATCAGCGCCGTGCCCGGTGGCGGCACGAAGCGAAACACCAACACCAGCAATACGCTGCCGCCCGCGAACCAGAGCAGGGCCTTCGTGAAACGACGGAGAAATAAACGCAGCATAGAGATGGCTTGGCCGAACCGGTTGAGCGGGCCATTATACAGACCCTGCCGATCGAGTCTGACTGGAGTTCTACATGCTGCGTAGCTTTCTGATGCTGGCTGCCTTCTTTGGTTTCACCGGTGTCGGCCTCGGCGCATTCGCCGCCCATGGCCTGAAAAACCGCCTGACCCCGGAGTATCTGGCGATCTTCCACACCGGCGTCACCTACCAGTTGGTGCACGCACTGGCGCTGTTCGGCTTGGCGCTGCTGGCCACCCAGCTGCAGGGGCGTCTGATCGCCTGGGCCGGCATCTCGTTCAGTATTGGCATCCTGCTGTTCTCCGGCAGCCTGTACCTGCTGACCACCATAGGCATCGGCAAGCTCGGCATCATCACCCCGTTCGGTGGCCTGGCGTTCCTGATCGGCTGGCTGTGCCTCGGACTCGCCGCCTGGCGCCTGCAGCCAACCGCTTGACGCTTGGTGCTGACCTTTAGGTCATGATCGGGCTAGAATGCCACCCCCTAAAAAGTGATGGCGGCGTTGCGCATGCGCATTCAGTTGAACGGTGAATCCTTTGAACTGCCCGACGGTGAAACCGTTGCGGCCCTGCTGACCCGTCTGGATCTGACCGGACGCCGCGTCGCGGTCGAACTCAATCTGGATATCGTCCCGCGCAGCCAGCATGCCGACACCACTTTGAATGACGGCGACAACGTCGAAGTGGTGCACGCCATCGGCGGCGGCTGATCGCCAGGCCTGCATGGGCCGAGAATTCTGCAAGACCCTCACCCCAACAGAGGATTCCCCATGAGCATCGTTCGTAGCGACAAGCCTTTCGTTCTGGCCGGTCGTACTTACCAGTCGCGTTTGCTGGTCGGTACCGGCAAGTACCGTGACATGGAAGAAACCCGCTTGGCCATCGAAGCCTCGGGTGCCGAGATCGTCACCTTCGCCGTGCGCCGCACCAACCTGGGCCAGATCGAAGGCGAGCCGAACCTGCTCGAAGTGCTGTCGCCGGATCGCTACACCTTCCTGCCCAACACAGCTGGTTGCTACGACGCAGTCGAAGCCGTGCGCACCTGCCGCCTGGCCCGTGAGCTGCTCGACGGCCACAACCTGGTGAAGCTGGAAGTGCTGGCCGACCAGAAAACCCTGTTCCCTAACGTGATCGAAACCCTCAAGGCCGCCGAAGTGCTGGTCAAGGAAGGCTTCGACGTGATGGTTTACACCAGTGATGACCCGATCATCGCCCGTCAATTGGCCGAAATCGGCTGTATTGCGGTGATGCCGCTGGCCGGTCTGATCGGCTCGGGCCTGGGGATCTGCAATCCATACAACCTGCAGATCATCCTCGAAGAAGCCAAGATCCCGGTGCTGGTGGATGCTGGTGTCGGCACCGCTTCCGACGCCACCATCTCGATGGAACTGGGCTGTGACGCGGTGCTGATGAACTCGGCCATCGCCCACGCCCAGCAGCCGATCATGATGGCCGAAGCCATGAAACACGCGATCGTCGCGGGCCGCCTGGCCTACCTCGCCGGCCGCATGCCGAAAAAACTCTATGCCAGCGCCTCTTCGCCGCTGGATGGTCTGATCAAGTAAGAGCTATTGATGACTGAATCGAACGACACGCCAATCCAGACGGAAGAAGGCGACGAGCGCCAACACCGCCGCATCAAGAGTTTCGTGATGCGCGCCGGGCGCATGACCGAAGGCCAGCAGCGCGGCCTGGATCAGGGCGCGCCGAAGTTCGTCCTGCCGCTGGCCGATGCGCCGGTGGATTACGACCAGGTGTTCGGCCGTTCCGCGCCGCGTTCGCTGGAGATCGGTTTCGGCATGGGTCACTCGCTGCTGGAAATGGCCGCCGCTGCGCCGGAACAGGATTTCATCGGTGTCGAGGTTCACCGTCCGGGTGTCGGCGCGCTGCTCAACGGCGTGCTGACTCAGGGCCTGACCAACCTGCGGGTCTACGATTGCGACGCGATCGAAGTGCTCAACCGTTGCATCGCCGACAACAGCCTCGATCGCCTGATGCTGTTCTTCCCGGATCCGTGGCACAAGAGCCGCCATCACAAGCGCCGCATCGTTCAGGCTTCCTTCGCTGAACTGGTGCGCAGCAAGCTGAAAGTCGGCGGCATTCTGCACATGGCCACCGACTGGGAGCCGTACGCCGAATACATGCTGGAAGTGATGAACGTCGCTCCGGGCTATCGCAACCTCGCCGAAGACGGCAAGTGCGTGCCTCGCCCGGCCGAACGCCCGATCACCAAGTTCGAACGCCGCGGCGAACGTCTCGGACATGGCGTGTGGGATCTGAAGTTCGAGAAGCTCGCTTAAGCGTCACGCAATAAAAAACTGTGGGAGCCAATGGCTCCCACAGTTGTTTTGGGTAGTAGCTGAAAATCAGCGGCGATCCGCGACTACGCCGATCAAAACGAGCACCACCAACAACACCGGCGCCAGGCTGTAGTTGTTGAACTGGCTCAGCCCCTTCACCACCCAAGGCGTCGCGTAGATCAGCGCCGCGCCGCTGCCGATCAGGCACAGCAGGGCCATCAGCGGCACGCGCAGGGCGCCGGCGATGCTGCCCAGGCGTTGCTCGACCCAGCCTTTGAAGTCAGCGCCGAACAGCACCAGCAGGCAACCCACCAGGGCCAAAGCGATTTCCGAGAGGTTGCTGCGACTCCAGCGGGACACGGTGGCGAGCAGGTCGAGTATCAAATCCATGCGGTTTCCTTAAGAGCGGTCAGCTCAGAAATTTCTGCAGCAAGTCGTTGAGGAACAGTTGTCCGCGCTCGGTGGCCGCCAGACGTGACGGTTCGACCTGCAACAGACCGCTTTGTTCGGCCTCGCGCCGGTGTTCGTCGAGGCTCTCCAGCGGCAGGCCGGTGCGCTCCGGGTACAGGCGCGATTCGACGCCGGCGGTCAGGCGCAGGGCGTTCATCAGGAACTCGAACGGCATCTCGTCGTTGGTCAGGGCTTTCTCGCCGGCCTGGAAGCTTTTGGCCGGGTTGAGGTAGTCCTTCGGCAGGCGCGTCTTCCAGGTGCGCACGATGCGCCCGTCCGGGTGACTGAGCTTGCCGTGGGCGCCGGCGCCGATGCCGATGAAGTCGCCGAAGCTCCAGTAATTCAGGTTATGCCGCGCCGGGCGACCCGGTTGCGCATAGGCCGAAACTTCGTACTGCGCGTAACCGTGCTCGGCCAGCAGCGCCTGTCCGGCCTCTTGAATGTCCCACAGCGTGTCGTCTTCCGGCAGCACTGGCGGCTGGTTCCAGAACACAGTGTTCGGCTCCAACGTCAGCTGATACCAGGAAATGTGCGTCGGCTTCAGCTCGATCGCCTGGCGCAGGTCGCTCAGGGCATCGTCCAGCGACTGGTCCGGCAAGCCGTGCATCAAGTCGAGGTTGAAGTTATCGAACCCGGCCTGGCGCGCCATGCCGGCGGCGCGGATGGCTTCATCGCCGTTGTGGATACGGCCGAGGGCCTTGAGCTTTTCCTGCTGGAAGCTCTGGATGCCGATCGACAGGCGATTGATCCCCAGTTTGCGGTAGGCGACGAACTTCTCTTGCTCGAACGTCCCGGGATTGGCTTCCAGGGTGATTTCGATGTCGTCGGCAAACGGAATGCGCTGTTTCACACCTTCCAGCAAGCGGCCGAGGGCTTCGGCACTGAACAGACTCGGCGTGCCGCCACCAAAAAAGATCGAACTCAACTCACGGCCGTATACCGCGTGCAGATCCTGGTCGAGGTCGGCCAGCATCGCGTCGACGTACTCCTGCTCCGGCAGCACCGGGCTGGCGGTGTGGGAGTTGAAGTCGCAATAGGGGCATTTGCGCACACACCACGGGATGTGGATGTACAGCGCCAGGGGCGGCAGCGTCGGCAACGGTGCCCGAGGCGAGGAGGCGGCGCCGCCGATAATCAGCGACGACGCGGAGGAGCTATCGGTCATTTCAAGCCCAGACGCTGGCGCAGCAGATCCATTGCACGGGCGCGGTGGCTGATCTGGTTCTTGTCGCTCGGGCTCAGCTCGGCGCTGGACACGTTACGCTCCGGCACCCAGAACAGCGGGTCGTAACCGAAACCGTGCTCACCGCTGGCGGCGGTCAGAATGCGCCCGTGCCACAGGCCTTCGCAGAGGATCGGCAGCGGATCGTCGGCGTGACGCACCAGCGCCAGCACGCAGACGAACTGCGCGCCGCGCTCGGCTTCAGGCACATCCTTCAAGGCGTCGAGCAGCTTGGCGTTGTTCGCCGCGTCACCCTTGCCGTCGGCGTAGCGCGCCGAGTAGATGCCCGGCGCACCGCCGAGGAAGTCCACCGCCAGACCCGAATCGTCGGCCAGCGCCGGCAGCCCGGAAATGCGCGCGGCATTGCGGGCCTTGAGGATCGCGTTCTCGACGAACGACAGGCCGGTTTCTTCCGGCTCCACGCTGCTGAATTCGCCGATCGAGCGCAATTGCACCGATTCGCCGAGCATGGCCTGGAGTTCCTTGAGTTTGCCGGCGTTATGGCTGGCCAGTACGAGTTGCTTGAGATTGATCATTGGCCAGGGAAAAGCTCTTGGTTGAAATTGATGGTGTTGATCTTGTCGCCGGTCTGCACCTTGATTTCAAAGGTGCGGGTTTCCTGCTGTTCCACCGGGTATTGGGCGATGTAGTAGATCGCGCCCTGTTCGGTGATCTGGCGGAAAGTCAGCGGCACGCTCTGGCTGGTCAGGTCTTTGACGGTGCCGGTGACCTGGGCGATCAGCGGTTTGCCGTCCTTGATCACCGAGACATTGATCACGCCCTGGTTCTTGCTGCGGATCAGCTCGGCAGCCTTGGCGATGTCCGGCGTCAGGAAGGTCGAGTTGAAGGTGTTGTAATGCACGGTGACATCACCGAACACTTCCTTGCGTTCGCCCTTGATGGCATCGGCGGCCACGGCCGACAGGCTCAGGCAGGCGGCCAATAGCGCGGTAATCAAGCGTCCCATGTTCGTTCTCCTCGCAATGTCGTGGTTCAGACCGCGATTCTGTGATCCGCAAGCCCCGGGCTGCTGACGCGGTAGATACCGATCTCACCTAACAGATTAGGCCATAGCTTACTGGCCCACCCGTGGCGGTGCTGTTGATCCACGGCAAGCCGATCAATGACCTTCGCCTCACGTTCGCGACAAAGTTCTTCAAAGTCTTCGAAGGTGCAGAAGTGAATGTTCGGCGTGTTGTACCAGGTGTACGGCAGGAACTCGGAGACCGGCATCCGGCCCTTGCTCGCCAGGTACCAGCGGCAGCGCCAGTGACCGAAGTTGGGGAAGGTGATGATGCACTGGCGACCGACCCGCAGCATTTCGTCGAGGATCTTGTCCGGGTAATGCACGGCTTGCAGGGCCTGGGTCATCACCACGATGTCGAAGCTGTTGCTGGCGAAGTTGCCCAGGCCCTTGTCCAGATCCTGCTCGATAACGTTGACGCCCTTGGCCACGCACTGCGCGATGTTGTCGGCGTCGTTTTCCAGGCCGTAGCCGGTGACCTGCTTGTGGTCGCGCAGCCAGGTCAGCAACTCGCCGTCACCGCAACCGAGGTCGAGCACGCGGCTGCCGGCGGGGATCCATTCCTGGATGATTTCCAGATCAGCTCTCATGGCTTTCTCACAACGTAATGCGGTTCATGTAATTGCCGAACGCCTGCAAGTAACGCGGGATCGGAATCAGGAAGGCGTCGTGGCCTTGCGGCGCGTCGATTTCCAGGTAGCTGACGTCTTTGCGCGCGGCCATTAGCGCGTCCACCAGTTCCCGCGAGCGGGCCGGGGAGAAGCGCCAGTCGGTGGTGAACGACATTACGCAGAACTTGGCCTTTGCACCTTCGAAGGTTTTCGCCAGGTTATCGTTGAAGTTCGCCGCCGGATCGAAGTAGTCCAGCGCTTTGGTCATCAACAGATAGGTGTTGGCATCGAAGCGCCCGGAGAACTCTTCGCCCTGATAGCGCAGGTAGCTTTCGACCTGGAACTCGACGCTGTGAAAGTCGTAGTTGAGCTTTTCGCTCTTCAGGCCGCGGCCGAATTTCTCGCCCATGGAGTCGTCGGACAGGTAAGTGATGTGCCCGACCATCCGCGCCAGCATCAGGCCGCGCTTGGGAATCACACCCTGTTCCTGGAACGAGCCGCCGTGGAATTCCGGGTCGGTGAGGATCGCCTGGCGCGCCACTTCGTTGAAGGCGATGTTCTGCGCCGACAGCTTGGGGGCCGAGGCGATGGCCAGGCAGTGGCGAACGCGATCCGGATACGTGATGGTCCATTGCAGCGCCTGCATCCCGCCGAGGCTGCCGCCGATCACCGCCGCCCATTGGCCGATGCCGAGCAGGTCGGCCAGACGTGCCTGGCTGTGCACCCAGTCTTCCACGGTCAGCACCGGGAAGTCGGCGCCGAACGGCTTGCCGGTTTCCGGATTGAGGCTGCTCGGGCCGGTGGAGCCGTTGCAACCGCCGAGGTTGTTCAGGCTGACCACGAAGAACTTGTTGGTGTCTATCGGTTTGCCGGGGCCGATGCAGCTGTCCCACCAACCGGGCTTGCGGTCGTCGACGCTGTGGTAACCCGCAGCGTGGTGGTGGCCGGACAGGGCGTGGCAGATCAGCACGGCGTTGCTCGCTTGCGCGTTCAGCGTGCCGTAGGTTTCGTAGATCAGGTCATAATCGGCCAGCGAACGGCCGCAGGCCAGGGCCAGCGGTTCGCTGAAGTGCGCCGTTTGCGGCGTCACCAGACCAACAGAATCGGGGGGAAAGGCAGCTGGCATCGACCCTGCTCTCGTTGAAATGAGGCGTAAGTCTAAAGAGCATGGGGGTTAGCAGCAAGCTAAGGGCAGGGTGTTTGGGAAATGGGTGTTTGGCTGGGGATTTTTCCCCTCACCCTAACCCTCTCCCGGAGGGAGAGGGGACTGACCGAGGTGATCTTTCGAGCTGCACTGACCTGATATTTTCGAGTTGAACTCAAGTTTCGAAAACAACAATTATCGGCTCCCTCTCCTGAGGGAGAGGGCTGGGGTGAGGGGCAGGGGCTACGCATACTTATGACGGGCGCATGCCCAGCCCCGGCAAATCCGGCAACTTCTTCGGCGAGCAAATCTTCACTCGCTTCTGCCGGTTCAACTCACCGCCGATCAGACTGACCTGACTTTTGGAAACCCCAAAAGCCTTGGCCAGAAACCCCATCAGATAGGCATTGGCCTTGCCCTCAACCGGCGGCGCGGTCAGGCGGATCTTCAGGCGATCACCGTGCAGCCCGCAGAAATCATCGCTGCGGGCGGCCGGTTGCAGGTGACATTCCAGAATCAGGTCGTCACCGTCCCAGCGAAACCAGCTCACATCAGCAGGCGCAGGATTTCCGGCATCATCGTCATCGCCGCGAGGTTGTTGATCACCAGCATGTCGATCAGCTTCAGCACGAGGAAGGCGAAAATCGGCGACAGGTCGAGACCACCGAGGTTCGGCAGGATGCGGCGGAACGGCGCCAGGGCCGGTTCACAGATCTGGTTCACCAGTTCGGCGCCCGGATTGTGGCTGCCCGGTGCGACCCAGGACAGGATGATGCTGATGATCATGGCCCAGAAGAAAATCTTCAGGAACAGCGCCGTCACACCGATCAACGACCAGATCAGCAGTTGCAGCGGGTTACCGGTAGTGCCATAGGTCAGCAGCAGGGTCAGCGCCATCAGCGCCAGTTGCACGAGAATCGCCAGCACCAGCGACGACATGTCGAGGCCGAACAGGCTCGGGATGATCCGGCGCAGTGGCTTGAGCAGCGGCTGGGTCGCCTTGACCACGAACTGGCACAACGGGTTGTAGAAGTTCGCCCGCACCAGTTGCAGGACGAAGCGCAGCAGCACGATCAGCAGATACAGGCTGCCGAGGGTTTGCAGCACGTAGACCGCTGCGGTGTTCAATCCAATCATGTAAGGCTCCTTATTTGCCCAGTTGTTCGGCCATTTCGGCCGAGCGGTGCGCGGCGGCGCCGAGTGCTTTTTCCACCAGGGCTTCGAAGCCGCCGGCCTGGAACGATTTGATCGCAGCTTCCGTGGTGCCGGCCGGCGAGGTCACGCGGCGGCGCAGTTCGGCAGCGTCGACGTCGCTGGACACCGCCATGTGCGCAGCGCCCAGAGCGGTCTGCAAGGTCAGTTGCTCGGCGGTTTCCTTCGGCAGGCCGAGTTTGACGCCGGCGGCGGTCATGGCTTCGATCAGCAGGAAGAAGTACGCCGGGCCGGAACCGGAGACCGCAGTGACGGCGTCCAGTTGCTGCTCTTCGTTCAGCCACAAGGCGATGCCGACGGCGGACAGCAGCTCTTCAGCCTGCTGGCGTTGTTCGGCACTCACTGCGCCGGTGGCGTACAAACCGCTCACACCCTGACGCAGCAGCGCCGGGGTGTTCGGCATGCAGCGCACGATCGGTTGCTCGCCGAGCCATGCGGTCATGCTGGCGCAGGTGATGCCGGCGGCGATGGAGACCACCAGTTGATTCGGTTTCAGGCTCGGGCGAATCGCTTCGCACACGGCTTTCATGGCCTGTGGCTTGACTGCCAGCACGACAACGTCGGCACCGTCGATGGCCTGGGCGTTGTCGGCGAAGGTTTCGATGCCGTGTTCGGCGCTGACTTTGGCGCGGGTTTCTTCGCCCGGATCGCTGGCGCGAATCCGTGCAGCTTCCAGACCCTTGGCCCGCAGGCCGCCGATCAGGCTGGCGGCCATGTTGCCGGCACCGATAAAGGCAATACGCGTGTTGCTCATGTCAGGTCCTTATCTGGAAATGTTCAAGATTGGGAGTAGTCGCGGGCGCCGAACAGGGCCGTACCGATACGGACCCAGGTCGCGCCCTGGGCAATGGCCGACTCGAGGTCGTGGCTCATGCCCATGGAAAGTGTGTCGAGCGGCAGATCGAGGCTCGCCTGCAACTTCTGAACGGCGGCGAATGCAGCATCCTGCTCGGCGCGATTTTCAGTCGGCTCGGGAATCGCCATCAATCCACGCAGCTTCAGGCGCGGCAGGGCGATGATGGCCTGGGCCAGCGCCGGCAGGTCTTGCGGCGTGCAGCCGGACTTGCTGGCTTCACCGCTGACGTTGACCTGAATGCAGATGTTCAGTGGCGGCAGATCCGCAGGGCGTTGCTCGGACAGGCGTTGGGCGATTTTCAGACGATCCACGGAGTGCACCCAGGCGAAATGCTCGGCAATCGAGCGGGTCTTGTTCGACTGAATGGGGCCGATGAAGTGCCAGATCAAGGGCAGGTCGGCCAGTTCGAGCTGTTTGCTCAAGGCCTCTTGCAGGTAGTTCTCGCCGAAATCGCGCAGGCCGGCGGCGTACGCTTCGCGCAGGGCTTGTGCCGGTTTGGTCTTGCTCACGGCCAGCAGCTGGACGCTGTTTTCATCGCGCCCGGCGGCTTTGACGGCTGCCTTAATGCGCGAACTAACCAGTTGAATGTTGTCTGCTATCGTGGACATCAAGAGGCGCCAGCGGTCTGAAGGTTCGCGGCATTCTACTGGAATTGAGGGACGCTATGGATATCACTGAACTGCTGGCCTTCAGCGCCAAACAGGGCGCTTCCGACCTGCACCTGTCGGCCGGTCTGCCGCCGATGATCCGCGTGGATGGCGACGTGCGGCGGATCAATCTGCCGGCGCTGGATCACAAGCAAGTGCACGAGCTGATCTACGACATCATGAACGACACCCAGCGGGTGGACTTCGAGAAACATCTGGAAACCGACTTTTCCTTCGAAGTCCCCGGCGTGGCGCGCTTTCGGGTCAATGCCTTCAACCAGAACCGTGGCGCCGGCGCGGTGTTCCGGACCATCCCGTCGAAAGTGCTGAGCATGGAGGACCTGGCCATGGGCGACGTCTTTCGCAAGATCACCGATGCGCCACGCGGGCTGGTGCTGGTGACCGGGCCGACCGGCTCCGGCAAGTCCACGACCCTGGCGGCGATGATCGATTACCTCAACACCCATCGCCATCACCACATCCTGACTATCGAAGATCCGATCGAATTCGTCCACGAATCGCGCAAATGCCTGATCAATCAGCGCGAAGTCCATCGCGATACCCGCAGTTTCGCCACCGCATTGCGTTCAGCACTGCGCGAAGACCCGGATGTGATCCTGGTGGGCGAGATGCGTGATCTGGAAACCATTCGCCTGGCGCTGACCGCCGCCGAGACCGGGCATCTGGTGTTCGGCACACTGCACACAACGTCGGCGGCCAAGACCATCGACCGGGTGGTGGACGTATTCCCCGGGGACGAAAAATCCATGGTGCGCTCGATGCTCTCGGAGTCCTTGCTGGCGGTGGTGTCGCAGACGCTGATCAAGAAGGTCGGCGGCGGCCGGGTGGCGGCGCACGAGATCATGCTGGGGACGTCGGCGATCCGTAACCTGATCCGCGAGGACAAGGTGGCGCAGATGTACTCGGCGATACAGACCGGCGGCTCGCTGGGGATGCAGACACTCGACATGTGCTTGAAGGATCTGGTGACCAAGGGCTTGATCAGCCGCGAGCATGCGCGGGAAAAGGCGCGTACGCCGGATAACTTCTAGGCAAAAAAAATCGCAGCCCGTGGGCTGCGATTTTGATCGTTCCCACGCTCTGCGTGGGAATGCCTCAATGGACGCTCTGCGTCCGCTTTGAGACGCGCAGCGTCAAACGAACTAGCTCAGCGCTGAACGACGCGCATCTGCCCCTGTTCCTTCGGCAATACGCGTTTGGCCACCACGTAATGCTTTTCCCAGTACGGCTTGTTCAGTGTGTCGATGCTCACCGACTTGCCGCGCCGTGGCGCATGGATGAAACGGTCGTTGCCCAGGTAGATGGCAACGTGATTGACCCGACGGCTCTTGATGTTGAAGAAAATCAGGTCGCCCGGCTTCAGGTCCTTGCGTTCGACTTTCTCGCCGTGACCGCTGGCCATGGCGTTCGAGGTGCGTGGCAGGTCGAACGTGGCGTCGTTGAACGCGTATTTCACCAGACCGCTGCAGTCGAAGCCTTTACTCGGGCTGCTGCCGCCCCAACGGTAGGGTGTACCGAGGACGTTTACCGCGCGACTGAGGACGTTGCTGCTTTCCTTGGTCGCCATCGGTGGCACCAGCTTGCTGCGGCCGTTGCTGCTCAGCGTGGTGTGTTTGACCTGTTTGCCTTTGTTCGATGGAGCAGAGGCATGGGATTTAGGGGTAAAACCGTTAACGTTTGGAAGACGTTGCTCACGATTGGTGGCGTGGGCGGCCAGTGGCATTAATAGGCAAATGGTTAGCCATGTCTTGAAAAATGGACGCATTAGGCAGGGCTCTTCATGTGATAGCGCGCAACTTTATAACAGCTTTTTTGTCCCTTCCGAGGCCGTTGGTCGATTCAATCGGGTGCCAACGGAACCAAATAAGCGGCAAAAAGACGCAATTGTCGGACAGGAGTCCGGTGCTATAAGGCTTTGACGGGAGACACGGTAGCATTTGCCATACGTCGGCTACCTGTAAAAAAGTCACAAAGAATTAAAGAATATTTATCTATCGCGTGTATCGAGGTCTTAATGAACGGCTATCAGCTGCCCCGAGTGAAGGAAAAAGACACCCATAGCAAGGTGATCGGCTACCTGTTGTGGATTTTCGGTTTCACAGGCTCTCACCGCTTCTATTACGGCAAACCGGTGACCGGCACGATCTGGTTTTTCACCTTCGGGTTGCTGGGGATCGGCTGGCTGATCGACGTGTTCCTGATCCCGGCAATGGATCGCGAAGCCGACCTGCGTTTTACGGCGGGGCCGATCGAGTACAACGTGGCGTGGATTCTGCTGACTTTCCTCGGCGCGCTCGGCGTGCACCGGATGTATCAGGGCAAGTGGATCAGCGGGGTGGTGTATCTGCTGACCGGCGGGTTGTTCTTTCTGGGGGTGCTGTATGACTTCTGGACGCTGAACGATCAGGTGTCGGTGCGTAATGCCGAAGGGCGGGGCGCCTTTCAGTAAGTGATGGCGAGGGAGCTGGCTCCCTCGCCATTTTTTTACGCCTGATGGCTGATCCGGCCATCCACCAAGGTGTAACGCACCACACCCGGCAGGCTATGACCGAGGAACGGACAGTTCTCGCCTTTCGACAGCCAGGTTTCGCCGGCCACGGTCGAAGCCTTCGGATCGAACAGCACGATATCCGCCGCGCCGCCGACCGCCAGTTTGCCCGCCGGCAGGCGCAGGGCCTCGGCCGGGCCGGCGCTCAGGCGGGCCAGCAGGGTCGGCAGGTCCAGCAGACCATCCTCGACCAGCGTCATCGCTAGCGGCAGCAGCAGTTCGACGCTGCTGATGCCCGGTTCGGTCGCACCGAACGGTGCCAGTTTGGCATCGCGCTCGTGGGGCTGGTGATGGCTGGAGATGGCCGAGACCACGCCGGACTTCACTGCATCACGCAGGCCGTCGCGATCCGCGCGGGTGCGCAGCGGCGGTTGCACGTGATACAGGCTGCTGAAGTCGATCAGCGCTTCGTCCGTCAGGATCAGCTGATACAGGGCGACATCCGCGGTGACTTTCAAACCACGGGCCTGGGCCTGAGCGATCAGAGCCACACCGCGAGCACTGGTCAACTGGCTGAAGTGCGCACGCACGCCGGTCTGTTCGACCAGCAGCAGATCCCGGGCCAGGGCCACGGTTTCAGCGGTTTCCGGGATGCCCGGCAGGCCGAGGAAGCTGGCGGTGGGGCCTTCGTGGGCCAGGCCGCCGTCAGCGAGGTCGTGATCCTGCGAGTTGAAAATCACCGTCAGGTCGAAGGTCGCCGCGTAATCCAGCGCCCGGCACAGGGTACGGGTGTTGCGGAAGCTTTCGAGGCCATTGCCGAACGCCACACAACCGGCGTCGCGCAGGGCGACCAACTCGGCCAGTTGCTCGCCATCCAGACCTTTGCTCAGCGCGCCGATCGGGAACACCTTGGTGTTGCCGGCCTCGCGGGCGCGGTCGAGGATCAGTTCGGCCACGGCGGAGGTGTCGAGCACCGGTTTGGTTTTCGGCGGGCAGCACAGGCTGGTCACGCCGCCGGCCGCAGCAGCGCGGGTTTCGCTGGCAATGGTGCCTTTGCGACTGTAGCCCGGCTCGCGCAGGGCGACGTTCAGGTCGACCAGCCCCGGAGCGGCCACCAGGCCTTGGGCGTCGATGGTTTCGACGGCGGTGAAACCGGCCGGTGCCGCGCCGAGGGCGACGATCTTGCAGGCTTCAACGTGAATGTCGGTGATTTGATCCAGGCCGCTGCTTGGGTCGATGACGCGGGCGCCGAGAATGCTGAGCTTCACTGGGCGTTCTCCTGCTCGAATTGACGCTGCGCTGTTTGTCCGCTCATGGCCATCGACAGCACGGCCATACGGATCGCGATGCCGTAGGTGACTTGATTGAGGATCACCGAGTGCGGGCCGTCGGCCACTGCCGACTCGATTTCCACGCCGCGGTTGATCGGCCCCGGGTGCATGACGATGCAATCGGGCTTGGCGCCGGCCAGGCGCGCGGTGGTCAGGCCGAACAGGCGGTAGAACTCGCCTTCGCTCGGCAGCAGGCCGCCGGTCATGCGCTCACGTTGCAGGCGCAGCATGATCACCACGTCGACGTCTTTCAGGCCTTCGGTCATGTCGGTGTAGACCTTCACGCCGTATTGCTCGATGCCGATCGGCAGCAGGGTCTTCGGCGCGATCACGCGGATGTCCGGGCAACCGAGGGTCTTCAGGGCGAGCATGTTCGAGCGCGCCACCCGCGAGTGCAGGATGTCGCCGACGATGGCCACCGAGAGGTTCTCGAAACCGCCTTTGTGACGGCGGATGGTCAGCATGTCGAGCATGCCCTGGGTCGGGTGCGCGTGCCGGCCGTCGCCGCCGTTGATGATCGCCACTTGCGGGCAGACATGCTCGGCGATGAAGTGTGCAGCGCCCGAGTCGCCGTGGCGCACGACGAACATGTCGGCGGCCATGGCTTCCAGGTTGCGCAGGGTGTCGAGCAGGGTTTCGCCCTTGCTGGCCGACGAGGTCGACACGTTCAGGGTGATCACGTCCGCCGACAGCCGCTGGGCCGCCAGTTCGAAAGTGGTGCGGGTGCGAGTCGAGTTTTCGAAGAACACGTTGCACACGGTCTTGCCGCGCAGCAACGGGACCTTCTTCACGGCCCGGGCACCGACTTCGAGGAACGAGTCGGCGGTGTCGAGGATTTCCGTCAGCAACTCGCGGCGCAGGCCGTCGAGCGAGAGGAAGTGGCGCAGCTGGCCCTGATCATTGAGCTGCAGCGGGCGCTTGGTATCTAGAGGCGTCATCGCGAGGGGGACTCTCAATAGGGCGGATTAAAGGGCAAGGTCTTGCAGTTCGAGGGCCAGCTCCGGCCCGGACAGCTTGACCCGCTCGTGGGCGGCCAGCGACAGGGTCGCGCCGACCACGTTCGGGCGGATCGGCAGTTCGCCGGCGTCCAGGTCCAGCAGGCAGACCAGCGTCACGCTGGCCGGGCGGCCGTAGTCGAACAGTTCGTTCATGGCGGCGCGGATGGTCCGGCCGCTCATCAGTACGTCGTCGATCAGCACCAGATGCTGGCCTTCGATTTCGAAGGGCAGGGCGGACGGGCGCACCTGCGGGTGCAGGCCGTTCTGGCTGAAGTCGTCGCGGTAGAAGGAAACATCCAGCGTGCCCAATGGCGCGTCGCTGCCCAGCTCTGCGAGCAGGGCCTGGGCGACCCAGACGCCGCCGGTGCGGATGCCGATGTAACGCGGTTCGCTGATCTCACGCTGGGCAAGGTGCGCCTTGAGGCGGGTCGCCATCTGGCTGATCAGATCGGCGGGATTTGGCAGGCTCATGGTTGCTCCTTCTTGGGGTCGAGCCGGTTCTCGCGAACCGGGGCTCGGGTTGTAACCAAAAGAAAAGCGCCGTAGCGCTTGTCAGGATTCAAATAGTGCGGTGTTTTCGTCGAGCCAGCCTTGCAGCAGCAGGGCGGCGGCGATGGCGTCCACCGGGTTGTCGCGGTAGCTGCCTTTCTGCCCACCGCGCACCAGTCGTTCGCCCTTCGCTTCGAAGGTCGTCAGGCGTTCGTCGTGGGTATAGAAAGGCAGGTTGAAGCGGCCATTGAGGCGTCGGGCGAATTTCTCGGCGCGGGCGCACATTTCGCTGGGCGTGCCGTCCATGTTCAGCGGCAGGCCGACCACCACGGCGTCGGGTTTCCATTCCTTTATCAGGGCTTCGACCTGATTCCAGTCCGGCACACCGTTTTGCGCCTTCAAGGTACACAGTTCGCGGGCCTGGCCGGTAATCACCTGGCCGACCGCCACGCCGATCTGTTTGGTGCCGTAGTCGAAGCCGAGGATCAGGCGCAGGGCCATCAGGCGTGTCCTGCCTGGCTGGTCAGCAGGCTGAGGTTGATCCCCAAATGCTTGGCCGCCGCTTCCAGGCGCAGTTCACTGCTGGTGTTGAACAGGATGTCGGCGTCGTACGGGCAGGTCAGCCAGGCGTTGTCGGCCAGTTCGGCCTCCAGCTGACCGGCTTCCCAACCGGCATAACCGAGGGTGATGACGCTTTTGGCCGGGCCCACGCCGTCGGCGATGGCGAACAGCACATCCTGCGAGGTGGACAGGGCCAGATCGCCCTCCAGCTCGACGGTGGCCTGGAAGGTCTTGCCCGCCGGGTGCAGGACAAAGCCGCGATCGGTCTGCACCGGGCCGCCGATGAAGATCGGCACATGCTGGCACAGCGCTGGCGGATCGATGTCCGGGCGCAATTGTTCGAGGATGTCGGCCAGATTCAGCTCTTGCGGTCGGTTGACCACCAGCCCCATGGCGCCATTGGCCGTGTGCTCGACGATGTAGGTCAAGGTGTGGGCAAAGTTCGGGTCGGCCATGTGTGGCATGGCGATCAGGAAGTGATGCTTGAGGTAGCTGGGGCTGACGTTTTTCATGTGCGCTAGTGTGGCGTTCGGGGGGCGAACTGACAAGCTGGAGCGGGCAAAAGATCGACTCAGTTACTGGACAGCCGGTCGCCCCGGGCGAATTTCCAGGTGCGGATGATTTCCAGCCGGTCGATGTCCGACAGGTCCCCGGTAAACGGTGCAAACGGTGCCGCCAGGCGCACGATGCGCTGCGCCGCCTGATCCAGCAGCGGCTGGCCGGAAGACTCCAGCACCAGCACTTCATACAGCGAGCCGTCGCGGTTGATCGACACCATCAGGCGCAGATTGCCGTAGATCTGCTTGCGCCGGGCTTCGTCGGGGTAATTGAGGTTGCCGATGCGCTCGACCTTCTTGCGCCACTCGTCCTTGTACCAGGCGCCCTTGTCGCGCATGGTCGACGCAGCGCTCAGGCGGTGGATACGTGGGCGCTTGGCGTAGAGCTGTTGTTCGTTGGCCAGTTCGGCTTCGAGGCTGGCGATGTCGCTGGAGAGCTGCGAGCTGTCGAAAGTCGGGGCGTCGACCGTCGGTTTGGTCTCGGTCTTGGCTTCTTCTTTCTTGGTCGGCGCCTTTTTCGGTTTCGGCGCGACGGTCGTCACCGCTGCTTTGGGTGCGGCTTCCTGCACTTCCGGCTTGGCGGCCGGCGGCGGGGTGACTTTCTTGACCTGGTTGTCCTGGAACGGCGCGACTTCGGTGGTCTTGGGGATCGCCTTCTTGTCGAGGGTGCCGCTGCCTTCCTGGTTTTCCTGGGCGAGGAAATCGGCCTTCGCCGGCTTCTTTTCGCTCTTGAAGGTGGCGAGGGTGATTTCCAGGGTTTTGCTGATCTGCTTGGGCTCGACCATGGTGAAACCCACGCCGAGCAGCAGCGCCAAATGGATCAGCGCCGCGAGAAACAGGGTAAATCCGAGGCGATCGACCGGGCGCACGCCTTTATGGGCGAGTTCAGCGGGCAGATCGGACGGAAGTGTCATGACAAGAAAACCAACATCGCGTTTTTCACAGGCCGCGCATGATAACGCAATGTTGGTTTCACGCCTTTAGCTTCAAGCATCAAGCGACAGGCTGCATGTGATGCACATCAAGCTTGCAGCTTTTTCTCGATGGCATCCATCAGTAGGCCGCCGATGTCGGTGCCGAAGGCATTGTCGATTTCGCGGATGCAGGTCGGGCTGGTGACGTTGATTTCGGTCAGGTGCTCGCCGATCACGTCCAGGCCGACGAACAGCAGGCCTTTTTCGCGCAAGGTCGGGCCGACCTGGGCGGCGATCCAGCGATCCTTGTCGGTCAACGGACGGGCTTCGCCACGACCACCGGCCGCGAGGTTGCCACGGGTTTCGCCCTGGGCCGGAATCCGCGCCAGGCAGTAATCCACCGGCTCGCCGTCGATCATCAGGATGCGCTTGTCGCCGTCCTTGATCGCCGGCAGGTAGGCCTGGCCCATGATCTGCTGGGCGCCGAGGGCGGTCAGGGTTTCCAGAATCACCGACAGGTTCGGGTCGCCGGCACGGTGACGGAAGATCGAAGTACCGCCCATGCCGTCCAGCGGCTTGAGGATCACGTCGCCATGTTTGGCGGCGAATTCACGCAGCACGTCGGCGCGGCGGCTGACCACGGTCGGCGGCGTGCACTGCGGGAACAGCGTGGCGAACAGTTTTTCATTGCAGTCGCGCAGGCTCTGCGGCTTGTTGACCACCAGCACCCCGGCGGCTTCGGCCTGTTCGAGCAGGTAGGTGGAGTAGACGAACTCCATGTCGAACGGCGGATCCTTGCGCATCAGGATCACGTTCAGGTCGCTCAGCAGCGAATCCTGCTCGGTGCCCAGTTCGAACCATTTTTCCGGGTTGGCGAAGACTTTCAGCGGCTTCATCCGCGCCCGTGCCTGGCCTTCACCCTGATAAAGGTCTTGCTGTTCCATATAGAACAGTTCCCAGCCGCGCTTCTGCGCCGCCAGCAGCATGGCCAGCGAGCTATCCTTTTTATAGGAAATGCTGGCGATAGGGTCCATGACAATCCCGACGCGAACGCTCATTGGGTTTTCCTCGAAAATTGGCTACCGGATCGGTATGAAAAAAGTGCCGCCAGAGTGGCGCCGGGCGGGTTTTCGGTCAAGGAAAAACCCGTCGATAGATTGCGTCTGGAGACTGTGCTAAAAAGGCTCCCAGCCGTGCTGGCCCTTGAGCATCAAGGGTTTCCAGCCATCAGTCATCGCAAAACGGACAAATTGATTCGCAAAGGCGACGGTAGAGCCCCCTTATGGAACAGCAGTCCAGCGCCTTGAAGGTCATGGTGATCGACGACTCGAAAACGATTCGTCGCACCGCCGAGACCCTGTTGAAAAATGCAGGGTGCGAAGTCATCACCGCGATCGACGGTTTTGACGCCCTGGCGAAGATCGCCGACCACCATCCCGGGATCATCTTTGTCGACATCATGATGCCGCGTCTGGATGGTTATCAGACCTGCGCTTTAATCAAGAACAACAACGCGTTCAAGGGCACGCCGGTGATCATGCTGTCGTCCCGGGACGGGCTGTTCGACAAGGCCAAGGGGCGGATTGTCGGTTCCGATCAATTTTTGACCAAGCCTTTCAGCAAGGAAGAACTGCTCGACGCGATTTCGGCCCATGTTCCGGGCTTCGCTGCCGCTTTGCCGCAGTAAGACACGCACAGAGACGCTCGGCCAGCGGGCCCGGTGTCGACAAGAAAAATGGGGAAGACCATGGCACGTATCCTGATCGTCGATGATTCGCCGACCGAAATGTACAAACTCACCGGCATGCTGGAAAAGCACGGGCACGAAGTGCTGAAAGCCGAAAACGGCGCCGACGGCGTGGCCCTGGCCCGCCAGGAAAAACCCGACGCGGTGCTGATGGACATCGTCATGCCCGGCCTCAACGGCTTCCAGGCCACCCGCCAGTTGACCAAGGATGCGGAGACCAGCCACATCCCGGTGATCATCATCACTACCAAGGATCAGGAGACCGACAAGGTCTGGGGCACCCGCCAGGGCGCCAAGGACTACCTGACCAAACCGGTCGACGAAGACACGCTGATCAAGACCCTGAACAACGTGCTGGCCGGTTGATCGCGCCGCCATGAGCGAGTCGCTGACCGCGTTCGAACTGTTGTGGCAGATCGACCAGCGCTGTCGCCTGCTGGCGGCGGACCTGCCGTCGCAACCGGCGCGCCAGGATCGCTGGAGCGGCATCGGCTTTCGTCTGGGCGAGCACTGGTACGTCACGCCGATGGGCGAAGTCAGCGAAGTGCTGCCCGAACTGCGCGTCACCCAGCTGCCGGGCGTCAAGCCGTGGGTCAAGGGCGTGGCCAACCTGCGCGGACGCCTGCTGCCGGTCATGGACCTGTGCGGCTTTTTCGGCCATGAGCTGTCACCGATGCGCAAGCAGCGGCGGGTACTGGTGGTAGAGCATCAGGACGTATTTGCCGGGTTGCTGGTCGATGAGGTCTTCGGCCTGCAGCACTTCGAGCAGGACAGTTTCGAATCCGTCTCGATCAGTAAACGGCAAGGCTCCAAGGGCGAGTTCATCAAGGGCTATTTCCGGCGCGAGCAGAACTGGCGGGTGTTCAGCCTGTTTGCGCTGGCGCAGTCACCGAGTTTCATGCACGTCGCGGTTTAACAGGCGAGGACCGATGATCAAAGCAAAAACAGGCAAGCCCGCAGAAGGCTCGCGCAGCCGCTCGCAGATCATCGTGCTGTTCATCGCACTGATCGTGTTCATCATGCTGCTGTTCGCCAACTTCGCTTACCTCAACACCCAGGCCAACTACGACAAGCAGTACATCGGCCACGCCGGCGAGCTGCGGGTGCTGTCGCAGCGGATCGCCAAGAACGCCACCGAAGCTGCCGCCGGCAAGGCCGCCGCGTTCAAACTGTTGAGCGACGCGCGTAACGATTTTGCCCAGCGCTGGGGCTACCTGAAGAAGGGTGACCCGGCCACCGGCCTGCCGCCCGCGCCGTCCACCGTGCGTCCGGAAATGCGCGCCGTGCAGCTGGACTGGGAACGCCTGCTGAAAAACACCGACGCGATTCTCTCCAGCGAACAGACCGTGCTGTCCCTGCATCAGGTGGCTGCAACTCTGGCCGAAACCGTGCCGCAGTTGCAGATCGAATACGAAAAGGTCGTGGAAATCCTCCTGCAACGCGGTGCGCCGGCGGCGCAGGTGGCGATGGCCCAGCGTCAGTCGCTGCTGGCCGAGCGGATTCTCGGCGCGGTCAACACCGTGCTGTCGGGCGATGAAAACTCCCAGCAGGCCGCCGATGCCTTCGGTCGTGATGCCGCACGCTTCGGTCAGGTGCTTAACGGCATGCTGCAAGGTAACCCGGCGCTGAAGGTCAGCCAGGTCGAAGACCGTGACGCCCGCGCTCGCTTGAGCGAGATTTCCGAACTGTTCCAGTTCGTCTCCGGTTCGGTGGATGAAATCCTCGAAACCTCGCCGGAGCTGTTCAAGGTCCGTGAGTCGGCCACCAATATCTTCAGCCTGTCGCAGACCCTGCTCGACGAAGCCTCGCACCTGGCCACCGGTTTCGAAAACCTCGCCGGCGGGCGCAATACCGACACCATCGGCGGTTATGTGTTGGGCCTGCTGGCGCTGGCCTCGATCATCCTGATCGGCATGGTCATGGTCCGGGAAACCAACCGTCAGTTGCGCGAGACCGCCGAAAAGAACGAGCGCAACCAGAACGCGATCATGCGCCTGCTCGACGAGATCGAAGACCTCGCCGACGGCGACCTGACCGTAACCGCCTCGGTGACCGAAGACTTCACCGGGACCATCGCCGACTCGATCAACTATTCCGTCGACCAGCTGCGCGATCTGGTCGCCACCATCAACCTCACCGCCGGCCAGGTCGCCGCTGCGGTGCAGGAAACCCAGGCCACCGCCATGCACCTGGCCCAGGCCTCGGAGCATCAGGCCCAGCAGATTTCCGAAGCCTCGACCGCGATCAGCGACATGGCCCAGTCCATCGATCAGGTGTCGGCCAACGCTGCCGAATCCTCGGCAGTGGCTGAGCGCTCGGTGGAGATCGCCAACAAGGGCAACGAGGTGGTGCACAACACCATCCACGGCATGGATAACATTCGCGAGCAGATCCAGGACACCGCCAAGCGCATCAAGCGTCTGGGCGAGTCGTCCCAGGAAATCGGCGACATCGTCAGCCTGATCGACGACATTGCCGACCAGACCAACATCCTCGCCCTCAACGCGGCAATTCAGGCCTCGATGGCCGGTGATGCCGGGCGTGGTTTCGCCGTGGTTGCCGACGAAGTGCAACGGCTGGCCGAGCGCTCGTCCGCCGCGACCCGACAGATTGAAACACTGGTGCGGGCGATCCAGACCGACACCAACGAAGCCGTGATTTCCATGGAACAAACCACCACCGAAGTGGTGCGCGGCGCACGGCTGGCGCAGGATGCCGGTGTGGCCCTGGAAGAAATCGAAGGCGTGTCCAAGACCCTTGCGGCGCTGATCCAGAGCATTTCCAACGCGGCGCAGCAGCAGACGTCTTCGGCCGGGCAGATTTCCCTGACGATGAACGTGATCCAGCAGATCACCTCGCAGACCTCGTCCGGCTCCACGGCCACCGCCGAGAGCATCGGCAACCTGGCGAAAATGGCCAGCCAGTTGCGGCGCTCGGTGTCCGGGTTCACCTTGCCGGCGGCGCCTGCGCCCGTCGCGGACAAGGCGTGAGGCCTGCGGGCGAGTCCATGTCGAGCGGAGTGGTTATGGGTGACCGGCACGACTACGTGGCCCTCGAATGGGTCAAGGGTGAAATAGCCGAGACGCTGAGGCAGGCGCATCAGGCCATCGAAGCCGTGCTCGACGACCCGCAGTCGGTGCCCGGGCTGGACGAGTGCCTGGCCTGCATCCATCAGGTGCACGGCAGCCTGCAGATGGTCGAGTTCTATGGCGCGGCATTGCTCGCCGAAGAAATGGAACACCTGGTCGAAGCGTTGCAGAACGACCGCGTCAGCCACCGTGATGAAGCGCTGCACTTGCTGTTGCAGGCGCTGGGTCAATTGCCGATCTACCTAGACCGCGTGCAGGGCGCCCGCCGTGACCTGCCGCTGGTGGTGCTGCCGCTGATCAACGATTTGCGCAGCGCCCGGGGCGAAAGCCTGTTGTCGGAAACCAGCCTGTTCAGCCCGCAGTTGCCTGAACTTGCGCCTTTGGGCGAGGAAACCCTGGCACTGCTGGAGCCGGCAGAGCTGCCGAATGTGCTGCGCAAATTGCGCCAGATGCTGCAAATGGCGCTGGTCGGATTGCTCCGCGAACAGGACGACCAGACGCACCTCGGTTATCTGGCCAAGGTCTTTACCCGGCTTGAAGCACTCAGCGATAACTCGCCGCTGAGCCCGTTGTGGCAGGTCGCTTCGGCGCTGGTCGAAGGCATGCGCGAAGGCCGGATCGCCAACAGCCCGGCCCTGCGCAGCCTGTTCAAGGACGCCGACAAGGAACTCAAGCGCCTGCTCGAACAGGGCATGCCCGGCCTCAACCAGCCGCCACCGCCTGAACTGCTGAAAAGCCTGCTGTTTTATATCGCCAAAGCCGAACATCCCACCGGGCAGATGCTGACCATGAAAGATCGCTACTCCCTGGACGACGCGCTGCCCGACAGCGCGATGGTCGACGAAGAACGCGCGCGCCTGGCCGGCCCCGACCGCGATGCCATGCGCTCGGTACTCGCGGCGCTGTGCGAAGAACTGGTACGGGTCAAGGAACGCCTTGACCTGTTCGTGCGCAGCGACCGCCAGCACGCCTCGGATCTGGACAGCCTGCTGGCGCCGCTGCGGCAGATCGCCGACACCCTGGCGGTGCTCGGTTTCGGCCAGCCGCGCAAGGTGATCATCGATCAACTGGCGGTGGTGCTCAGCCTCGCGCAGGGCCAGCGCGAACCGAACGACGCCACGCTGATGGACGTCGCCGGCGCCTTGCTCTACGTCGAAGCGACCCTGGCCGGGATGGTCGGCACGGTGGAACCGGAGAGCCCGGAAGACTCGCGCCTGCCGACCACCGATCTGACGCAGATCCATCAGATCGTGATCAAGGAAGCGCGTATCTGCCTGCAACAGGCCAAGGACATGATCGTCGACTACATCGACGCCGACTGGGATCGCCAGCAACTGCAAAGCCTGCCGGCGCTGCTGACCCAGGTGCGCGGCGCGCTGGCGATGATCCCGCTGGCACGTGCGGCAAGTCTGCTCGAAGCCTGCAACGGATTTATCCGCGAGCATCTGTTGCTCGACCCCCACGAGCCGGGCTGGCAGCAACTCGACAGCCTCGCCGACGCCATCACCAGCCTCGAGTATTACCTCGAACGCCTGACCGACGACCCGCAGGCACCGAGCGAACACTTGCTGGATATCGCGCAGAAAAGCCTCGCCAGTCTCGGCTTCTTTCCTGACGAACAGCCCGGCGAGCCGCAGGTGCCGGTGCTCGACGATGTGCTCAGCCCCAGCGAAGCGCTGGTGATGCAGGATTTGCAGGAGCTGGACGATCCGGAGATCGTGCAGTCGTTGGCCGAAGTGCTGGCCAGTCCGGTGTCGGCGGTCAACCCGCCGGCGCTGACCACGCCGGGCAGCCTGCTGCCGCCACCGGCCGATGAAGAACCGGTGGACGATGAGCTGCGCGAAGTGTTCCTCGAAGAGACCGGGGAAGTGCTCGAAGTGCTGAGCGAATACCTGCCGCGCTGGTCTGCCGAGCCCGATGACCGCGCCGCCCTGAGTGAACTGCGCCGCGCCTTCCACACCCTCAAGGGCAGCGGCCGGATGGTGCGCGCGCTGGTCCTCGGCGAGCTGGCCTGGGCGGTGGAAAACCTGCTCAACCGCGTTCTCGAACACAGCGTCGAACCCGGCCCGGCGGTGCGCCAGTTGCTGGCCGACACGCTGCTGCTGTTGCCGGATCTTATCGCCGAATTCGCCACCAACGGCCAGCGTCAGCGCCACGATGTCGATCAACTGGCGGCTCGCGCCCACGCGCTGGCCAAGGGCGACACGCCGTTGCCGGCCGAAGACGTGGAAGACGTTGCAGCCCTCGATCCGCTGTTGCTGGAGATTTTCCGCAACGAAGCCGAAACCCACCTCGCCAGCCTCAATCGTTTTCTTGATCAGGCCGCCGAGCACGTGCCGTTGCAGGCCAGCGACGAATTGCAGCGCGCGCTGCACACGCTCAAGGGCAGCGCATCGATGGCGGGGGTGTCGCCGATTGCCGAACTGGCGGCACCGCTGGATAAACTGGCCCGGGAATTCAAGGCCCATCAGCTGGCGCTGGATCTGGACGAAGTGGAACTGCTGCTCGAAGCCGAGGGCCTGTTCCGTGTCGGTCTGCGTCAGCTCAAACACGATCCGCTGGCGCCGATTGTCGGCGCGCAGTCGCTGATCAAACGTACCGAAACCCTGCTCGGCGAACGCCTGGAATCGATCCTCAACGCCCCCAGCAGCGCTTTGCGGGTCAAGCGCGACCCGCAACTGATCAACAACTTCCTGGCTCAGGGCATGGACATCCTGCTCGACGCCGAAAACCTCTTGCAGCGCTGGCAGCAGCACCCCGGCGAACGTCAAGAACTCAGCGCGCTGTTGGACGAGCTGACCACCCTGGGCGAAGGCGCGCACCTGGCGGATCTGCTGCCGGTGGATGTGCTGTGCGAAGCCTTGCTCGACCTGTACGGCGCCGTCGAAGAGAGCAGCCTGGCGGTCAGCGAGCGGTTTTTCCATGAGGCGCAGCAGGCCCACGAAGCGCTGATCAACATGCTCGACGAACTGGCCGCCGGCCAGGAAATCACCCCGCAACCGCAACGCATCCGCGCCTTGCACGAACTGCTCGACGAAAGCCTCGATCCGTCGGCCATGGGGCTGATCCGCAGCGACGGCAGCCGCACCCTGAGCATCCGCGAACTGGGCAGCGCCACCGCCGAACTGCAACAACACAGCGTCGACAGCGAGCCGGACGACGAGATCGTCGAGATCTTCCTTGAAGAGGCGGTGGACATTCTCGACAGCGCCGGGCAAGCCTTGCAGCGCTGGCTGAAAGATCCGGAAAACGGCGCACCGCTGTCGTCGCTGCAACGGGATCTGCACACGCTGAAGGGCGGCGCGCGGATGGCCGAAGTGGCGGCGGTCGGCGACCTGGCCCATGAGCTGGAAGGCCTTTACGAAGGGCTGGTGGATCGTCGTTACAGCCACAGCGAAGCCCTCGACCGATTGTTGCGCCAGAGCCACGAGCGTCTGGCGCAGTTCCTCGAACAGTTGCACCGGCACCAGCCGCTGGATCCGGCGCAGGACCTGATCGAGGCGATCCGCCGTTTCCGTCAGGGCTCGGCCGCCAATCCTGAAACGCCGCCAACCAGCGTCACGCAGGACGGCCCCGGACACGATCCGGAGCTGCTGGACATCTTCCTCGAAGAAGGTTTCGACATTATCGAAAACTCTGGCGCCGCGCTGCTGCGCTGGCAGGCCGAGCCCGGCAATCGCCAGGAAGTGGAAACCCTGCTGCGCGACCTGCACACCCTCAAGGGCGGCGCGCGGATGGTGGAGATCGGCCCGATCGGCGACCTCGCCCACGAGCTGGAATATCTTTACGAAAGCCTGTCCGCCGGCACCCTGCAAGGCAGCGCCGAACTGTTCGCGCTGTTGCAGCGCGGCCAGGACCGCTTGGCGCAAATGCTCGACGCGGTGCGCGCCGGCCAGCAGTGCCCACCGGCGGACCGGCTGATCAGCGCGATCCAGAATTTCAGCCATCCGCTGGTCGTGCAAACCCCTGCACCCGTGCCGCCGGTGGCGGTGAAGGCCGAGCCTGCTGCCCCGGCACCCGAGGCAGGGGCGGACATGGTCAAGGTTTCTGCCGAGCTGCTGGATGAACTGGTCAACCTCGCCGGCGAAACCTCGATTTTCCGTGGGCGAATCGAACAGCAAGTCAGCGATGCGCAGACCGCCCTGCACGAGATGGAAACCACCATCGAGCGGATGCGCGACCAGTTGCGCCGGCTCGACACCGAAACCCAGGGGCGGATTCTCAGCCGCCAGCAAGTGGACGCCGAGCGCCTCGGCTACGAAGATTTCGACCCGCTGGAAATGGACCGCCATTCGCAGCTGCAGCAGCTGTCACGGGCGCTGTTCGAGTCCGCTTCCGACTTGCTGGATCTGAAAGAAACCCTCGACCGGCGCACCCACGACGCCGAGAACCTGTTGCAGCAACAGGGGCGGATCAACACTGAATTGCAGGAAGGCCTGATGCGCACGCGCATGGTGCCGTTCGAACGCATGTTGCCGCGTCTGAAACGCATCGTCCGGCAGGTCGCCGAAGAGCTGGGCAAGGACGTAGCGTTCAACGTCGGCAACGCCGAAGGCGAGATGGACCGCAACGTCCTCGAACGCATGGCCGCACCGCTGGAACACATGCTGCGCAACGCCGTCGACCATGGTCTGGAGTCCGCCGAAGTCCGGCTGGCTGCGGGCAAACCCGCGCAAGGACAGATCAGCCTCGACCTGTCCCGCGAGGGCGGCGACATCGTGTTCGACATCCGCGACGATGGCGCCGGCGTGCCGCTGGACGCGGTGCGGCGCAAGGCGATCAAGCGTGGGCTGCTGGCGCCGGACGCCGACATCAGCGACCGCGAGGTGTTGCAGTTCATCCTCCAGCCAGGCTTTTCCACGGCCGAGAAAATCACCCAGATTTCCGGGCGCGGCGTGGGCATGGACGTGGTGCACGAAGAAGTCCGGCAACTGGGCGGCACCATGAGCATCGACTCGGTGCCGGGGCAGGGCGTGCATTTCCGCATTCGCCTGCCGTTCACCGTGTCGGTCAACCGTGCGCTGATGGTGCAGTGTGGTGAAGATCAGTATGCGATTCCGCTGAACACCATCGACGGCATCGTCCGCGTGCTGCCGAATGAACTGGACGGGCATTTCCGTCTCGATCCGCCGAGTTATCAGTACGGCGGCCAGCGTTATGAACTGTGCTACCTGGGCGAGCTGCTGAAAACCGCGCCCCGGCCAAAACTGTCCGGCCAGAGCCTGCCGGTGCCGGTCTTGCTGGTGCAGTGCAACGACCGGCACATCGCGGTGCAGGTCGACACGATGGCCGGCACCCGCGAGATTGTGGTCAAGAGCCTCGGCCCGCAGTTCGCGTCGGTGCAGGGCGTGTCCGGAGCGACGATCCTCGGCGATGGCAGGGTGGTGCTGATTCTCGACCTGTTGGCGCCGATCCGCGCGATGCAGGCGCGGTTGCCGCAGCGTCCGGCCAGTCATGAAATCGAGAGCGAACCGCAGAAGCCGTTGCTGGTGATGGTGGTCGACGATTCGGTCACGGTGCGCAAGGTCACCAGCCGTTTGCTTGAACGCCACGGCATGAACGTGCTGACCGCCAAGGATGGGGTCGATGCGATGCTGCTGCTGGAAGAACACATGCCCGACCTGATGCTGCTCGACATCGAAATGCCACGCATGGACGGCTTCGAAGTGGCGACCCAGGTGCGCCACGACGAACGCCTGCAACACCTGCCGATCATCATGATCACCTCGCGCACCGGCCAGAAACACCGCGACCGCGCGATGGCCATCGGCGTCAACGACTACCTCGGCAAGCCGTACCAGGAATCGGTGCTGCTCGAAAGCATCGCTCTGTGGAGCAAAAAACATGCATGAACGCCGACACAACCAGCGCACCAGCCAACTCACCGGGCTGCTGCTGCCGCTGGCGGATCGCAACCTGATCCTGCCCAACGTCGCCGTCGCCGAGTTGATCGACTACCAGTCCAGCGCCTTCGATCTTGATACGCCACCGTGGTATCTCGGTCGGGTAACCTGGCGCGAGCGGCAGATTCCGTTGCTGAGTTTCGAGTCGGCGTGCGGCAACAAGATTGTCATCGGCGAGCGGGCCCGGATCGTCATCCTTAATGCCCTCGGCGGGCGGCCGGAATTGAAGTTCATTGCGCTGCTGGTGCAGGGGATTCTGCGCTCGTACAAGCTCGACAGCCAGTTGAGTTATGTCGACGTGCCGTTGTGTGCGCTGGAGCAGGCGGCGGTGCAGGTGGGGGAGCAGGTGGCGAAGGTGCCGGATCTGTTGGCGCTGGAGACGTTGTTGGTGGATGCGGGGCTGGTTTGAGTTCGCTTGAGTTTTGGGTTGCCTCTTCGCCCTTTCCCTCACCCCAGCCCTCTCCCGGAGGGAGAGGGGGCCGACCGAGGTGTCTTGGATCATTCATCGACCTGAGCCACCGAGTTGATTATGGATTCAAAGCAAATCGTTCATTTCGGTGCATCTCGCCAATATCCTCCGATCGGTCCCCTCTCCCTCCGGGAGAGGGCTAGGGTGAGGGCAGCTCTTGATCATTACGCTGACCGTAATGATTCACCACCGCGCTTGATTGATGCCCCCACCCGACACTCCTAAGGTAGCTCCACGACAGCGAACCCCGTGGAGTGAGCATGACAACAACAATATCCCCCGACTCGCGCTGGACGCGGCGGCGTGACGAGAAGCAGCGGCGCCTCGACAAGGTGCGCGGGCTGGCCGACGGTGCGGTGTTGCCCACCGACAGGATCGTCGCGGCGCTTGAGGCGCTGATCCATCCGGGCGACCGTGTGGTGCTGGAGGGCAACAACCAGAAGCAGGCGGATTTCCTTTCCCGTGCGCTGGCCAAAGCCGATCCTGAAAAGCTCCACGACCTGCACATGATCATGCCCAGCGTCGGTCGCTCCGAGCATCTGGACCTGTTCGAACGCGGCATCGCCCGCAAGCTCGATTTCTCCTTCGCCGGTACCCAGAGCCTGCGCATCAGCCAGTTGCTCGAAGACGGCTTGCTGGAAGTCGGCGCGATCCACACCTACATCGAACTCTACGCCCGGCTGGTGGTGGACCTGATCCCCAACGTCGTGCTCTCGGCCGGGTTCATGGCCGACCGTGCCGGCAACATCTACACCGGCCCGAGCACCGAAGACACCCCGGCGCTGATCGAACCGGCCGCGTTCAGCGACGGCATCGTCATCGTCCAGGTCAATCAACTGGTGGACGACGTCAGCGAGCTGCCTCGCGTGGACATCCCCGCATCGTGGGTCGATTTCGTGGTGGTGGCGGACAAGCCGTTCTACATCGAGCCGCTGTTCACCCGCGACCCTCGCCACATCAAGCCTGTGCACGTGCTGATGGCGATGATGGCGATCCGCGGGATCTACGAAAAACACAATGTGCAATCGCTGAACCACGGCATCGGTTTCAACACCGCCGCCATCGAATTGATCCTGCCGACCTACGGCGAATCCCTCGGCCTCAAGGGCAAGATCTGCCGCAACTGGACCCTCAACCCGCACCCAACCCTGATCCCGGCGATTGAAAGCGGTTGGGTCGAAAGCGTGCATTGCTTCGGCACCGAACTGGGCATGGAAAACTACATCGCCGCCCGGCCCGATGTGTTCTTCACCGGCCGCGACGGCTCGCTGCGTTCCAACCGGATGTTCTGCCAACTGGCCGGGCAATACGCGGTGGACCTGTTCATCGGCGCAACCCTGCAAGTCGATGGCGATGGCCATTCCTCTACCGTGACCCGTGGCCGCCTCGCCGGTTTCGGCGGCGCGCCAAACATGGGTCACGACCCGCGCGGCCGTCGTCACGGCACCCCGGCGTGGCTTGATATGCGCCACGATGATTCGCAGCAACCGATGCTCGAACGCGGTAAGAAACTCGTGGTGCAGATGGTCGAGACCTTCCAGGAGGGCGGCAAACCAACCTTCGTCGAAACCCTCGACGCGGTAGAGGTGGCAAAGAAAAGCGGGATGCCGCTGGCGCCGATCATGATCTACGGCGACGACGTCACCCACCTGCTCACCGAAGAAGGCATCGCCTACCTGTACAAGGCGCGCTCGCTGGAAGAGCGTCAGACGATGATCGCTGCGGTCGCTGGCGTCACCGCCATCGGTCTGCGCCACAACCCGAAAGACACCGAACGCATGCGCCGCGAAGGCCTGATTGCCTTGCCCGAAGACCTCGGCATCCGTCGCACCGACGCCACCCGCGAATTGCTGGCGGCGAAGAGCGTGGCCGATCTGGTCGAGTGGTCCGGCGGCCTCTACAACCCGCCCGCCAAGTTCAGGAGCTGGTAATGCACGCACTCAACCTGCAACCCAAAACCATCACTCTCGCGGAACGGCTGGCGGATCTGGCCGTGGACGCGCTGATCGACGAAGCTGACCTGTCACCAAAACCGGCGCTGGTCGACCGTCGCGGCAACGGTGCACACACCGATCTGCACCTGGGTTTGATGCACGCCTCGGCGCTGGCGTTGTGGCCGGCGTTCAAGGAAATGGCCGAGGCCGCTCTCGAGTTCGGCGCGATCGGCTTGCCGCTGCGCGAAGCTATTGGCCGTATCGGTCGGGAAGGCGAGCAAGCGATGCTCGCCACCACCAGCGGTGTGAACACCCATCGCGGGGCGATCTGGGCGCTGGGCCTGCTGGTCACGGCTGCTGCGCTGGATACCAAGTCCACCAGCGCTGGCGCCGTCACTCTGCGCGCTGCGCGTCTGGCATTGCTCGATGACCGTTATGCGCCTCGCCCGCTGAGCCACGGTGCCCAAGTCGCCCAGCGCTACGGTGCTCGCGGTGCCCGGGAGGAAGCGCAACTCGGCTTCCCGTCCGTGGTGCAACGCGGCCTGCCGCAGCTCAAACGCAGCCGCGCCGCCGGCCATGGCGAACAGAACGCCCGGCTCGATGGCTTGCTCGCAATCATGACCGACCTCGCCGACACTTGCGTCCTCTATCGCGCCGGCGAACCGGGCCTGCACGCCATGCAGCACGGCGCCCAGGCAGTGCTCGACGCCGGGGGCAGCGCCAGCCTCACCGGTCGCCGCCGCCTGCACGAACTGGATCAACAACTCATCGCATTGAATGCCTCGCCCGGTGGCGCCGCCGACTTGCTCGCCGCCACTCTGCTGCTTGATCGAATCGAGCGCGACGGCATCTTTCAGGGAGCGTTTTGATGGAAACCTTATCCTTTGAATTCCCCGCCGGGCAGCCGTCGCGCGGTCGGGCGCTGGTCGGTTGTGTCGGTTCGGGCGATCTGGAAGTGCTGATCGAACCGGGCCTGGCCGGCAAGCTGACGATCAATGTGCAGACCTCGGTCAACGGCGCGCAGCAGCGCTGGCAGCATCTGTTCGCGCGGATGTTCGACGGCACCACGCCGCCGGCGATGGCCATCGATATCCACGACTTCGGCGCGACCCCGGGCGTGGTGCGCTTGCGGCTGGAACAAGGCTTCGAGGAGATCGGCCATGACTGACACCTCAGCGCTTCTGCACAAACACTCGTTCGTCGAACTCGGCGCACGGCAGCGGGCGAAAGCCTTGCTCGACACCGGCACCTTCCGCGAACTGCTCGATCCGTTTCAACGCGTCATGTCGCCATGGCTGGAACGTCAGGGCGTGGTGCCGCAGGCCGATGACGGCGTGGTGATCGCCAAGGGCAGCCTCGTCGGTTTGCCGGTAGTGATCGCGGCCATCGAAGGCGCGTTTCAAGGCGGCAGCCTCGGTGAAGTCGGCGGCGCCAAAATCGCCGGCGCGCTGGAACTGGCCGCCGAGGACAACCGCAAAGGCATCCCGACCCGCGCCATCCTGCTGCTGGAAACCGGCGGCGTGCGCTTGCAAGAAGCCAACCTCGGACTGGCGGCGATTGCCGATATCCACGCGGCGATTGTCGATCTGCAGCAGTACCAACCGGTGGTCGGCGTGGTGGCCGGCAGCGTCGGTTGCTTTGGCGGGATGTCGATTGCCGCCGCGCTGTGCAGCTACTTGCTGGTGACCCAGGAAGCTCGCCTCGGCCTGAACGGCCCGCAGGTGATCGAGCAGGAAGCCGGGATCGAGGAGTACGACTCCCGCGACCGGCCTTTCATCTGGAGCCTGACCGGCGGTGAGCAACGTTTCGCCAGTGGTCTGGTGGACCGTTACGTTGCCGATGACGTGGCGCAGATTCGCCAGCAGGTCGACGAACTGCTGCAACAAGGCTTGCCGCTGCAACCGCGCAGTCAGCGGGCCGAATGGTTCCTGCAACGCCTGACGAGCCTGGACACTGACAAGCAAATCGAGCCTTCGGTGGTTCGCGATCTGTATCAAGGAGAGCGCTCATGAGCGGTTATTCCGTGCGCGGTTTGAACTGGTTCATCGCCTTGAGCGCTGGCGCGAATGTGGTTGAAGGTTTGCCGCCATCGCTGAAGGTCGCTGACGGGCCACTGGGTCGCTTTATCGCGGTGGTCGCCGATCCGCAAAACCGTTTCCCTCGCGCTCGCAACGGCGAAGTCGGTTTGCTCGAAGGCTGGGGTCTGGCCAAGGCTGTGGATGATGCGATCACCGCCGACCGAGACAAAACGCAAAAGCGCCCACTGATCGCCATCGTCGATGTGCCGAGCCAGGCCTACGGTCGCCGCGAAGAAGCCCTCGGCATTCATCAGGCTTTGGCCGGTGCGGCGGATGCTTACGCCCGCGCGCGTCTGGCCGGGCATCCGGTGATTGCGCTGCTGGTGGGCAAGGCCATGTCGGGGGCGTTTCTCGCTCACGGATATCAGGCCAATCGCTTGATCGCCCTGCGTGATCCGGGGGTGATGGTGCACGCGATGGGCAAGGCTTCGGCGGCGCGGGTGACCTTGCGCAGCGTCGAAGAACTGGAAGCCCTGGCGTCCAGCGTGCCGCCGATGGCCTATGACATCGACAGCTATGCCAGCCTCGGATTGCTCTGGGAAACCCTGTCGGTGCAACAGATCGAACAGCCGACGGCGGAGGATCTGGCGCGGGTCGGCGAATGCCTGAAGCAAGCCATCGGCGATATTTCGGCGACTGATTTGAGTAATCGTCTCGGCGCGAAAAATCGCGAAGCCTCCAGCCGTGTACGTGAATTGCTGAGGGCGCAGTGGTGAACACGCCTCTGGCCCACGACCTGCTGTGGGGCATGACGCCGGCGCAGTTGCCGGCGGATGCGCCGCAGTGGGCGATTGATTCGCTGGCTGCCGGGCAACCGGTGGTGGTGCGGCGGGAGTTGAGTGAAGGCGGGTTCGTGGCAGTGGGCGTGCGCGGTCGGTTGCGCGAGCAGCGCTTGGCGGCGTTCATGGCGATCGATTCGATTGCCTGTCGGGTCAGCCCGGAAGCGCTTTGTCATGTCGAGAGCGAACGTGATTTGCCGGTCATGCACGCGCTGCGGCAACTGCGGCCGGTACTCGATGATTGCGGCTGGATCTGGGGTGTCAGTGGCAGTGTCGGGTTTGAACTGGCGAGTGGGTTTGCGGCCATGCACGAAGCCAGCGATCTCGACTTGATCCTGCGAACACCGCAACTCATTACCCGAAATCAGGCGCGTAAATTGGTCGCGGTTTTCGATCAGGCGATCTGCCGGGTCGATCTGCAATTGCAGACACCATTCGGTGCCGTCGCCCTGCGCGAGTGGGCCGGGAATGCTTCGCGGGTGCTGCTGAAAAACGCCCATGAAGCCTGTCTGGTGTCTGATCCGTGGAACCCTCAGGAGCAGGCAGCGTGAGCAGTCTGCTGGTGTTTCCCGGCCAGGGCGCGCAGCAACCCGGCATGCTCCAGCGTTTGCCTAGGGAAACGCTGATCGAGGCCAGCGATAGCCTCGGTGAAGATGTCTTGCGCCTGGATTCCATAGAAGCGCTGCGCAGCACCCGGGCGGTTCAGCTCTGTCTGCTGATCGCCGGAGTCGCGGCCTCGCGGCAGTTGTTGCAGGAAGGGTTTGCCGCAGATTACGTCGCCGGTCTGTCCATTGGTGCCTACCCGGCTGCGGTGGTTGCCAGAGCCTTGAGCTTCAGCGATGCGTTGCATCTGGTCAGCCTGCGTGGCGAGTTGATGCAGCAGGCTTATCCACAGGGCTTCGGCATGACCGCGATCATCGGTCTGCAATTATCCACAGTCGAAACGCTGCTGGCGCAGGTGCACGGCGCAGAAACACCGGTGTACCTGGCCAACATCAATGCCGATAACCAGGTGGTGATTGCCGGCAGCGACACGGCGATGCAGATGGTCGCCGAGCTGGCGCGCAGTCGTGGTGCCGGGCTGGCAAAACGTCTGGCGGTCAGCGTGCCGTCGCACTGCCCGTTGCTGGATCAGCCTGCGCAAACCCTCGCCGAAGCGTTCGCCAGGGTAGAACTGAAAACACCGAAAATCGCTTACCTGAGCGGCAGTCGCGCAAGGCCTGTGATCCAGGTAGAAGCGCTGCGCGACGACCTCGCCTTCAACATGTGCCGCGTGGTGGACTGGCGCGGCACCGTGCAAAGCGCTTACGAGCGCGGCGTACGTCTACAGATCGAACTGCCGCCCGGTGCGGTGCTGACCGGGCTGGCGCGCCGGGTGTTCGAGCAGGGCACCGTCACTGCCTTCGACAGTGCCCGGCTCGACACCTTGCAGGCGCTGTTGCGTGAAGAGGAGGGCCGACGACCCTAAATCACCGACTCAGGCTTCGAACAACAAAAACAACATTCGACGATGCACTTTGAGGACTACAACAATGATTATTTACGGTGTGGCGCTGCTGGCGATCTGTACGCTGGCAGGGGTGATCATGGGTGACCTGCTCGGCGTGCTGCTGGGGGTCAAATCCAACGTCGGCGGGGTCGGCATCGCCATGATCCTGTTGATCTGCGCGCGGTTGTGGATGCAGAAACGCGGCGGCATGACCAAGGATTGCGAGATGGGCGTCGGCTTTTGGGGCGCCATGTACATTCCGGTGGTGGTGGCGATGGCCGCGCAACAGAACGTCGTCACCGCCCTGCACGGCGGCCCGGTGGCGGTGCTGGCGGCGATCGGTTCGGTGGTGGTCTGTGGCTGCACGATTGCCCTGATCAGCCGCACCCACAAGGGCGAGCCTTTGCCCGACGAGCCGGCGGAAATCTCCCCGGTCGGCACGCCGGTAGGAGGTCGCTGACATGTGGGATCTCATTGAAAAAGGTCTGGAACACAACGGTCTGGTCACTGCGTTTGCCTTCGTCGGCGTGATCATGTGGGTCTCGGTGATTCTCTCCAAGCGCCTGACGTTCGGGCGGATTCACGGTTCGGCGATTGCCATCGTCATCGGCCTGGTACTGGCCTGGGTTGGCGGTACGATGACCGGCGGGCAGAAGGGCCTGGCGGACCTGACGCTGTTCTCCGGTATTGGTCTGATGGGCGGTGCGATGCTGCGGGATTTCGCCATCGTTGCCACGGCGTTTGAGGTGCAGGCCACTGAAGCGAAAAAGGCCGGCATGATCGGCGTGATTGCGCTGCTGCTGGGCACGATCCTGCCGTTCATTGTCGGCGCGTGCATGGCTTACGCGTTCGGTTATCGCGATGCGGTGAGCATGACCACCATCGGCGCGGGTGCGGTGACTTACATCGTTGGGCCGGTGACCGGTGCGGCGATTGGCGCGACGTCGGATGTGATGGCGCTGTCGATTGCCACCGGGTTGATCAAGGCGATTCTGGTGATGGTTGGCACGCCGGTGGCGGCGCGCTGGATGGGCCTCGACAATCCGCGTTCGGCGATGGTGTTTGGCGGGCTGGCCGGGACGGTGAGTGGTGTGACGGCGGGGTTGGCGGCGACGGATCGGCGGTTGGTGCCTTATGGGGCGTTGACGGCTACTTTCCACACAGGGCTTGGGTGTTTGCTTGGGCCTTCGCTGCTGTTCTTCATTGTTCGCGGGATTGTGGGCTGAACGTCAAAAGCGCCCTCACCCTAGCCCTCTCCCGGAGGGAGAGGGGACTGACCGAGGTGAATATTTGAGTTACGCCGACCTGAAAATCCTGAGTCGAACTCAGGTTTGAAAAGCCCCCGATCTGCTCCCTTTCCCCTCGCCCCCTTGGGGGAGAGGGCTGGGGTGAGGGGGTAGGCTGTTGATCTGCTGTTGATCTGCTGTTGATCTGCTGTTGATCTGCTGTTGATCTGCTGTTGATCTGCTTTTAATCACACCGCCGACTGGCGATTCGCATACATCCGACACTCCGCCAACAACGCCAACAAATTCGGATCCCGCTCCTTGGCCTTCAAGAACACCACCCCAATGTGCTGCTGCAACCGGTACTTCTCCTGCAATGGAATCAGCTTCACCCGGTTCTCGTACACCGCCGCAATCCTCCCCGGCAACAAGGCATAACCGACCCCGGAACTGACCATGCTCAGCAGGGTGAAGATGTCGTTGACCTGCATCGCCACCTTCGGCTCGAACCCCGCCTGCCTGAACACCCGAATACCGTCCTGATGAGTGGCGAAGCCTTGCGTGAGGGTGATGAAGGTTTCGTCGCGCACCTCCGCCAGATCCACTTCGCTGCGCTGGGCGAACCGGGAGTCCGCCGGGGTGGCGAGGAAGATGTCGTCGGAAAACAGTGGAATCTGCTCGCAGTCCGGGTCGTTGACGGTGTCGTCCAGCGACACCAGGATCGCGTCGACTTCCATGTTTTTCAGTTTGTAGAGCAGGTCGATGTTCGAGCCGAGGATCAGGTCGATGTTGAGTTCGCTGCGGCGGATCTTCAAACCCATGATCAACTGCGGCACGGTCTTCACCGTCAGCGAATACAGCGAGCCGAGCTTGAAACGCTCGGCCGAGAACCCGGCGGCTTCGCGGGTCAGACGCACGCTTTCGACCACGTCCTGAATCAGCTTCTGCGCCCGCTCTTCGAGCACGTAGGCGCTTTCCAGTGGCGTCAGGTTGCGCCCTTCGTGTTTGAACAACGGGCAGCGCAGGGCGCTTTCCAGCGAATGGATCGCGCGGTGCACGCTGACGTTGCTGGTCTGCAACTCGGCGGCGGCGCGGGCGAGGTTGCCGGTGCGCATGAAGGCGAGGAACACCTCGAGTTTCTTCAGGGTCAATTCTTCGTCGATCAGCATGGCGCGGACTCTTCTTGGTATCGGTCGATTGTGCCCAAATATCAGGACAGGCGCCTGCCTGTGTTGAACGGAAACATTGCGCTTTTACGCTCAAGGCCCGAGCCTTGCGCGCTGCGGTAATGAAATCGAGGTGTGCGACACATGTATCACGGAGAAAAACTGAACGCCTGGACGCATCTGGTCGGGGCGGTAGCGGCGTTTGTCGGGGGCGTGTGGATGCTGGTGATCGCCAGTCTCGACGGCAGCCCGTGGAAGATCGTCAGCGTGGCGATTTACGCCTTCACCTTGCTGGTGCTCTACAGCGCATCCACCGTGTACCACAGCGTGCGCGGGCGCAAGAAAGCGATCATGAAGAAGGTCGATCACTTTTCGATCTACCTGCTGATCGCCGGCAGTTACACGCCATTCTGCCTGGTGACACTGCGCGGGCCGTGGGGCTGGACGCTGTTCGGGATTGTCTGGGGGCTGGCGCTGATCGGCATTCTGCAAGAGATCAAGCCGCGCTCCGAGGCGCGGATCCTGTCGATCGTGATCTACGCGGTGATGGGCTGGATCGTGCTGGTGGCGGTCAAACCGCTGATCGCAGCGCTCGGGACGGCGGGGTTTGCCTGGCTGGCCTCGGGCGGTGTGCTGTACACCGTGGGGATCATCTTTTTTGCCCTCGACCATCGGTTGCGGCATGCCCACGGGATCTGGCATCTGTTCGTGATCGCCGGGAGCCTGCTGCACTTTGTGGCGATTTTGTTTTATGTCTTGTAGAGCGAGGCGCCGCCAATCGCTGGCAAGCCAGCTCCCACAGGGTTTGGTGTTGCTCACAACTGTTGCGGCCAACAAGGATCCCGTGGCAGCTGGCTTGCCAGCGATGGGGCCTTAGAAATCACCCCACAATTGCTGCGCCACCGCCAGCGCCACAACCGGCGCAGTCTCGGTACGCAGCACGCGCGGGCCGAGGCGGGCGGCGTGGAAACCGTTGGCCTTGGCTTGCTCGACTTCGGCGTCTGACAACCCGCCTTCAGGGCCGATCAGGAACGCCAGCGTCGCAGGCTTGGCATGGCTGACCAACGGCTCGGCCACCGGGTGCAGCACCAGTTTCAGTTCGGCTTCGGTCTGCTTCAGCCAGTCGGCCAGCAGCACCGGTGGATGAATCACCGGTACTCGCGAACGACCGCATTGCTCGCAGGCGCTGATCGCCACCTGACGCCAGTGCAGCAGGCGTTTGTCGGCGCGTTCGTCCTTGAGGCGGACTTCGCAGCGCTCGCTGAAGATCGGGGTGATTTCGGTCACGCCCAGTTCGGTGGCTTTCTGGATTGCCCAGTCCATCCGCTCGCCCCGGGACAGGCCCTGGCCGAGGTGGATTTGCAGCGGCGATTCGACCTGACCTGCGAACTGCTCGTCGATCTGCACCACCACGCGTTTCTTGCCGACTTCCACCAGCGATCCGCGAAATTCATGGCCGGAGCCGTCGAACATCTGCACCGCATCGCCCTCGGCCATGCGCAGCACGCGGCTGATGTAATGCGCCTGGGCTTCCGGCAGTTCGTGTTCGCCGGTGCTGAGCGGGGCGTCGATAAAGAAGCGGGACAGTCTCATGGTGGTTCTCTTTAAGTAGATCGTTCCCACGCTCTGCGTGGGAATGCCTCGTTGGACGCTCTGCGTCCGCTTTTGGGACGCGAAGCGTCCCGGGCTGCATTCCCACGCAGACGGTTCGACGCCTCGACGTGGGAACGAGTGAAGTAAGCCGGATCAGCCCGGATCACGGAACCCGGGATGGAAATCCTTCGGCACCGCCACACTGACGTTGTCACGGGTGGCGATGTCGATGCCTTCGCTGGCGACTTCGGCAAGGAAGTCGATCTGCTCCGGGGTGATCACGTACGGCGGCAGGAAATACACCACGCTGCCCAACGGACGCAGCAACGCGCCACGCTCCAGCGCATGCTGGAACACCTTCAGGCCGCGACGTTCCTGCCACGGATAAGCCTCTTTCGTGGCTTTGTCCTTGACCATCTCGATCGCCAGCACCATGCCGGTCTGACGCACTTCCGAAACATTCGGGTGATCCACCAGATGCGCCGTCGCCGAGGCCATGCGTTGAGCCAGCGCCCGGTTGTTCTCGATCACGTTGTCCTGTTCGAAGATATCCAGAGTCGCCAGCGCCGCCGCACACGCCAGCGGGTTGCCGGTGTAGCTGTGCGAATGCAGGAAGGCGCGCAGGGTCGGGTAATCGTCGTAGAACGCGCTGTACACCTCGTCGGTGGTCAGGCACGCCGCCAATGGCAAATAACCGCCGGTCAGGGCTTTCGACAGGCACAGGAAGTCCGGGCGGATGCCGGCCTGTTCGCAGGCGAACATCGTTCCGGTGCGGCCGAAGCCGACGGCGATTTCGTCGTGGATCAGGTGCACGCCGTAGCGGTCGCAGGCTTCGCGCAGCAGCTTGAGGTACACCGGGTGGTACATGCGCATGCCGCCGGCGCCCTGGATCAGCGGCTCGACGATCACGGCAGCGACGCTGTCGTGGTTCTCGGCCAGCGTCTGCTCCATCGCGGCAAACATGTTGCGCGAGTGCTCTTCCCAGCTCATGCCCTGCGGGCGCAGGTAGCAATCCGGGCTCGGCACCTTGATCGTGTCCATCAGCAGCGCTTTATAGGTTTCGGTGAACAACGGCACGTCACCGACCGACATCGCCGCCATGGTTTCGCCGTGGTAGCTGTTGGTCAGGGTAACGAAGCGCTTCTTGTTCGGCTGGCCGCGGTTGAGCCAGTAGTGAAAGCTCATTTTCAGCGCAACTTCGATGCAGGACGAACCGTTATCGGCGTAGAACACCCGGTTCAGGCCTTCCGGCGTCATCTTCACCAGACGTTCGGACAGTTCGATCACCGGCTGATGGCTGAAACCGGCCAGAATCACGTGTTCCAGCTGATCGACCTGATCCTTGATGCGCTGGTTGATGCGCGGGTTGGCGTGGCCGAACACGTTGACCCACCAGGAGCTGACCGCATCCAGATAACGCTTGCCTTCGAAGTCTTCCAGCCAGACGCCTTCACCGCGCTTGATCGGGATCAGCGGCAGCTGTTCGTGGTCTTTCATCTGGGTGCAGGGATGCCACAGCACCGCGAGATCGCGTTGCATCCACTGGTTGTTCAGGCCCATGTTCAGTCTCCTCGAGGCGGCTCGCGTCAGGCGCGGGCAAACAATCGCGCAAGCCTATGCAATGCGTCGCGCCGGGACAACCCATTGTGTCGATTGAGCTACTTTGTATGGGCCGATAGACGTCGCTGGCGGCGTTTTGATGGCTGACGTATTCTTCGCGGTTCTTTGGGTCGTCTGACTCGCAAAACTGCATTTTCCTACGTGTTTTTCCGGAGTTCGCTGAATGTCTGTCGGTTGGCTGCGCGCCTGTGCGCTAGTGGTGTTGGGGCTGTTTAGCGTTACGGCGCTGGCCAAGGATAAAACCGCAATCGTGATCGGCGGCGGCCTGTCGGGCCTGACGGCGGCTTACGAACTGCAGAACAAGGGCTGGCAGGTCACGCTGCTCGAAGCCAAGCCGAGCCTGGGCGGTCGCTCGGGCATGGCCACCAGCGAGTGGATCGGCAACGACAAGACTCAACCGGTGCTGAACAAGTACGTGTCGACCTTCAAGCTGAACACCACGCCAGCGCCTGAATTCGTACGGACCCCGGGTTACCTGATCGACGGCGAGTATTTCTCCGCCGCCGACCTGACCACCAAACAGCCTGCCACGGCCGAAGCGCTGAAGCGCTACGAAAAAACCCGTGACGATCTGGCGCGTTCGATCGACGACCCACAGAACCCGGCGGCGACCAACACCCTGCACGCCCTGGACCAGATCAACGTCTCGAGCTGGCTCGACAAGCAGAACCTGCCGGCCACCGCGCGTCAGCTGATCAACCAGGACATCCGCACCCACTACGACGAGCCTTCGCGCCTGTCGCTGCTGTACTTCGCGCAGCAGAGCCGGGTGTATCGCGGCGTGTCCGACCGTGACCTGCGCGCTTCGCGTCTGGTCGGTGGCAGCCCGGTGCTGGCCCAGGCCTTCGTCAAACAGCTGAAAACCATCAAGACCGACTCGCCGGTGTCCGCTATCACCCAGGACAAGGACGGCGTGACCGTCAAGGTCGGCAGCGTGGGCTATTCGGCGGATTACGTGGTGTTGGCCGTGCCACTGCGCGCGCTGAACAAGATCCAGCTGACCCCGGCGCTGGACGCCCAGCACCTGGCCGCGATCAAAGGCACCAACTACGGCTGGCGCGACCAGATCATGCTGAAGTTCAAGACGCCCGTGTGGGAAAGCAAGGCGCGGATGTCCGGCGAGATCTACAGCAACACCGGTCTTGGCATGTTGTGGATCGAGCCGGCCCTGAAGGGCGGCGCGAACGTGGTGATCAACCTGTCCGGCGACAACGCCCGCGTCATGCAGGCCTTCGGCGACAAGCAGATGGTCGATCAGGTGCTGATTCGTCTGCACGCGTTTTATCCACAGGCCCGTGGCTCGTTCACCGGCTATGAAATCCGTCGCTACAGCACTGATCCATCGACCGGCGGTTCTTACCTCGCCTTCGGCCCAGGCCAGATCAGCAAATACTGGCGTCTGTGGGAGCGTCCGCTGCAACGCGTAGCGTTTGCCGGCGAACACACCGACACCTTGTACCCGGGCACCCTGGAAGGCGCACTGCGCACCGGTCAGCGTGCGGCCAGTCAGGTTGAAGACCTGGCGGCGGGCAAATCCTTCGAACCGGCCAAAGTCGGCCCGGCAGCGGCCACCGCCGCAGCGGCAGGTGCAGCGGGTGCAGCCGTGGCGGCGAAGAAAGGCAACTTCTTCACCAACCTGTTCGGCGGTTCGGACGACGACAAGAAGCCAGAGCCTGTAAAAGCGCCAGAGCCGGCACCTGCTCCAGCCGCCCCAGCGCCTGCACCGACCCCGGCCCCTGCGCCAGCCCCGGTAGAAGCACCGAAGCCAGCAGCTCCGGTAAAAGCCGAGCCGGCCAAGAAAGCGGCTGCCAAACCAGCAGCGAAGAAACCGGCGGCCAAGACCGAAGCGAAAAAACCTGCAGCCAAACCTGCGGCGAAAAAAGCTGAACCGGCGAAGAAGCCAGCGGCCAAACCGGCGGCAACCACCGAGACCAAAGCGCAGTAAGGCTTTGCGGTGAATGAAAAAGCGCGGCTTTCAGGCCGCGCTTTTTTTTGCCCGTGATTCACAACATCCCGCCACACTTTTGTCTTTAATCTTTCCTTAACTCCCCTGTTCAAGACTCTTGATCGTATTTCTCGATATTTCAAAGCGAAATTTTCCGCTTTAATTCGATAGATAACTCGCTAGTCTTGGTTCGCAGTTCTCACAGGATTTGGGCAATGCAGCTACGTAACTCTTCTTCGCGCTACGGTTGGGTCAGCATCTTCATGCACTGGGGCGTGGCGCTGGTGGTCTTCGGGCTGTTCGCGCTGGGTCTGTGGATGGTGGGGCTGGATTACTACAGCACCTGGCGCAAAGACGCGCCGGATCTGCACAAGAGCATCGGTCTGGTGCTGCTGGGTGTGATGGTGTTGCGGGTGTTGTGGCGCTTTGTCAGCCCACCACCGCCAACGCTGCAAAGCTACAGCCGCATGACCCGCATCGGCGCCAGGTTCGGCCATGGGTTCCTCTACCTTGCGCTGTTCGCCGTGATGATTGCCGGTTACCTGATTTCCACCGCAGACGGTGTCGGGATCCCGGTGTTTGGCCTGTTTGAAGTTCCTGCACTGGTTTCCGGACTACCGGATCAGGCAGATACCGCCGGTGTGATTCATCTCTGGCTGGCATGGGCGCTGGTAATTTTTTCCGGCCTTCATGCGTTGGCAGCATTGAAGCACCACTTTATCGATCGTGATGCGACCCTGACACGAATGCTGGGACGCAAAGCCTGATGTTCAACCTCGACTCCAAAGGAAAACAAAGCATGTTGAAAAAGACTCTGGCCGCTCTGGCAATCGGCTCTGCCGTCCTGTCCGCCAACGTGATGGCCGCTGACTACGTGGTTGATAAAGAAGGCCAGCACGCCTTCGTCGACTTCAAGATCAGCCACCTGGGCTACAGCTTCATCACCGGTACCTTCAAGGACATCGATGGCAAGTTCAGCTTCGACGCTGCCAAGCCTGAAGACAGCAAGATCGAGTTCAACGTGAACACCGCCAGCGTGTTCACCAACCACGCCGAGCGCGACAAGCACATCGCCAGCGCTGACTTCCTGAACGCCAGCAAGTTCGCCAAGGCGACCTTCGTCTCCACCAGCGTCAAGTCCACCGGTGCCAACACCGCTGACGTGACCGGCGACCTGACCATCCTGGGCGTCACCAAGCCAGTGGTCGTGAAGGCTACCTTCCTGGGCGAAGGCAAGGATCCATGGGGCGGCTACCGTGCAGGTTTCGAAGGCACCACCACCATCAAGCGTTCCGATTTCGGCAAGCAGAAAGACCTGGGTCCGAAGTCCGACGCGGTCGAGCTGTACGTTTCGTTTGAAGGTGTGAAAGCGAAGTAATTTTCGCCGGCCACACAAAAACGCCCCCGGTCTTGCGACCGGGGGCGTTTTTTATTGCCTGCCGTAACTCTCGTCTCGGCGGCGCGCAAAAAAATGCCCCGGTTTTCAGGCCGGGGCATTTTTTCATGGCAGTGGAAAACTCAGCGATTGCGGGTCAGCAAGGCCGGTTTTTCACCGCGTGGGCGGCTTGGCAGTTGATCCAGCTGCTCAGGTGTCGGGAAGCGGTCGGCTTTCGATTCCTTGTGCATGATCTTCGGCCCGCTGCTGCGCGGGTTCTGCACTGCCGGTTCAGCGCGTTGCTGATCGTCACGGGCCGGGCGGCGGTTGCGCGAATTTTCATCGCGACGACCCTGACCATCACGCGGGGCACCGTTGCGCGGGCCGCTGCGTTTGCCTGGCGGCGTGCCGGTGCTCGAACCGTTGCTGTTGCGCGGGCCGTTCTGGCGACCTTGCGACTGACCGCCACGTGGTGCGCCCGAACCTGCGCCTTGCGCCGGAGCGCCTGGACGACGGTTGCGACCACCGGCCGGAGCCTGCTTCGGCACGTAATCGACGCGGTTACCGAAGTTATCGATATCGTCGTCGAGGAACTCGTCCGGAGCACGGTCAGCTGCGGCACGTGGCGGCTGGCTTGGCTGGCGCTGTTCGCGGGCCGGGGTGCCTTCACGCGGCTTTTGTTGACGGGCTGGACGCTCGCCACGCTCACCGGCCGGTTTTTCCTTGCCCTTGTCTTTGCCTTTGTCTTTACGACCGCCGCCACCGCCGCCGCCATTCGGGCCGTCGCCGCGTGGGCCACGGGCATTGCGCGGGTTGCGCATGTCCGGACGTTCGCGGGCTTCCGGCTTCTCGGCCTCGATGGTGCTGGCATCGAAACCCATCAGGTCGCCGTCGGCGATTTTCTGCTTGGTCATGCGTTCGATGCTTTTCAGCAGTTTTTCTTCGTCCGGTGCGACCAGCGAGATCGCCTCGCCCGAACGACCGGCACGGCCGGTACGGCCGATACGGTGCACGTAGTCTTCATCGACGTTCGGCAGTTCGAAGTTGACCACGTGTGGCAACTGGTCGATGTCCAGACCGCGCGCCGCGATGTCGGTCGCTACCAGGATGCGTACCTGGTTGGCCTTGAAGTCGGCCAGGGCTTTGGTGCGGGCGTTCTGGCTCTTGTTGCCGTGGATCGCCACAGCCGGCAGGCCGTGTTTGTCCAGGTACTCGGCCAGACGGTTGGCGCCGTGCTTGGTGCGGGTGAACACCAGCACCTGTTCCCACGCGCCGGCGGTGATCAGGTGAGCCAGCAGCGCACGCTTGTGGCTGGCTGGCAGACGGAATACGCGTTGCTCGATGCGCTCGACCGTGGTGTTCGGCGGCGTCACTTCGATGCGTTCCGGGTTGTGCAGCAGCTTGCCGGCAAGATCAGTGATGTCTTTGGAGAAGGTCGCCGAGAACAGCAGGTTCTGACGCTTGGCCGGCAGACGCGCGAGGACTTTCTTCACGTCGTGGACGAAGCCCATGTCGAGCATGCGGTCGGCTTCGTCGAGCACGAGGATTTCAACGTGGGACAGATCGACGCTGCCCTGGCCGCACAGGTCGAGCAGACGACCCGGGCACGCAACGAGGACGTCCACGCCACGGGACATGGCCTGAACCTGTGGGTTCATGCCGACGCCGCCGAAGATGCAGGCACTGACGAATTTCAGGTCGCGGGCGTAGATCTTGAAGCTGTCGTGAACCTGGGCCGCGAGTTCGCGGGTCGGGGTCAGGACCAGCACGCGCGGCTGGCGCGGGCCGTGACGCTGGGATTTGTCCGGGTGGCCGTTGGGGAACAGCCGCTCCAGGATCGGAAGGGCGAAACCGCCGGTTTTACCGGTACCTGTCTGTGCCGCAACCATCAGGTCGCGACCTTGCAACACGGCGGGAATGGCCCGCTGTTGCACCGGAGTAGGCTCGGTATAGCCCGCATCTTCGATAGCGCGGACCAAAGCCTCGGAGAGACCGAGGGAAGCAAAGGACATGAGTAATCCTGTTTCAGTTAGGGCTTGGCCCAATGGGAGTCTTGCCTGGCGCGAATGGCGTTTAAGAGGACGCAATCCCGTCCGGTCCTGCTGCGGTTCCGAAGGCACGTCCGGAGCGCTCGCGCGGGCTGAAAAGCTGCGCTGTAGCGGGTCGGGAGGCCTGTTACGGTTCCGGGCGTCCGGGCGTGAGCCTGGCGGGAACGCCGGAGTATAACAGAGCAATCACTGCGCGCCGCTTTCCTGCTGCTCAACGGTTTTTCCGCTGGCGGTGGCGTTGCCCAGCGGCGCCGTCAGGGCGGGGGCCGCGCCGTAGCGGGCGCTGAGCTCGGCATAGGCCGGTTCGCGCTTGAAACGCTTGAGCTCGGCGCCGAAGCGCTGCACCAGCAAATCCATCCCGGCGTTGCGCCGCACGGCCAGAAACTGGCTCTGGCGGCTGATGACCGTGGGGTTTTCCGTGATCTTGTCGCGAATGCCCAACTCATCAAGTAAATGCTGACCCACGCGGCGATCGGTGATCAGCAGGTCGATGCGCCCGCGCACCAGTTTGCCGAAATTGGCCTCGTGGGTCGGGGCCGGTTCCCGAGTGAACAGGGGCGATTCGCGGAAGTCGGGGCTGTACAGATAGCCCGGCGAGGTGCCGACAGTCAGGCCTTTGAGGTCTTCCAGGCTACTAAAAGGGTGCGGTCGCTCGTTGGCGTAGAACATCACGAACTCGACGTCCGACAGCGGTTCGCTCGGGTAGAGCAGGGTGGCGTCGCGTTCGTCGCTGTGGAAGATGTCCAGCGCACCGTCGGCCTGGCCGGTTTCGAGCATCGACAGGCAGCGTTTCCACGGCAGGAACTGCCATTCGACTTCGATGCCCAGGCGCTTGAACACAATGGCGGTGGTTTCGTAGTCCAGACCGAGGTTCTTGCCGCCCTGTTCATAGACGTACGGCGCCCACGGTTCGGTGACGATACGCAGCTTCTCGCCCCGAGCCGCAAAGCTCAGGCAAGCAAAAACCAGCACGGCGAATAACTGCGTGATCAAAGGCATGGCTTGAGATTACGACGAGAAACGGCAAAGAGCCAGAAACTGGCCGCAGAAGCTCTGTTTCGGGCGTTAAAAGCAAAAGATCGCAGCGGCGAAAGCGCTGTAGGCACTGTCGCGGCTGCGATCTTCTGGTCTTGCGGTGACGTCTTTTTAGCGCGGCAGCTTCAGGTTGTTCCAGATCGCCAGGCTCGGTTCGGCCTGGTTCATGGAATAGAAGTGCAGGCCAGGCGCGCCGCCTTGCAGCAGGCGTTCGCACATTTCGCTGACGACCTGTTCGCCAAAGCGCTGAATGCTCTGGCTGTCATCGCCGTAGGCTTCCAGCTGCTTGCGGATCCAGCGCGGGATTTCCGCACCGCAGGCATCGGAGAAGCGCGCGAGTTTGCTGTAGTTGGTGATCGGCATGATCCCCGGCACGACCGGAATGTCCACGCCCAGCGCCTGCAAACGGTCGACGAAGTAGAAGTAGCTGTCGGCGTTGAAGAAGTACTGGGTGATCGCGCTGTCGGCGCCGGCACGAGCCTTGCGCACGAAGTTGGCGAGATCGTCTTCGTAGTTGCGCGCTTGCGGATGCATCTCCGGGTAGGCGGCGACTTCGATGTGGAAATGATTGCCGGTTTCTTCACGAATGAATTCAACCAGTTCATTGGCGTGACGCAGCTCGCCGCTGGTCATGCCCATGCCGGACGGCAGGTCACCGCGCAGGGCGACGATGCGCTTGATGCCGGCAGCCTTGTACTCGTTCAGCAGGCCGCGCAGGTCGTCCTTGCTGTCGCCGACGCACGACAGGTGCGGGGCGGCGGGGATTTTGACTTCGTTTTCCAGCTGCAGAACGGTATTCAGCGTGCGGTCACGGGTCGAGCCGCCAGCGCCGTAGGTGCAGGAAAAGAAATCAGGGTTGTAGGTGGCCAGCTGACGGGCAGTGGCGAGCAGTTTTTCATGCCCAGCATCGGTCTTGGTCGGGAAGAACTCGAAGCTGTAGCGACGGTCTTGGGACATGGAGGGGACCTCCAGCTACAAGCTGCAAGCTTCAAGCTGCAAGAGCAGCGGAGGTGCGCTGGTCTCTTGTGCCTGAAGCTTGCGGCCTGACACTGTTTTGACAAATAGGGGCAGAGCTTTCGGGCTTCGCGCGGCAAGCCCGGCTTGTGGCCTTGCTTGCCGCTTGAAGCTTGAAGCTCGCAGCTGCTCTTAGTAGCGGTAAGCGTGCGGCTTGAACGGACCTTCGACGGTCACGCCGATGTAGTCAGCCTGTTGCTTGGTCAGTTGAGTGACCACGCCGCCGAAGCCGCGAACCATTTCCAGGGCCACTTCTTCGTCGAGTTTCTTCGGCAGTACTTCAACGGTCAGACGCTCGGCTTTCTGGGCTGGCGACAGGTCGGCGTACTTCTGGCCGAACAGGAAGATCTGGGCCAGAACCTGGTTGGCGAACGAACCGTCCATGATGCGGCTCGGGTGACCGGTGGCGTTGCCCAGGTTCACCAGACGGCCTTCGGCCAGCAGGATCAGGTAGTCGTCGTTCTGAGCGTCGAAAGCGCCCGGGCCGGTACGGTGGATCTTGTGTACCTGTGGCTTCACTTCTTCCCATGCCCAGTTCTTGCGCATGAAAGCGGTGTCGATTTCGTTGTCGAAGTGACCGATGTTGCAGACAACGGCGCGCTTCTTCAGGGCTTTGAGCATGTTTGCGTCGCAAACGTTGACGTTACCGGTGGTGGTCACGATCAGGTCGATCTTGCCCAGCAGCGCTTTGTCGATGCTCGCTTCGGTGCCGTCGTTGATACCGTCGATGAACGGCGAAACCAGTTCGAAACCGTCCATGCAGGCTTGCATGGCGCAGATCGGGTCGACTTCGGAAACCTTGACGATCATGCCTTCCTGACGCAGGGACTGGGCCGAGCCCTTGCCCACGTCACCGTAACCGATGACCAGCGCTTGCTTGCCGGACAGCAGGTGGTCGGTGCCGCGCTTGATGGCATCGTTCAGGCTGTGACGGCAGCCGTACTTGTTGTCGTTCTTGGACTTGGTCACCGAGTCGTTGACGTTGATGGCCGGGATTTTCAGCTCGCCTTTGGCCAGCATGTCCAGCAGACGGTGTACGCCGGTGGTGGTTTCTTCGGTCACGCCGTGAACGCGGTCCAGAACCTGTGGGTACTTGTCGTGCAGCAGCTGGGTCAGGTCGCCGCCGTCGTCGAGGATCATGTTGGCGTCCCATGGCTGGCCATCTTTCAAGATGGTTTGCTCCAGGCACCACTCGTACTCTTCTTCAGTTTCGCCTTTCCAGGCGAAAACCGGGATGCCGGCAGCAGCGATGGAAGCAGCGGCCTGATCCTGAGTCGAGAAGATGTTGCAGGACGACCAGCGCACTTCGGCACCCAGGGCAACCAGGGTTTCGATCAGCACGGCGGTCTGAATGGTCATGTGGATGCAGCCGAGGATTTTTGCGCCTTTCAAAGGCTGCTCAGAAGCGTACTTGCGGCGCAGACCCATCAGGGCCGGCATTTCCGACTCGGCGATGATGGTTTCGCGACGGCCCCAGGCAGCCAGGGACATGTCGGCAACTTTGTAATCGTTAAAATCTGCAGGCGTGATAACAGCGCTCATGAAGAGCCTCCATTCGTAATGTATGCGAATGGGCGCCGTTGTGCGTTTAGTGTCCGGCCTGAGCCGGTCAACGCCCCATCCGAGCCTGACAGGTTGAACCTGCTGCAGCGCCCCTCGGACAGGTGGCGGGAAAACGGTATCAAGTGAACGTTACCGTTTTGAAACGGGGGCGATTATAGCCGTCTAGACTGATCTTCCAAAGGGTTTCTGTCGGCCAGATGAAGATCGCTAATCGCGACCATAGTAGAACCCTCATGGAGAGTGACCGCTCAGTCTGCCAAGATGGCGCCATCATTCGGCAAGACGCTCAGGAGTGAAGATGAATTTCCACACCCGCAAGTGGGTAAAACCCGAAGACCTCAACCCTAACGGCACCCTGTTCGGCGGCAGCCTGCTGCGCTGGATCGACGAAGAAGCGGCGATCTACGCCATCGTGCAACTGGGTAACCAGCGCGTGGTGACCAAGTACATTTCCGAGATCAACTTCGTCAGCGCCTCGCGCCAGGGCGACATTATCGAACTGGGCATCACCGCCACCGAGTTCGGCCGCACCTCGATCACCCTGACTTGCGAGGTGCGCAACAAGATCACCCGCAAGAGCATCCTGACCGTCGAGAAGATGGTCTTCGTCAACCTCGGCGAAGACGGGTTGCCGGCCCCGCACGGGCGGACCGAGATCAAGTACGTCAAAGACCAGTTCAAGGATGAAACACCCGTAACCGAGTAATCGCACCACCCTGGCGAACGGAAGCCGAGCGGCGCGTGTCGTAGCCTTATGACCCCGCCACCGGTTTCCCGCCATGACCACGCCAACAGACGGCAAGACCCCCGACCTCTCGGCCAAGGAACAACACGAAGTCGAGAAAAACCAACCGCCCCGGGCGGCGGTCCTGCATGAAATCATCCGCAAACAGGGCGACCAGGAACTGGAGCGCAGCATCGCCGCGCTGTGGTGGTCGGCGCTGGCGGCCGGGCTGACCATGGGCCTGTCGCTGATGGGCATGGGCCTGCTCAACTCGCGTCTGCCCGAGGGCGACGAATTCAAGGTGATCGCCAGCTTCGGTTACTGCGCGGGTTTTCTCGCGGTGATCCTCGCCCGCCAGCAACTGTTCACCGAAAACACCCTGACCGCCGTGCTGCCGGTGATGACCAAACCGACCCTGGCCAATTTCGGCCGGCTGATTCGGCTGTGGACGGTGGTGCTGTTCGGCAACCTGTGCGGGACGATTCTGGTGGCGTACGTGATGCTCGAACTGCCGATCTTCGACAGCAAGACCGACGAGGCCTTCCTCGAAATCGGCCGCAAGGTCATGGAGAACCACGCGAGTCAGATGTTCGCCAAGGGCATCGTTTCCGGCTGGATGATCGCCACCATGGTCTGGATGATTCCGTCCATGGAGAGCGCGAAGATGTGGATCATCATCCTCATCACCTACTTAATGGCGCTGGGCGATTTCACCCACATCGTGGTGGGGTCGGCGGAGGTGTCGTATCTGGTGTTTGCCGGCGAGCTGCCGTGGAGTGATTTCTGGGCGGTGTTTGCCGGGCCGACCTTGGCGGGGAACATCATCGGCGGCAGTTTCATCTTCGCGCTGATCAGTCATGCGCAAATTCGCAGTGAAAGCGGCGCGCCAAAAGAAACGGACGGGCCGAAAGAGTCTGCGGATCAGGCCGAAAAGCCCGATCCGCAGCAGATCAGGAAATGATCAATGGTGCGCGGGCTCGGCAGCGGTCGCCGGCTCATCGCGGGTTGCGTGCTTGACCAGTTTGCCGATGGTCAGGCCCTGCAACAGGATCGATGACAGCACCACGATGTAGGTGATGCTCAGCAGCAGGTCGCGTTCCGGGCCCAGCGGCAGGGCCAGGGCCAATGCCACCGAAACACCGCCGCGCAAACCACCCCAGGTCAGGATGCGAATGGTGCCGCGCGGCACCGTGCGCCAGCGCCGCAGCAGGACGATGGCCGGGGCCACGGTGAGCAGGCGCGACAGCAGAATCGCCAGCGCCAGCAGACTCGCTGCCGCCACGTGCAGCCAGTTGAACGGCAGCAGTAACAGCTCCATGCCGATCAGCGCGAACAGCAAGGCGTTGAGCATGTCGTCGAGCAACTCCCAGAAACCGTCGAGGTATTTGCGCGTCATGTCGTTCATCGCCAGGTTGCGACCGAGGTTACCGATGATCAGACCGGCGACCACCATCGCAATCGGCGCCGAGACGTGCAGCTCGGTAGCCATTGCCGAACCGCCGATCACCAGCGCCAGGGTCAGCATGACTTCGATCTGGTGCTGCTCGATGCTCTTGATCATCAGGTACACCAGATAACCGATCAGCCCGCCGAACAGCACGCCGCCCACTGCTTCGTGGACGAACAGCATGGCCGTGGCGCCGACGGTCGGGGTTTCGCCCAGTTGCGCGATTCCCAGCAACACGGTGAACACCACCACGGCGGTGCCGTCGTTGAACAGCGATTCGCCGACGATGGTGGTTTTCAGTGGCTTCGAGGCATTGGCCGTACGTAGCACACCGAGTACCGCAATCGGGTCGGTCGGGGAAATCAGCGCGCCGAACAACAGGCAGTAAAGGAAGCTCACGTGCCAGCCGAACAGGGCAAAAATGTAATAGGCGAGGCTGCCGATCACGGCGGTGGCGATCAGTACGCCGAAGGTCGCCAGCAGGCCGATGGGCCAGCGGTAGCTGCGCAGGTCGTTCAGGTTGACGTGCAAGGCACCGGCGAACAGCAGGAACGACAGCATCCAGTTCATCAGCAGATCGCCGAAGTCGATCTGGCCGATCAGTTGCTGCACGCGTTCTTCGAGGCCGGGGTAACCGAGCAGGCTCAGGCCTTGCAGCAACAGGGAAAACATCAGTGCGGTAACCATCACACCGATGGTCGGGGGCAGGCCGATGAAGCGGAAATTCACGAAGGTGAGGAGGGTGGTGAGGCAGATGAAAGCGGCGACGAGTTCAAGCATCCGGGGTCCTTTGGATGGGGGGGTGAAAGACAGCGCGCCCGTTCATGGACGCAAGGGTTGGATGGGCTGACGCCGGGTGGGGACACAATTGTGTCCCCCGGGAAAATCAGCCGGACACATTGACCGCAGCGACACTCCGACGTTGCAGGTAGATGAAAAACAGCGCCGTCAGCACGGTAAACACGCCCACCAGTGCACCGGTCCAAGGCAAGTCCGCCAGATCCGCGCCGCTGGCCACCACCAGCCCGCCGATCCACGCGCCGGCGGCATTGCCGAGGTTGAAGGCGCTCTGGTTCAGGGTCGAACCGAGGTTCGGTGCTTCATGCGCCTGATCAATGATCAGCAGTTGCAGGATCGGGCACAGGGCGAAGGCAAAAATCCCCCACAGCACCAGTGTGATCGCCGCCGGAACCACCGAGCGACTGGTCTGGCTGAACGCCGCCAGAATCACCACCACCGCCAGCGCGACACCCACCAGCGACGGCAACAGACGGCTGTCGGCCAGGCGCCCGCCGAGCATGCTGCCGCCGGTCAGGCCGACGCCGAACAACAGCAGCATCACGGTCACGCCGTGAGGGCTGACGCCAGTGATGTCCTGCAGAATCGGCGCAATGTAGGTGAACACGCTGAACAGGCTGGTGGACGCCAACACGCTCATGCCCAGCGCCAGCAACACGTTGACCTTGCCCAGCACCTTGAACTCGCTGGCGAGGTTGGCCTTGTCCATCGGGATGTGTTTCGGCAACCACAACCATTGGGCGAGGGCGGCGATCACACCGATCACCGAGACCGCCCAGAAAGTCGAGCGCCAGCCGGCGTACTGGCCGAGCGCAGTGCCCAGCGGTACGCCGAGAACGTTGGCCAGAGTCAGACCGGTGAACATCATGGCAATCGCCTGCGCCCGTTTGTTCGGCGCGACCAGCCCGGCGGCCACCACCGAACCGATACCGAAGAACGCGCCGTGGCAAAGCGCGGTGACCACTCGCGCCGCCATCAGCGTTGCGTAGTTCGGTGCCAGTGCGCACAGCACGTTGCCGAGGATGAACATCAGCGTCATGCCCAGCAGCGTGGCCTTGCGCGGCATATTGGCGGTGCCGATCGCCAGGATCGGTGCACCAAACACCACGCCCAGGGCGTAGCCGGTGATCAACAGGCCGGCGTGGGGAATGCTCACCGCGAGGTCGCGGGCGACATCGGGCAACAGGCCCATGATGACGAATTCAGTGGTGCCGATGCCGAAAGCGGCAACAGCAAGTGCAAGCAAGGCGAGTGGCATGCGCAAGGTCTCTGTCGGTAGTCTTGACGCTTTGATCAGGCATACGCAGGCCGGCGACCGGTCTCGGACGAGAACGGGGCAGGCAGGAATTATTGGAATTTATCTGTGCGCAACTGAGTGCGGCGTGGTCGCTTGCAGTATAAACAGCTGCTGACACATCGCGAATCAATAATCTGACTAATTGGCTCAGGCTCAACAACAAAAATCAAGGAGTGGCACGTGCTGGCGACAGCTCTGGTGTTGGTGGCGGCGCTGTTGCACGCAGCGTGGAATACGTTGATCAAGTTCAGCGCCGAGCGGCTGCTGGTGGTGGCCTGCATGGACACCGTGGCGCTGTTGTTCGTCGCGCTGGCATTCCCTTTCATCAGCCTGCCGCCGGCGGAAATCTGGCCGTGGATTCTGGCGTCGGCGGCATTCGAACTGCTCTATCGCTATCTGTTGATCCAGGCCTATCGGGTTGGCGATCTGGGGCTGGTCTACCCGTTGATGCGCGGACTGTCGCCGCTGGTGGTGCTCGCGCTGACCCTGATCTTCGCCGGCGAAGTGCTGACCACCCAGCAGATCTTCGGGATCATGCTGATCCCGCTGGGCATGGCTTGCCTGCTCTGGCAGGGCGGCGGCGGGAAGCACTTGCCTTGGTCGATGCTGCCGGTGGTGGCGCTGATCGGCTTGTGCATTGGTTGCTACACCTACATCGATGGCCAGGCGTTGCGGCGCTGGTCGCATCCGCTGGATTACCTGGTCTGGGTCACGCTGCTCAGCGCCTGGCCGTTCCCGTTGCTGGCGTGGGTAGCCAAGCGTCCGGCGTTCAAGCTGTTCTGGCGCGAGCAATGGAGGCTGGGATTGGCGGTCGGGTTCTGCGTGTTGTTCAGCTACGCTCTGGTGCTGTGGGCGATGCAGTTGGGCTCGATTGCCGAAGCGGCGGCTTTGCGTGAAATCAGCGTGATTCTGGTGGTGCTGTTCGGCATGCGTTACCTGAAAGAACCTTTCGGCCGGCCGCGGCTCTTAGCCTGTGGGCTGGTGCTGGTCGGCATGCTGGTGATGAAGTTCTGACCGCCCGGCAACTCTATAACTCGAAAAAAGGACGGCGTTATGACGGTGGCTCTGTGGTGCGTTTTGATTGCGATCTTTCTGCCCTACCTGTGCACAGGCGTGGCCAAGGCTGTCGGTGGGTATCGGCTGAGCGACAATCACGATCCCCGGGATTTTCTCGAAAGCCTGAACGGCGTGGCGCGGCGTGCCCATGCGGCACAGCTGAACAGTTTTGAAGTGACGCCGGCGTTTGCGGCGGCGGTGATCGTTGCGCACCTGGTCGGCACGGCAGAGCTGGTGACGGTCAACGTGCTGGCGGTGCTGTTTATCACCAGTCGCCTGCTCTACATCATTTGCTATCTGGCGGACTGGGCGATTCTGCGGTCGCTGGTGTGGTTTGTCGGGATGGGGCTGATTGCCAGTTTCTTCTTCGTTTCGGTCTGAACCCTGAAAGATCGCAGGCTGACGAGGCCTGCGATCTTTTGCGTTGCGCTTATGGCTTGTCGGCCACCTGCGGCACTTGCGGCAGCGCTGCACCTTTTGGCCAGAGCATCCAGATCTGCCCTTGCTGCTTCATGTCGCCGGCCAGTTGCCCGGCGGCATCGCCGGTGCCCCAGAACAGATCCGCACGAACTTCGCCGGCAATCGCGCCGCCGGTGTCCTGCGCAGCCACCGGGCGTACCAGCGCCGTGCCGTCCGGGCGGGTGGTCGACAGCCACAACAGGCTGCCCAGCGGAATCACCTTGCGATCCACTGCCGCGCTGTAACCGGCTGTCAGCGGTACATTCAGCGAGCCGCGCGGGCCTTCGTTGCTGTCCGGGTTGCGGGTGAAGAACACGTAGCTCGGATTGCTCGCCAGCAGTTCCGGAATGCGCGACGGGTTGGCCTTGGCCCAGTTGCTGATCGCGCCCATGGTGACTTCCTCTTTTTTCAGTTCGCCCTGTTCCACCAGCCAGCGGCCGATCGGCCGGTATGGGTGGCCGTTCTGGTCGGCGTAGGCGATGCGCAGTTGGCGACCGTCATCGGTCTGGATCCGCCCCGAACCCTGAATCTGCAGGAATTGCAGGTTCATCGGGTCGGTCAGCCAGGCCACGACCGGCGCCTTGACGCCCTGGTTCTCGATGGTCGCCGCGTCGTCGTAAGGCTTGAGCACGCGACCTTCGAGGCGTCCGCGCAGGCGCTTGCCTTTCAGTTCCGGGTAAATGCTGTCCAGCGACACAATGATCATGTCTTCGGGCACGCCGTACACCGGCACGTTGGCGGTGGCGGTTTGCGTCAGACTGCCGGGATAGACCGGTTCGTAGTAGCCGGTGATCAGACCGTTGGGGTTGTCGTTCTCGGCGCGCAGGCCGAAGACGTCGAGGTTCTGCTTGAGGAACGTGCGAATGTCGCCGGCGCTTTGCGGCACGTTGGCGGCTGCCGCACAGGTCGCGCCCCAGACCGGGTCAGCCTTGAGCCGGGTGCAGGCACTGCGCCAGGAACCAAAACCGGCCACCAGATCGCTATCGGACACTGCCGGCAGGGCTTCCCAGGTGGCACTGGAATACGTGGCCAGGGCGTGGGTTTTCGGCTTGGCGCTGTCGCCACCGGTGCAGCCGGCGAGGATTGCCAGCAGCGGGAGGGTGGCGATAAGCGGATGACGCCAGGCCTTGAAACGGCTGTTCATGGAGAATTTCCTGTGCCGGTTGCAGAAGTGCTCCATGCGCTCAAGCAACCCTTATTGTTAATAGGGCTATTGGTGTTTGGCGGTGACCCGAGGATACTGGCCGCCGATTTCCGTGACCTGAAGCCACCATGACTCTTAAAAGAATTTCTGTTGTATTGCTGGCCTGTCTGACCTTGTCCGCCTGTGGCGGTGTCGACCCCAATTCCCCGCTGGGTCAGCGCAAGGCGATCTTCAAGCAGATGCTCAAGACCGGCGAAGACCTGGGCGGCATGCTGCGCGGACGCATTGCCTTCGACGGGCCGAAATTTGCGGAAGGTGCGGTCAAGCTCGATGCGTTGTCCCATGAGCCGTGGAAACATTTCCCGCAGGTGCGCGAAGAAGATCACACCAGCGCCAAGGACGATGTCTGGCAGAAACAGGCGCGCTTCCAGGAAATGGCCCGCACCCTTGAAGCGGCCACCGGTGAACTGGTGATCGCCAGCAAGGTTCAACCCTACAAGGCCAGTAACCTGGGGCCGGCCGTGCAGAAAGTCGAAGATGCCTGCAGTGCCTGCCATAAAGAGTTTCGCGACCACTGATGTTCAAGGGATCACGGCTTTTGGCTGTGATCCCCGGCTTTCTTACTTGTCGAGTTCGTCCAGCGCGTCCTGCAATTCCTTGCGCGATTCGGCGAGCTTGTTCTTGCGCTTGTCGATCTTCTCCGGATCGCCTTTCTTCATGGCCTTGTCCAGATCGGCCTGACGCTTGCTCACTTCGTGCTTGGCGTCGAGCACCTTGTTTTCGCGTTCTTTCTTCAGGCCGGCGTCGGTGCAGTGTTCGGTGACTTCGCGCAGGGCGGTTTCGAGGCCGGCCTGCTGGTCGGCGTTGCCGCGGGACTTGGCCTGTTCGATCTGATTGATGATGCCCTGCTTCTTGGCGGCACAACCGGTCAGGCCCGGCGCGTCTTCGTCGGCCATCACGGGGGCGGCGAGGACTGCGCAGAAAGACAGCAGGGCGAGCGGTGCGAGAAATTTCATAAAAGCTCCATGTGCAAAGGCAATCGGTCGGTGAAGCACTGCGCTGTTGGAGCGCTCCGGCGGACATTGGGTTCCCGGCGGGCCGGGGATTGCGTGTTCAGAAGCCGTCGACGCCGGCGGCTTGCAGGGTTTCACTCAGGGCCAGTACCTGCGGGTCGCGAAAAAAGGCGCTTAACTGCGCCGCGCGGCCCGGGCCGATTCCGGCTTCTGCCTGCCATTGTTCGGTATTGCGTTGTGCCAGCGCCTGCCATGAATCGGCGAGTGTTGCCTGACCGGTCGGTGGCAATCCCAAGGCTTTGAGCCACTGCAGGAACGGCCGTTGGCGGGCGCTGTGAAAACTGTGCAGCAGGCGGGCACTGCTGCGCTCGCCGAGACCGGCAATGTTAGCAAGCTCCGGCCCGTCGAGGGTCAACCAATCCAGCAGGCTGTTCAGGCGGCCTGTTTCCAGAGGTTTCTCCCAGGTGCCGCGACCGACATGGGGCATGGCCAGGCCCTGCTTGCCGCTGAGCCAGGTCAGGCGTGCGAGGAACTGGCTTTCGCAGCCCGGCGTCGGTTGCCAGCAGCTCAGGGTGTGAAAGTCGCTGGCGAGCGGAACGTTCAGATCCGCGCGTTCGGTGCTGCGCAGCACCACGCTGTCCAGGCGCGGGATCGTCAGCCCGGCCAGGCTGATTGCCACCTGATCGCCGGGGCGAATGTCCAGTTCCTGCCAGCGCCTGAGCGAACTGACGCTGACCCGTTTGATCTGCCGGTCATCGAGCATCACTGGCGATAGTTCGAGCACCGGCGTAATGCGCCCGGTGCGGCCGATCTTGAAGTTCACCTTGCGCACATCGGCCAGCGCCTGGGCGAAAGGGTATTTCCAGGCGACAGCCCAGTAGGGCGGACGAGCCTGCCAGCGTTCGGCCGGCGGTCGCAGGCTTTGGCGCAGAACCACTCCGTCCGTGGCAAATGGCAGTGGCGAGCGATACCAGTGATCGCGCCAGTGTTGCGCTTCGTTCAGGCTGGCGACGGCCTGGGTGTAGGGCTCGGTGGTGGGAAAGCCGAACTGCGTCAGCGCCGCGATTCGCTCGGGTAATTCGTTCGGTCCTTGCGGCCAGTCCCAGACAAACAGCCCGATGCCGGCAGCGTGTTCCGCGTCGAGATCCTTGCGCCCCAGCAGCCCGGCCACGGTGGCGCGGGCATTGGCGCTGCCGGCACGTGCCTGCGTATGTCCGTTCAGGCGCCAGTAGAGTTCGCCTTGCACCAGCAGATCCTGCGGTTGCTTCAGCTGCTGCGGAATGGCTCCGATCTTTTTTGCTGAAGTCGTCCAGTCCTGCCCGCGAACGCCATCCCCGCGACTGATCGCCTGATGCAGTCGACCGTCGCGATAGATCAGGGTGACCGCTACGCCATCGACCTTGGGTTGTACCCAGACGTTTTGGCGGTCGCGCAACCAGGTGGCGATGTCCACCGCATCGTGAAGTTTGTCCAGACCAGTGTGAGCGACCGGGTGCGCAACCGAGCCTGATGCGGTGTGCAACGGCTCGGGCGGTGAGGGAAGTTTGAAGCACTGGCGCCATTGGTTCAGGCGCAGGCGTGACTGATCGTAGAGCTCATCGGCGATCACCGAGTGGCCTTCGCGATGATAGGCGTCGTCCCAGTGATCGATCTGTTGTTGCAGGGCGGCGACTTCGTTCGAAGCCCGGGCGGCGGTCCAGTCGGGGCAGTCGGCAGCGAAGGCGTTGAGGTGAAAAACCGGCAGGAAAAACAGAAACAGGCGCAGTGTGGCAAGCATTGTGAGCGTCCTTGCTCAGGGAGATGCTTGAAGGCTAGCCGGGATTTTGAAGTGGGCCGGGCGGCTGTTTTGCCGGTTGTTTCGCGACCACGAAAAAGCCCCGCACGGCGAACCGTGCGGGGCTTCTTGTACCGCCAGGAAAATTACAGGCCGGCAGCGGAACGCAGAGCGTCGGCGCGGTCGGTTTTTTCCCAGGTGAACGTGGAGAAGGTGTCTTCGCCAACAGTCTTGGTCTGCGGAGCACGGCCGAAGTGGCCGTAGGCTGCAGTTTCCTGGTACATCGGGTGCAGCAGGTCCAGCATGGTGGTGATCGCGTATGGACGCAGGTCGAACACTTCGCGGACCAGTTTGATGATCTTGTCATCGCTGATCTTGCCGGTGCCGAAGGTGTTCAGCGAGATCGAGGTAGGCTGGGCCACACCGATCGCGTAGGAGACCTGGATCTCGCAACGCTCGGCCAGGCCGGCAGCCACGATGTTCTTGGCAACATAACGGCCAGCGTAGGCAGCCGAACGGTCAACCTTGGATGGATCTTTACCGGAGAACGCGCCGCCGCCGTGACGGGCCATGCCGCCGTAGCTGTCGACGATGATCTTGCGACCGGTCAGACCGCAGTCACCTACCGGGCCGCCAATGATGAACTGGCCGGTCGGGTTGATGTGGAACTGGGTGTCCTTGCTCAGCAGTTCGGCAGGCAGTACGTGCTTGACGATCAGCTCCATCACGCCTTCGCGCAGGTCGTTGTACGACACTTCAGGGTTGTGCTGGGTCGACAGAACCACGGCGTCGATACCGACAACCTTGCCGCCTTCGTAACGGCAGGTCACTTGCGACTTGGCGTCCGGACGCAGCCAAGGCAGCAGACCCGATTTACGGGCTTCGGCCTGACGCTGCACCAGCTGGTGCGAGAAGGTGATCGGTGCTGGCATCAGCACGTCGGTTTCGTTGCTGGCGTAGCCGAACATCAGGCCCTGGTCGCCGGCGCCCTGATCTTCAGGCTTGGCACGGTCAACACCCTGGTTGATGTCAGGGGACTGCTTGCCGATGATGTTCATCACGCCGCAGGTCGCGCCGTCGAAGCCGACGTCGGAGCTGGTGTAGCCGATGTCGCAGATCACGTCACGAACGATCTGCTCCAGGTCGACCCAGGCGCTGGTGGTCACTTCACCGGCAACGATGGCCACGCCAGTCTTGACCAGGGTTTCCACCGCAACGCGTGCGTGCTTGTCCTGGGCGATGATGGCGTCCAGCACTGCATCGGAAATCTGGTCGGCGATTTTGTCCGGATGTCCTTCAGACACGGACTCGGAGGTGAAGAGGGAGTATTCGCTCATCTCGATGTTTTCCTGAATTTACCGATGGTGAGTGTCGCCAGCCGGTCGCTGAAAATGGCGAACCTGGATCTGGAAACCATTACGTAAGCCTACATAGAGGCTTTCCCCGGGAACGAGTCCCGCAGCGGTGGCCCAACGGGCCAGATCGTCCTGTTCAAACCCCAACCACAGATCACCGCAGGCCTCCCTGGCCCAACTCTGGTTGTGGCTACATAACTCTGTCACGAGCAGGCTACCGCCCGGTTGCAGCAGGCTGGCCATGTGCTTGAGCGCTTCGGCCGGCGCGGCGAAATGGTGCAACACCATGTTCAACACCACGCAATCGGCCTGAAGACTTACGCCATTCAATGCATCGGCCAATTGCAGGCTGACGTTAGCCAGCTTTTCACGTTCACATACCTGGCGTGCCAGTTCGAGCATCGCCGCGCTGTTGTCCAGTGCGGTTACGGTGCCGAAGCGGCGCGCCAGTTCCGGCAGGAATGCACCATCGCCGGGGCCGACTTCAATGGCCGTGGCAGCGCCATTGAAATTCAGTTTGTCGAGCAGGGCCAGCACGCTTTCACGGTATTGCGGCAGGCCGGCAATCAAATCCTGCTGGGCGCGGAATTTCTCCGCGACCCGGGCGAAAAAGTCCTGGCTGTTGGCCGCGCGTTGCCCGTGAACCTGTGCGATCCGGGTTTCCACGTCGGCGGGCAGCGCCAGATTGTCGACTTCTTCTAACAATGCCGCGTGCAGCTTGCCGCCCAGCAACTCGGTGTGGGGCAGGGCGCGGCGATAGAACACCGCATTGCCTTCACGGCGAGTCGCCACCAGATCCGCCTGCGCCAGCACTTTAAGGTGATGGCTCATGCCGGACTGGCCGATATCGAAAATCTGCGCCAGTTCCAGTACGCCGAACGAGTCGTTGGCCAGGGCGCGCAATACATTCAGCCGCAGCGGATCGCCGCCGGCCTTGCACAGGGCCGCCAGCTCGTCGCAATCGTCATGGCGAATGGAAGGCACGCGTAAGTTCATAGGGCTGGCAGTCTAGTGACGGCGGGAAGGCATCGCAAGGTCTATATCAAAAAGTTTTGATATTGCTCGATGGATGGCGCATTCGATTGCACTTCTCACTGCCCGGTTAACTCTACAAACGAACAGCGGAAAGGTTTCACCAACCGAAACCGATGTTATCCATGGGAAAAACGCCTCCGGATGACTATCTGTCATTGCCCCGAGGCGCTCGGGTGAGGGAAAATGCCCTCCTTTTTTCCGTTTCAATCTATTCACACCCAGGAGATCAGCGATGCCTAGCCGTCGTGAGCGTGCCAACGCCATTCGTGCCCTCAGCATGGATGCCGTGCAAAAAGCCAACAGCGGCCATCCCGGTGCCCCTATGGGTATGGCAGATATCGCCGAAGTGCTTTGGCGCGACTACCTCAAGCACAACCCGAGCAATCCATCGTTCGCCGACCGTGACCGCTTCGTGCTGTCCAACGGCCACGGCTCGATGTTGATCTACTCGCTGCTGCACCTGACCGGCTACGACCTGTCGATCGACGACCTGAAGCAATTCCGTCAACTGCACAGCCGTACCCCGGGCCACCCGGAATTCGGTTACACCCCGGGCGTTGAAACCACCACCGGCCCGCTGGGTCAGGGTCTGGCCAACGCCGTGGGCTTCGCCCTGGCTGAAAAAGTACTGGGCGCGCAGTTCAACCGTCCTGGCCACAACATTGTCGACCACCACACCTACGTGTTCCTGGGTGATGGCTGCATGATGGAAGGCATTTCCCACGAAGTCGCTTCCCTGGCCGGTACGCTGGGCCTGGGCAAGCTGATCGCTTTCTACGATGACAACGGCATCTCCATCGACGGCGAAGTCGAAGGCTGGTTCACCGACGACACGCCGAAGCGTTTCGAATCGTACAACTGGCAAGTGATCCGCAACGTCGACGGTCACGACCCGGAAGAGATCAAGACCGCCATCGAGACCGCTCGCAAGAGCCCGCTGCCGACCCTGATCTGCTGCAAGACCACCATCGGTTTCGGTTCGCCGAACAAGCAAGGCAAGGAAGATTGCCACGGCGCCCCGCTGGGTGACGCGGAAATCGCCCTGACCCGTCAGGCGCTGAACTGGAACCACGGCCCGTTCGAAATCCCGGCCGACATCTATGCCGAGTGGGATGCCAAGGAAAAAGGCCGCGCCGCCGAAGCCGAGTGGGACCAGCGTTTCGCTGCCTACTCCGCCGCGTTCCCGACCGAAGCCAACGAACTGATCCGTCGCCTGAGCGGCGAGCTGCCGGCCGACTTCTCCGAGAAGGCCGATGCCTACATCGCTGAAGTCGCGGCCAAAGGCGAAACCATCGCCAGCCGTAAAGCCAGCCAGAACGCCCTGAACGCGTTCGGCCCGCTGCTGCCGGAAGTGCTGGGCGGTTCGGCTGACCTGGCCGGTTCCAACCTGACCCTGTGGAAAGGCTGCAAAGGCGTCAGCGCCGAAGACGCCAGCGGCAACTACATGTACTACGGCGTGCGCGAATTCGGCATGACCGCCATCATGAACGGCGTTGCCCTGCACGGCGGTCTGGTGCCTTACGGCGCGACCTTCCTGATGTTCATGGAATACGCCCGCAACGCAGTGCGCATGTCCGCTCTGATGAAGCAGCGTGTGATCCACGTCTACACCCACGACTCCATCGGTCTGGGCGAAGACGGCCCGACGCACCAGCCGATCGAGCAACTGACCAGCCTGCGCAGCACGCCGAACCTCGACACCTGGCGTCCAGCCGATGCCGTTGAATCGGCCGTGGCCTGGAAAAACGCTCTGGAACGCAAGGACGGCCCGTCGGCGCTGATCTTCTCGCGTCAGAACCTGCAGCACCAAACCCGTGATGCCGGCCAGATTGCCGACATCCGCCGTGGTGGCTATGTGCTGAAGGACTGCGCAGGCGAGCCTGAGCTGATCCTGATCGCGACCGGTTCGGAAGTCGGTCTGGCCGTTCAGGCCTACGACAAACTGACCGAGCAAGGCCGCAAGGTGCGCGTGGTTTCCATGCCATGCACCAGCGCGTTCGACGCTCAGGACGCCAGCTACAAGCAATCGGTCCTGCCGTTGCAGGTTGGCGCGCGTATCGCGATCGAAGCGGCCCACGCCGACTTCTGGTTCAAGTACGTGGGTCTGGAAGGTCGCGTGATCGGCATGACCACCTACGGCGAATCGGCTCCGGCTTCGGCACTGTTCGAAGAGTTCGGCTTCACCCTGGAAAACATCCTGGGTCAGGCTGAAGAGCTGCTGGAAGACTGATTCAGAATAGATGTCGTCTTGACTGACGCCATCGCGGGCAAGCCCGCTCCCACAGGGATCTACATCGTCCATGTGGGAGCGGGCTTGCCCGCGATGGCGGTCGGTCAGGCAACATCGCACTGCCTGATTCACCACGGTAATCGAGAACCCCATGCCTCAACCGCGTCCCTACAAAGTTGCACTCAACGGCTACGGCCGGATTGGTCGTTGCGTCTTGCGTGCGTTGTTCGAGCGAGGCTCGGCGGCAGGGTTTGAGATTGTCGCGATCAACGATCTGGCCGACATGGCCAGCATCGAATACCTGACACGCTTCGACTCCACTCATGGCCGGTTCCCCGGCGAGGTGAAGGTCGACGGCGATTGTCTGCATATTAATGGCGACTGCGTGAAGGTCCTGCGCAGTGCCACCCCCGAAGGCATCGATTGGGCGTCGCTGGGCGTCGATCTGGTGCTCGAATGCTCCGGCGCCTACCACACCCGCGCAGACGGCCAGCGTTTCCTCGACGCCGGCGCGCCGCGTGTGCTGTTTTCGCAGCCGATGGCCAGCGAGGCGGATGTCGACGCCACCATCGTCTACGGCGTCAATCAGGATTGCCTGACCGGCGACGAACTGCTGGTGTCCAACGCCTCCTGCACCACCAACTGCGGCGTGCCGCTGTTGCGTCTGCTGGATCAGGCGGTCGGCCTGGATTACGTATCGATCACCACGATTCACTCGGCGATGAACGATCAGCCGGTGATCGACGCCTATCACCACGAAGACCTGCGCCGCACCCGTTCGGCGTTCCAGTCGGTGATCCCGGTGTCCACCGGTCTGGCGCGTGGTATCGAGCGCCTGCTACCGGAACTTGCCGGGCGAATTCAGGCCAAAGCCGTACGCGTGCCGACGGTCAACGTGTCCTGCCTCGACATCACGATGCAGACCGCGAGCGACACCGACGCCGGCGAGGTCAACCGGATCCTGCGCGACGCCGCCACCAGCGGCCCGCTCAAAGGTCTGTTGGCCTACACCGAACTGCCTCACGCAAGTTGTGATTTCAACCATGACCCACATTCGGCCATCGTCGATGCCAGTCAGACCCGCGTTTCCGGCCCACGGCTGGTGAACATCCTGGCCTGGTTCGACAACGAATGGGGTTTTGCCAACCGAATGCTGGATGTTGCAGAACACTATCTGCAAACAGCGACTTCAAAAAAACCGTAGGAAGTGCGACCCATGACCGTGTTGAAGATGTCCGACCTCGATCTGCAAGGTAAGCGCGTATTGATCCGCGAAGACCTCAACGTCCCAGTCAAGGACGGTGTTGTCACCAGCGATGCGCGTATCCTGGCTTCGCTGCCGACCATCAAGCTGGCCCTGGAAAAAGGCGCGGCCGTGATGGTCTGCTCGCACCTGGGTCGTCCGACCGAAGGCGAATTCTCTGCCGAGAACAGCCTCCAGCCAGTCGCCGATTACCTGAGCAAGGCTTTGGGTCGCGAAGTGCCGCTGGTGGCTGACTACCTGGGCGGCGTTGACGTCAAGGCCGGCGACATCGTGCTGTTCGAAAACGTGCGCTTCAACAAGGGCGAGAAAAAGAACGCCGACGAACTCGCCCAGCAATACGCCGCCCTGTGCGACGTGTTCGTGATGGACGCTTTCGGCACCGCTCACCGCGCCGAAGGTTCGACCCACGGCGTCGCCAAGTTCGCCAAGGTCGCCGCTGCCGGCCCGCTGCTGGCCGCTGAGCTCGACGCACTGGGCAAAGCCCTGGGCGCCCCGGCCAAGCCGATGGCTGCCATCGTTGCCGGTTCCAAGGTCTCGACCAAACTCGACGTGCTGAACAGCCTGAGCCAGATCTGCGATCAACTGATCGTCGGCGGCGGTATCGCCAACACCTTCCTCGCTGCGGCCGGTCACCCGGTCGGCAAGTCGCTGTACGAGCCGGACCTGCTGGACACCGCGCGCGCCATCGCCGCCAAGGTCAGCGTGCCGCTGCCGGTCGACGTGGTAGTTGCCAAGGAATTCGCTGAAAGCGCCGAAGCGACCGTGAAGCTGATCGCTGACGTTGCTGCCGACGACATGATCCTCGACATCGGCCCGCAAACCGCCGCCAACTTCGCCGAACTGCTGAAGTCGTCGAAAACCATCCTGTGGAACGGCCCGGTCGGCGTGTTCGAATTCGACCAGTTCGGCAACGGCACCAAAGTGCTGGCCCAGGCCATCGCCGAAAGCGCAGCGTTCTCGATTGCCGGTGGTGGCGACACCCTGGCGGCCATCGATAAATATGGCGTGGCTGAAAAGATTTCCTACATTTCCACCGGCGGTGGCGCGTTCCTCGAATTCGTCGAAGGCAAGGTGTTGCCGGCCGTTGAAGTCCTGGAAAGCCGGGCCAAGGCCTGAGGCCGCCCGATTGGCCAGGCAAAGGAGTGTTCAGATGGTCAAGTCGTTAGCGCTGTTGTTGCTGACCGGTACATTGGCAGCCTGCGGGAGTAACCCGAAGGCTGCGCCGGAGCCGGCACCCGGCGAGGCACAGAAAGGCTGTTACCAGGCCGACTGGCAGGCCGAAACCAACCCGGTGCTGAACAAGCGCTCGGGCCCGGACGGTCTGGACAAATACGAGACGCAAACCCCGGCCAAGGAACATGGTTGTCCTTGACCGGTCTGACTCTTTACTCAAGTCCGGCGGCGTGCGCTGCCGGTCGAGGAACACGGATGAAAGGCTTGATCGCCGTTGCGGCACTGGGATTGTTGGGTGGTTGCGCGCAGTGGAACCCGTTCCAGTCGTCCGCCCCTGTGGATAACTGGACCACCTGGACCTGCGACAGCCAGGCCAAGGTGCTGTGGCGCTTCACCGATGCCGCCCGCAAGGAAGTCGATGTGCGCCTGGGCGGCGGTGATCAGGTCTATCGCCTGAAAGAAGAGCCGGGCGCCTCGGGCGCGCTGTACAGCGACGACATGCTGGCGTTTCACATCAAAGGTGAGGAAGGCCTGGTCTACTGGGTCGCCACCAATGATCTGATCGGCCGGGGCTGCAAAGCCGAATAAAACAGAATTTGCTTTATCGAATCACCAGGCCGGGCCTCAACCCCCGATCTGCAATCACTTGAATAGCCGCCGCCGCTCCGGCAGGCTGGCACGATTAACGACCCAAACCGGGAGAGAGACACACAATGGCACTTATCAGCATGCGCCAGATGCTGGACCACGCAGCCGAATTCGGCTACGGCGTTCCAGCCTTCAACGTCAACAACCTTGAGCAGATGCGCGCCATCATGGAAGCCGCTGACAAGACTGACTCCCCGGTGATCGTCCAGGCTTCGGCCGGCGCTCGCAAATACGCCGGTGCGCCGTTCCTGCGTCACCTGATCCTGGCGGCAATCGAAGAATTCCCGCACATCCCGGTGTGCATGCACCAGGACCACGGCACCAGCCCTGACGTCTGCCAGCGTTCCATCCAGCTGGGCTTCAGCTCGGTCATGATGGACGGCTCCCTCGGCGAAGACGGCAAGACGCCGACCGACTACGAATACAACGTCCGCGTGACCCAACAAACCGTAGCCATGGCTCACGCCTGCGGCGTTTCGGTTGAAGGCGAGCTGGGCTGCCTGGGTTCGCTGGAAACCGGCATGGCCGGTGAAGAAGACGGCATCGGCGCCGAAGGCGTTCTGGATCACAGCCAGATGCTGACCGACCCGGAAGAAGCTGCTGACTTCGTCAAGAAGACTCAGGTCGACGCCCTGGCCATCGCCATCGGCACCAGCCACGGCGCCTACAAGTTCACCAAGCCACCTACCGGTGACGTGCTGGCGATCGACCGCATCAAGGAAATCCACAAACGCATCCCGAACACCCACCTGGTGATGCACGGTTCCTCGTCGGTTCCCCAAGAGTGGCTGGCGATCATCAACCAGTACGGCGGCGACATCAAAGAAACCTACGGCGTACCGGTTGAAGAAATCGTCGAAGGCATCAAGCACGGCGTGCGCAAGGTCAACATCGACACCGACCTGCGTCTGGCATCCACTGGCGCCATGCGTCGCCTGATGGCCACCAACCCGAGCGAGTTCGACCCGCGTAAATTCTTCGGCGAAACCGTCAAGGCGATGCGCGATGTATGTATCGCTCGTTACGAAGCCTTCGGTACTGCCGGCAACGCTTCGAAGATCAAGCCGATCTCGCTGGAAAGCATGTATCAGCGTTATCTGAAGGGTGAGTTGAACGCCAAGGTCAATTGAGACTGGGTGTTTAGCTGAGTTGAAGGAAACCCGCCGAGAGGCGGGTTTCTTTTTGCCTGGGTTTTTTATGTCTAGCTCATATACGTTGCGTGAGATGTCACCTATAACGGACAAAAAGCCGGAACGGCTTACTGAAGTCCGATATAGGTGACATTGATGATCTTGTACAACCCTCCGCTGTTTGGTGAGCGAGTCCGTCAGTACAGGCGTGCGAAGGGTTATACCCAGGCGCTGTTGGCGCAGAGAGCGGCGTGCAGCCGTAAGACCATTATTGATCTTGAAGCGGGAGGGAATGTGGCCCTGTACACCGTGTTCAGGGTTTTGACAGCGCTGGGAATGGCGCTTGATATCGTGGATAGCCGGATAGATATCAAATCCTTGGCGGATCTGGTTGAGCACGATGAGTAGCTGCAACGGAGTCCGTCTACGGATTTTCACGGGAGGTGATTTTGCGTGGGGTAAGAATTATCCAAAAAGTCAGAGATCATTGAATAACTCCGCAAGCTCTTCAAGAGTCGGCATTACAGCTGGAATGACCACAAGCTCACTATCCAGAGCTGCCAGGGTGCGTGCGTAGGCGATCATGCTGACAGATGGAGCGCCTTTCTCCACTGCGATGATTTTGTATCGTGTCAGCCCCGCGAGCTCGGCAAGTTGTACTTGCGTCAGGCCACGAGCTATACGTTTTTCGCGTAGTTGATTACCTAGACGGCTGATCAATAGGACGTAGTCCATGTTCCGCTACCGCAACATTTGAAGATTCATGTTGTGCAAACACAGTTCGAGAAACCCGCCGTGAAGCGGGTTTTTTTAGATAGAGCGGATTATTTCGGCTATACGTGATCCAGCGCCTGATTTACCGCCAGTTCTCCAAGCATCACCAGTTGCGCAATGCCTATCGCGGTTTTGCGGTCGGCGGGAGGGAGGGTGGCGGCGAAGTTGTTGAGCATTTCGCTGGCGGAGCCGAGCGTTTCGCTGGCGTTGGCCAGCAGGGATTCGGTGTTGTAGGCGGGGTTGGCGAAGTACATGCGGTCGGGTTCGTTGACCGTGGCCATGATGCGGGCGCCGGGGCAGAGGTAGTGGTCGAGGGCGCGTTCGGCGGCTTCGTTGAGTTTTTTGGAGTCGAGGGATTCGTAGGGGGAGGCCAGATCGATATCTGGAGGATTAGGCGTAGGTTTGAACATTTGGTGGATTCCCGATAGGGCCACGACCAATCCGCTACTACACGAAAGGGTGGCGGCTGTACGCAAGTTAGTAGACCGGGCAACCCCACCAAATCCCGGCGCACCCGAAGGCGCCATGCGCACAGCCACCATCAAGTACAGGCCAGGCCTGACTGAAGGACGCTTGTACGACGGTGGAGTTGCCGGGCTACTAAACCCGATCACTGCGAATCAGTGACCCGAATCAAGTTACCGATGGCCCTCCAGGCGCACAAGCCGGCGGATTCTGGCGTACCGGTAGGCAGCGACGCAAGCCGTTGTAGGCTTCGGGACGTTTCGCGAACTGCCTTTAAACAGAAGCCTTAAACGGTCGCGCGGCTGCTATTTATCGTGATCAATATCCAGCTTGCTGAACGTCACTTGCCCACCTTCACTCGTGTACCCGGTGTTGTCCTGCACATACACGCCCGCCTTGAAATACAGCGGTTTGTTGCGCCACGTTGCGCTGATCTGCGAATCCCACTGATACCCGGCCGCACTCACGCCCAGCGCGCCGCCGGGGCTCAGGTGAATGAGGTAGTTGAACTCGCGATTGAGTTTGATCCCGGTGGCGAGGGTGATGACGCGGCTTTCGTCCTGATCCGGATGGGTGCGCAGTTTGATCACCAGGTTGCCGGTCTCGGTTTTGTCTTTGTATTGATACTCAAGCTTGAGCATCGGCTTCTGGCTTTCATAGGCGTGGATCTGGCCGATGACGATCTTGCCGGAGCTGGGCACCTTGTTGACCGAAAGGGTCGCGCGCAGCAGGTTGTCGGCGTCCGGGTAGTACCAGTTGCGCAGAGTGCCGTTGCTGTAGGTTTCGCGCAGTTCGGTGCGCGGGTAGATGGCGTTTTCGGTTTTCGAGCCGGTCACCGGGGACCAGAAGAACAAGGTGCCGGTGTCGGAATGGAAGTACTGATCCTTGAAGCCGTTCACCAGTTTGGAGGTTTCGACGGTGTAGGGCGGGCTGCCAACGGGAACGCTGAGGTTCCAGGTTGCGAGGTCGATCATGTCGGTTCTTCCACTCTGTTGCTGTTGCACGCGCGTGCCAGAAGCTCTAGCCCGCGGTTCTTGGGGGCGGCCTTTATAAGCGTAGAGGGATTTTTTGTTAACGGCCGTCTGGCGGATGATTGGCGTCAACATCCTGTCGAAATGCCATCTTTCCCGGTTTTCGGGGGCTTCAGCGGTGACCGTTAGTCGGCTACTTACCGGTTTGGTTAAATGATGGCTTGGTGACAGCTACTGCTTTTACAGATCCCGGACTAGAGTGAAGGCTCAGTGACTGTACGGTTTTCACGAGAAACCGCCCGGAACGCTGATCCGAGATGCCCCGACACGAGATGTCCCGACAAGAGAAGCAGCATGGAATGCGCGCAACCCCAGCCAGGTGAAGGCAGCTCAGTCCTTTTGATCGTTGATGATTACCCTGAAAATCTGATCAGCATGCGCGCGTTGCTGCAGCGCCAGGACTGGCAGGTGATGACCGCCGCTTCCGGTTTCGAAGCCCTCAGCCTGCTGCTCGAACACGACGTCGATCTGGTGCTGCTGGATGTGCAGATGCCGGGCATGGACGGTTTCGAAGTCGCGCGGCTGATGCGCGGCAGCCAGCGCACGCGCCTGACCCCGATCATTTTCCTCACCGCCAACGAGCAGTCCCAGGACGCCGTGATCAAAGGCTACGCCAGCGGTGCGGTGGATTACCTGTTCAAACCCTTCGATCCGCAGATTCTCAAGCCCAAAGTCCAGGCGTTGCTGGAGCACCAGCGCAATCGCCGGGCCTTGCAGCGCTTGAGTCAGGATCTGGAATCGGCACGAGCCTTCAATGCCTCGGTGCTGGATAACGCCGCTGAAGGCATTCTGGTGCTGGCCGAGGATGGCTTGATTCGCTTCGCCAACCCGGCGATTTCCCGACTGCTGAATGCGCCGGTGAAGGAACTGGAAGGGCAGGAGTTTCTCGATTTCCTGCAGAAACCGCACATTCCGCTGTGGGCCGATTCCGAGTTTTATGCCGGTTACAAACGCGGCGAGACGTTGCGCTTACACGACGCGTTGCTGCGTACCGCGCCGGGCCAGCAAGTGCCGGTGGCCCTGTCTTGCGCGCCGCTGCCGAGTGAACAGCACGCGATGGTGGTGACGGTGCTGGACATGTCGGTGGTGCGTCATCTGCATCAGCAGCTGGAATTTCAGGCGGTCACCGACCCGCTGACCGGGCTGCTCAATCGTCGGGGTTTTTACCAGACTGTGGAAAACCTGCTACTGCGCGGCGAGCGCACGGACAGCAGTTGGGTGCTGATGTACCTCGATCTAGACGGCTTCAAAAGGGTCAATGATTCCCTCGGCCATGATGCCGGAGACCGGGTGTTGCGCTGGGTCTCCGAACAACTGAAAGCCTGCCTGCGGCCATTCGACATTCTGGCGCGGATGGGCGGTGACGAGTTCACCGCGCTGCTGGATCTGGAATTCCCCGAACAAGCGGCGAAGATTGCCGAGAAGCTCATCGAACGGGTTTCGATCTGTCAGCAGATCGAAGGCCTCGATATTGCGCTGGGCGCGAGTATTGGCATCGCCACCTACCCGGATTGCGGCAACAACCTCGACGGTCTGATGCGCGCCTCGGACATCGCCATGTATGAGGCCAAGCGTGCCGGGCGGCAGCAATATCGCTTCTACGATCACGAAATGAACGGTCGTGCGCGCTCGCGATTGATGCTGGAAGAGAGTGTGCGCAACGCCATCGAGAACCGCGATTTCAATCTGGTGTATCAGCCGCAAGTCGCGATTGGTGACGGCAAGATTCGCGGTTTCGAAGCGTTGCTGCGTTGGCAGCACCCGAGTGTCGGTGATGTGCCGCCGGGCCTGTTTCTGCCGTTGCTGGAGGAGGCGACGCTGATCAGCCGGCTCGGCAGCTGGATTTATCATCGCAGCGCCGGGCAGCGTAAGGCCTGGGAATCCGAGTTCTCCAGGGATCTGGTGATCGGCGTGAGCCTGAGCAACACCCAGTTCGGCCTGCCGAATCTGGTCACTGAATTGCGCCAGGTGCTGGAGCGCCATGGCTTGCAGCCGCACCAGATGGAAGTGGAAGTGACCGAAGAGGCGCTGACGATCAACCCGGACGAGACCCGCAAACAGTTGAAGCTGCTGCGCAATCTCGGGGTGCGGGTGGCGCTGGACGATTTCGGTTCCGGCTCCTGCTCGCTGTCGCATCTGCGCGATCTGGAACTGGACACCCTCAAGCTCGATCGGCACCTGATCGCCCGATTGCCGGACTCGTCCCGCGACGCTTCGCTGGTGCGCACGGTCATCGACCTGTGCAAGGAATACGGCTTGCTGGTGATTGCCGAAGGCGTGGAAACCGTCGAGCAATACCAGTGGCTGCAAGCCCATGGTTGCGAGTACGTGCAAGGTTTCCTGGTGGCGCGGCCGTTGGTCGCCGAGGACACCGCACGCTTTACCGAGCCATTCGACTGGAGCGCGTTGGCCGGTTGAATTCGCTACACTGGCGGCCTTTTCATGACCCGTGCCGCCCCATGACTGCGTTGAAATACCTCCAGGCCTATCCCGCGAATCTGCAGGATCAGGTGCGCCAATTGATCGCCGACAACCGCCTCGGTGATTACCTGAGCCAACGTTATCCGGGTCGCCACGATGTGCAGAGCGACAAGGCGTTGTACGGCTACGCGCTGGATCTGAAGCAGGAATACCTTCGCAACGCCCCGGCCATCGACAAGGTGCTGTTCGACAACCGCCTCGACCTGACCCACCGCGCCCTCGGCCTGCACACCACGGTTTCGCGGGTGCAGGGCGGCAAGCTCAAGGCCAAGAAAGAGATTCGCATCGCCTCGCTGTTCAAGGATGCCGCGCCGGAGTTTCTGAAGATGATCGTCGTGCACGAGCTGGCGCACTTCAAGGAGTCGGATCACAACAAGGCGTTCTATAAGTTATGTGAGCACATGCTGCCGGGCTACCACCAGGTCGAGTTCGACCTGCGGGTGTACCTGACGTGGCGGGACATGCAATAAGACATCAAACAACGGAGCGCATGCATGGACGTAAGCAAGACCAAGAGCAGTTTCTACCGGCGCTTGTACGTGGCGTACCTGATCGACAGCGGCCTGGCAAGCAGCGTGCCGGCGCTGACCGAGGTCACCGGCATGCCCCGGCGCACGGCGCAGGACACGATTGCGGCGCTGGCGGATCTGGATATCGTCTGCGAGTTCGAGCAGGAAGAGGGCGCGCGCAATCATGCGGGGCGTTATCGGATTCGGGAGTGGGGGGCGATTGATCGGGGGTGGATTGAGCGGAATTTGCGGCAGATCAAGGCTGTTCTCGAATATCCCTGAGTTTGGGTGTTCGCCTTTAGATTGTTGCCCTCACCCCAGCCCTCTCCCGGAGGGAGAGGGAGCCGATTGGGGGATATTTGAGAGATACGCCGACGTGCACCAACGCTTTTGAATCCATAATCGCCAAGCTCGTTCAGGTCGGCGTATAGCGCAAGACAACTCGGTCAGTCCCCTCTCCCTCTGGGAGAGGGTTAGGGTGAGGGAGCTTTTCAGGACCGCCGCATTCCAATATGCGGAATGTCATCCTCAAGATATTCCTCACCCGCCACCACAAACCCGTAGCGCCCGTAATACCCCTGCAAATGCGCCTGGGCCGACAGATAGATCGGCACTTCAGGCCAACGCTTCTCGGCCTGTTTCAGCGCCTGTTCCATCATTTCATGCCCCAGCCCTTTGCCACGCCCGGCAGGCGCCGTGAGCACGCGGCCGATCACTACGTCGCCACCCTGGGATTCCGGATCCAGCAGGCGCAGGTACGCTACCAGCTGATCACCGTCCCAGCCCATCAAATGGCAGGTGTCACCGTCCAGATCCTGACCGTCCGGATCCAGATACGCGCAGCGCTGTTCGACCACGAACACTTCCGAGCGCAATTTCAAGATGGCGTACAGCTGCTCCAGTCCCAGATCGCTGTGATGTTTGCAGACCCACTCGATTGTCATCTTCCGATTCCTTGAACTACGTCGCCCGATACTAAGCGCAGCGCCGAAATATGTCTGTATGGCTGAGAAATCTGTGACAAAGGCCAAAATGCCATCATTCCAATATCGCGGCCCGCCTTACTTTGTGTAATCTGCTGGGAAGCGCTGTGCAATGGCTTCAATGAGCTAATGTTAGGGCCTGGGATTCGCCGGTAAGGGGCCTTGGGGTTTTGACTGAAAACACGCCGGGCGGCCCGCCCGCTAAGGATTTTCAAGCATGCCGCGATTGCATCGAGCCTTTGCTTTGATCGGATTGCTGTTGCTGGGTCAAAGCGCTGCAGCGGAGAAATTGCGTCTGGTATTCGACGTCTGGCCGCCCTTTACCGATGACACGCTGGTCAACGGTGGGCTGGCGACCGACATCGTCAGTACGGCCCTGGCCCGTGCCGGTTATGCCAGCGGTTACGAGCAGGTGCCGTGGGCGCGGGCGTTGATGGGGGTTGGCGAAGGACGTTACGACGTGCTGGTCAACGCCTGGTACAACGACGAGCGCACGAAGCTGGGGCAGTTTTCTGCCGAGTACCTGCTCAATCGCGTGCGTTTTCTCAAGCGCAAAGACGCGCCCATCGAATACAACAACCTGCAGGAACTGCACACCTATCCGATTGCCGTAGTGCGCGGCTACGCCTATTCGGCGCCGTTCGATGCCGACACCGCGTTGCAGAAAGTCCCTGTGCATAACTTCGCGATGGCCGTGCGCATGCTGGCGGCGGACCGGGTCAAGCTGACGCTGGAAGACGAATACGTCGCCCGCTATTACCTGGCCCGGGAGTCACCGAAGGTACGAAACGCGGTGGAGTTCCTGCCGAAACCGCTGAGCGAGAACAGCCTGCACATTCTGGTCAGCCTGAAGAACCCGCAGCACGAACAGATCGTGGCCGGGTTCGACAAGGCAATTGCATCGATGAAGGCCGATGGCAGCTATGACAAGCTGCTCAGGCAGCACGGAATGTGAGGCGGCTCAATCTTCGGCGGTGTCTTTGATCAGGTGCGCCGCCAGCGTGCGCAACGGTCCGAGCTGGCGGCAGATCAGCGCCAGTTGCGTCTGCACCAGCCGCTGGCCTTCGTCGATTTCGTCCGGCATCTGCTCAAGCTCGTTGGCCAGCGCCTCTTCCTCATCGCTCTGAATCGCAATCGGCTGTTTGCTCGCCAGCCCTTGGGCGATTTCATCGATGCTCGCCGCCAGACTCACCCCGGCGCCGTCGATCAGGTGTTCGCGCACTTCGGCCGGCAGCTGGGTTTCCCGGTGTGCGCCGAGGCCTGACAGATAGCTGAGCAAGGTGTGCGACAGCACCAGGAAACGGAAGCCCACGTCGGCTTCCTTCCGGAAATGCCCAGGCTCCATCAGCATGTTCGCCAGCGTAGTCGACAGCGCCGCGTCGGCGTTGTGCGCGTTGCGTCGGGCCAGGCGATAGGCGAGGTCGTCGCTCTTGCCGGCGGCGTATTGCTGCATGATCTGGCGCAGGTAAATGCTGTTGCAGGTGAGGGTGTTGGCCAGCACTTTGTTCAGGCGCCGACCCTGCCAGTCCGGCAGGAACAGGAATACCGCAAGCCCCGCGATCAGGCTGCCGAGCAAGGTATCGAACAGCCTCGGCACAAACAGCCCGTAGCCGTCGCCGACCTGGTTGAAGCAGAACAGCACCATGATCGTGATCGCGGCGGTGGCCACGGTGTAGCGGGTGGTGCGGTTGGTAAAGAACACCACGCCGGCGGCGATGGCGAAGCACGACTGCACCAGCGGATTCGGGAACAGATCGAACAGCGCCCAGGCAATCGTCAGGCCGATCGCCGTGCCGAAAATCCGCTGGCCGAGTTTGCGCCGGGTGGCGCCGTAGTTCGGCTGGCAGACGAACAGCGTGGTGAGGATGATCCAGTAGCCTTGCGACGGGTGAATCAGATGCACCATGCCGTAGCCGATGCTCAACGCCAGTGGCAAACGCAGGGCGTGGCGGAACAGCAGCGAGGTCGGCGTCAGCTGCGTGCGCAGGCGAATCCACACATCCTTGAAGTTGCGCGGCGAGCGGTCGAGCAGGCTGCTGTCGGTGGCATCCGCCAGGGCGTCGGGGTTGCTGGCGTCGCTGAGCAAACGGTCGAGGGTGCCGAGGTTGGCCGCCAGTGCGCGCAACGAACGGAGCAGTCCGCGCCAGGCCGGGTTGCTCTGGATGCGCAGGTGTTCGAGGGAAGCGTGCAGGTCGCTCAGTGCTTCGGCGAAACTCGCGTCGTAGATGAACGGCTGACGCATCTGAATCGATTCGGCCAGCGCCCGGCAGGCCTTGCCTTGCTGGCGCAGCAGGCGCTGGCAGCGGAACAAGACATCGCTGTGGAAAAACGCATCGGCCAGCGCGTTATAGGGATAGTGCGAAGAGCTGGCGCGTTCGTGAATGTCTTGCGCCAGGAAGTACAGCTTCAGGTAACGGCTGACTTTCGAGCCCGGGCGACCGTTGCCGACCCGGTGCAGGATGATTTCCTTGGCGCTGTTCAGGGCTGCGACGACCCGGCCGTTCTGCTGGGCCAGTTCCAGTCGCCGTGCTTCGACATCCATATGACGGATCGGCTCGAACAGCGAGGATTTCAGCTTCAGGTAATAGCCGAGTTCGCGGAACAGCCGCGCCAGACTCTGCTGCACCGGCTGATTGGAAAACATCGCCTGCCACAGCACCGACAGCAGGCCGTACCACGCGGCGCCGGCCACCAGCAGCATCGGCTCATGCCAGAAGTCCGTGACCGCACCACCGCGCTGATCCACGCCGATCATGGTGTAGACGGAGAGAATCAGGGTCGCTGAAGCAATTGCGCCATAACGCTCGCCGAGCGCACCGAGCATGGTCAGGCCGAAACTGGCGAGTGCCAAAGCGATGACGAAAACGATGGGGTAGGGGAACAGCAGTTCCACGGACAGCGCCGCGACGCTGAAACACACCAGCGTCACCGCCAGTGCGTTGAGGCGGCCCTGCCAGCTGTCGTCGGTCTCGGCCAGGGCGCTGGCGATGATCCCCAGGAACAACGGGATCAGCAGCCCCATTTCATCCTGATACCAGCACAGCGCCATGCTGCCGGTCAGGGCGATGAACACCCGCACGCTGTAGCTGAATTTATCCAGCGCCCACAGGCGCCGCAAAGACTGACGAAACGAGGTCGAGGACATGAAGTGCGAAGGCCTTCCGAGGCGATGCCGCTAAATTGAGCCAGTAATGACGCCGACGCAATGGCGCCGATCACATCTGACAGCAAAAAGTGTTCCGCACGGCCTTCGAATCAGACGTATTGCGCCGCCGCGTAACCCGATGCCCAGGCCCACTGGAAGTTGAATCCGCCCAGATGCCCGGTGACATCCAGCACTTCGCCGACAAAGTACAGGCCCGGGCTTTTCAGCGATTCCATGGTCTTGGACGAGACTTCGCGGGTGTCGACGCCACCGAGGGTGACTTCGGCGGTGCGGTAGCCTTCGGTGCCGGCCGGGACGACTTTCCAGCTGCCCAGCTTCTCGGCGATGTCCGCCAGTTCGGCGTGGGTGTACTGCTTCATCGGTTTGGAGACGAACCAGTTGTCCGCCAGCAGGTTGGCCATCTTCTTGGTGAAGATTTCGCCGAGCAGGGTTTTCAGTTCGCTGTTCGGACGCTCGGCGGTTTGCTGTTGCAGCCAGCTCGCGGCGTCGTGGTCGGGCAACAGGTTGATCTCGACCGTGTCGCCCGGCTCCCAGAACGAGGAAATCTGCAGAATCGCCGGACCGCTCAGGCCACGGTGCGTGAACAGGATGTTCTCGCGAAAGCTCTGGTCGTTGCAGCTGACCAGACAATCCACCGAAGTGCCGGACAGTTCGGTGCACAACTCCTTGAGCTGGTCGGTGATGGTGAACGGTACCAGACCGGCGCGGGTCGGCAGCAGTTCGTGGCCGAACTGTTTGGCGACCTGATAACCGAAACCGGTCGCGCCCAATGTCGGGATCGACAGGCCGCCAGTGGCGATCACCAGCGACTGGCACTGGATCTGGCCGAGGGTGGTGTCGAGCAGGTAACCGCCCTCAACCTTCTCGATGGTCTGGATCGATGTGTCGAGGTGCAGATTGACGCCGACCTGATCGCATTCGTCCAGCAACATGCCGAGGATGTCGCTGGATTTGTTATCGCAGAACAGTTGGCCGAGTTTTTTCTCGTGGTACGGCACGCCGTGCTTGGCGACCATGCCGATGAAGTCCCACTGGGTGTAGCGGGCCAGCGCGGATTTGCAGAAATGCGCATTCTGCGAGAGAAAATTGCTCGGTTCGGTGTACATGTTGGTGAAGTTGCAGCGCCCACCGCCGGACATCAGGATTTTCTTGCCGGCCTTGTTCGCGTGGTCGAGCAGCATCACCTGACGCCCGCGCCCGGCGGCGGTCAGTGCACACATCAACCCTGCGGCGCCAGCGCCAATGATCACGACTTCGGTAGAGCGCAAAACGGTGTCCTCACAGTGTTTTCAAATTCACCGACGCCCCATGTGGGAGCGGGCTTGCCCGCGATGAGGTCGGCACATTCAACATAGATGTTGTCTGTATGTCCGTCATCGCGGGCAAGCCCGCTCCCACAGGGATGTGCGTTGTTCTTACAAGACGCGAACGCGCAAAGAACGACCCTTGATCTTGCCGTTGTTCAAGCGCTGCAGCGCCTGCATGACCACGGTGCGTTCAACAGCCACATAGGACTGGAAGTCGAAGATCGCGATCTTGCCGACCTGGGCGCCCGGAATGCCGGCTTCACCGGTCAGTGCGCCAAGAATGTCGCCCGGACGCACCTTGTCCTTGCGCCCGCCAGCGATGCACAGCGTGCTCATCGGCGGTTGCAGCGGGGCACCGCCCTGCGACTTGAGGTTGTCCACCTGATCCCAGTTCAGCGGGGTTTTCTGCAGTTGTTCGATGGCTTGCGCGCGGTGGGCTTCGGACGGCGCAACGAGGCTGACCGCGATGCCTTTCTCGCCGGCACGACCGGTACGGCCGACGCGGTGAATGTGGATTTCCGAGTCGCGGGCCAGTTCGACGTTGATCACCATGTCCAGCGCATCGATGTCCAGACCACGGGCGGCAACGTCGGTGGCGACCAGTACCGAAGTACTGCGGTTGGCGAACATCGCCAGCACCTGATCGCGGTCACGCTGTTCCAGGTCGCCGTGCAGGCCGACGGCGGAAATGCCTTTGGAGGTCAGGTGATCGACGGTTTCCTGCACTTGCTGCTTGGTGAAGCAGAAGGCCACGGTGGAGGCCGGGCGGAAGTGGTGCAGGACCTTGGTCACCGCGCTCATGCGCTCTTCCGGAGAAATCTCGTAGAAGCGCTGTTCGATCTGGGTGTCGTCGTGGAACGCTTCGGCCTTGACCGTTTGCGGATCGCGCATGAACTTCGACGCCAGCTGCTTGATGCCCACCGGGTAGGTCGCCGAGAACAGCAGGGTCTGACGGCGGGCCGGGGTCTGCTCGATGATGTCTTCGATAGCGTCGTAGAAACCCATGTCGAGCATGCGGTCGGCTTCGTCGAGGATCAGCGTGTTCAGGCCGTCGAGGACCAGCGAACCCTTGCGCAGGTGCTGCTGGATGCGGCCCGGGGTGCCGACGATGATGTGCGCGCCGTGCTCCAGCGAGCCGATCTGCGGGCCGAACGACACGCCGCCGCACAGGGTCAGGACCTTGATGTTGTCTTCGGCACGGGCTAGGCGACGGATTTCCTTGGCGACCTGGTCAGCCAGCTCGCGAGTCGGGCAAATCACCAGCGCCTGGCAACCGAAGTAGCGCGGATTGATCGGGTTCAGCAGGCCGATGCCGAACGCGGCGGTCTTGCCGCTGCCGGTCTTGGCCTGGGCGATCAGGTCCATCCCCTTGAGGATCACCGGCAAGCTCTGCGCCTGGATCGGCGTCATCTGGGCATAACCGAGGGAGTCGAGGTTAGCCAGCATGGCGGCGGACAGCGGCAAAGTATTAAAAGCGGTGGCGATGGTGGTCACGGGACTGGCCTGCAAAACAAAATGTCGCGCAGTGTACCAGCCCGGTGGCCATTAGCCCTAAGACTCGATGTGTTCTTCCGGACGTCTGACTCGCCGTCCGTCATTCTTTGAAAGTTGAGAAAAAATGGTCGCGGCCAACATGGCCATGATCCCAACGGTCACGAACGTGAGCTGAAACGCGCCCAACACGGTCTCAACGCCGTCGTTGCCGATCTCCGCTGTAAAGCCGCCGAGCAGCGCACCGGCGCACGCCACGCCGAGACTCAGCGACAACTGCGCCACCACCGACAGCAAACTGTTGCCGCTGCTGGCGCTGGCGTCGTCGAGGTCGATCAGGGTCACGGTGTTCATCGCGGTGAATTGCAGCGAGTTGATCGCCCCGAGAATCGCCAGCAGGCACAGCAGCAGCCAGTATGGCGTCTGTTCGCTGACCAGGCCCATGCTCGCCAGCATGATCCCCAGAAACAGGGTGTTGCCGGTCAGCACGATGCGATAGCCCAGACGCTCGATCAGCGGTCGCGCACCCCACTTGGCGACCATCGCCGCAGCGGCCAAAGGCAACATGCTCATCCCGGCCTGGGAAGGCGAATACCCCAGCGCCACTTGCAGCAGCAACGGCACCAGAAACGGCAGGGCGCCGCTGCCCAGACGGGCGAACAGGTTGCCGAGAATGCCGACCGCGAAGGTGCGGGTCTTGAACAGCGACGGCGCGAACAGCGGGTTTTCAATGTGCCCGGCGCGCAACCAGTACGCCGCCAGACACGCCATACCGCCGAACAGCAACAGCATCACCCGCAGGTGCGGCAGGTGCAGTTCGCCGAGGCCTTCCATGGCGATGGTGATCAGCACCATCGCCGCGCCGAACAGCAGGAAACCGAGGCTATCGAAACGCGTGCGCTCGGTGCCGCGCAGGTCGGGGATGAATTTCCACACCGCGTAGCAACCGATGACGCCGACCGGCAGGTTGATCAGGAAGATCCAGTGCCACGTCAGGTATTCGACCATCCAGCCGCCCATGGTCGGGCCGATCAGCGGGCCGAGCAGGCCGGGAATGGTGATGAAGCCCATGATCCGCACCAGTTCCGAGCGCGGGTAGGCGCGCAGCACCACCAGGCGTCCGACCGGCAGCATCAGCGCACCGCCGAGGCCCTGGATCACGCGCGCGCCGATCAGCATGCTCAGGCTGCTCGACAAGGCGCAAAGCAGCGAGCCGAGGCTGAACAGCAGGATCGCGCCGAAGAAGATTTTCTTGGTCCCGAAGCGGTCGGCGATCCAGCCCGAGGCCGGAATCAGCAGGGCCACGGTGAGCATGTAGGCGATGATCACGCCCTGCATGCGCAGCGGATCTTCGGCGAGATCCCTGGCCATGGCCGGCAGGGCGGTGTTGAGGATGGTCCCGTCGAGGGACTGCATGAAGAAAGCGATTGCGACGACCCACGGCAACCAGCGGGCGGTGATGGCGTCGAGAGGCGGGCGGTTGGGCATGGAACCTCTTGTGGTGTGGGGCAGTAGATGATCGTTCCCGCGCAAGGCGCGGGAACGATTTGTATCAGAGGGTCAAGGTCAATCGGCTCACCAGCGCCCCCGGCAACAGCGCCGACGAGGTATTGCGCTGGCTGTAGGTGCTCGCCGACAGCAGCAGCTCGCGCTCGGCGGTCAACGCTTCCAGCTGCGAACCCAGCAGGCTGTAGGCGCTGTCGTCGAAACGCATGGTGCTGACCGGTGCCTGAATCTCGCCGTTTTCAACCCAGAACGTGGCAAACCGGGTCATGCCGGTCAGTCGCGCCGCCGGTTGATCGGAGAAGTTCAGGTACCACAGATTGCTGATGTACAACCCGGTGCCCAACTGTTTGAGGATCTCGGCCTGCGGCAGATCACCGGCGCCCATGTTCAGCGCGCTCGGCGATTCGCCACCGCCGGCACCGTTGGCCGTCAGACCGTACTCGGCGGCACTGCGCGAACCGACCAACTGATCACCCGCTTTGCCTTCGATGATCAACCGCAGATCGCTGCGCGGGTAACCTTCGCCGGAGAACGCCGGGCTCAGCGAATCGCTGACTTTCTCGTCGAGGGACACCAGCGGGCTGAACGCCTGATCGCCGGCATACAGCTTCTGCAACGGGCTGCTTTTGCTGGCAATCGACTGCGCCGAGAAACCGCCCCAGCACAGCATGCCCATGATTTCCTCCAGGGCTGCGGGTGCCAGATAGGCGCGGTATTGGCCGGGTGGAAGGGTGCGCAGCGGGCGACCGAGAAACTCGAGTTGTTCGCGGGCCTGCTGGATGCGTTTGGCGAAGTCCTCGCTGTTCCAGTCATGCCCGGCGTAGCTGGCCTTCACCGCTTCGCCGTTCTCGTGGAACAGGCTGAAGTCGAAGTTGAAACTGTTGGCCTGATGCCAGCCGAATGCGCCGGAAGAGCTGGCAAAACCACGGCTGATCGGGCCGGCAGCGTAGAAGCCGACCAGATCCAGACCTTCGGCCGCCTGAGCGATTTCAGCCACCACCTGCTCGGTGTCCGGCAGCGGATGTTCCTGCACATTCTTGCTCTGCCAGCCGTTGTGGTTGAGCAACAGGTACGGATCCTGCGGCAGCAGCGGCAGGGTTTCGCGCAGTTGCTGCAAACCTTCGGCGAGGCGTTGCAGGTCGGTGGCCTGTTCACCGGAAAGGGTGATGTGCAGGTCGGCATGGCGACCGTCATCGATCAGTTTCAGACCGATACCGGCTTGTTGTACTTGCCCGGCCTGACGCACCTTGGCGTGGTTGAAACGGACGAAGGCCGACGATTCGGCGTCGTAACTCAGGGTGAACTGTTCCGGCTCGCGCACGGCATCGCGCAGCCAGTTGACCAGCACCTTGAACGCCTCGGACGGGTTCTTGGAAATACTCATCAGGCGTCTCCCCCAAACACATCAACATTGCTGAACACGCAGGCCGGCGACGCATGGCCGACGCGTATCACCTGGTTCGGTTCGCCCTTGCCGCAGTTCGGCGTGCCCAGCACCTGAGTGGTGCCGGCGTTGCCGACGGCGCGCAGGCTCTTCCAGAAGTGCGCGGAAATGCCCCGGTAGTTCGGGTTTTTCACCACACCCTTGAGTTCGCCGTTTTCGATCAACTGGCCCCATTCGCAGCCGAACTGGAATTTGTTGCGGGCATCGTCGATCGACCACGAACGGTTGGTGCTCATCAGGATGCCGTTTTCGATGCCGCCGATCAGTTGTTCCAGCGGCTGATCACCCGGCTCGATGTTGAGGTTGGCCATGCGGTCGATCGGCGGTCGGTTCCAGCCACAGGCGCGGCTGTTGGCGACACCGTCGAGACCCGCGCGGAACTGCGACAGGGCACCGCCCAACGGCCGCACCAACAGGCCTTCGTGAATCAAAAATTGCTTGCTGGCCTTGGAACCGTCGTCATCGTGACCGTAACTCGCCAGCTCTTCGGGAATGCCCGGATCGAACGTCACGTTGAGCAGTTTCGAGCCGTATTGCAGGCTGCCGAAATCCGAGGCTTTGACGAAACTGGTGCCGGCGTAATTGCGCTCGTCGCCGAGGATCCGGTCGAGCTCCAGCGGGTGACCGATGGATTCGTGGATCTGCAGCATCATCTGGTCGGGCATCAGCAGCAGGTCGCGCGGGCCTTGCGGGGTGTTCGGCGCGAGCAGCAGTTGCAGCGCCTGATCGGCGACTTGCGGGCCAGCACCGATCAAACCGCAGCGGCTGATCACGTCGGCGCCGCCCTGCTGGCCGAAGTTCTCGCGGCCGAGGCTGCGGGTCTGGCTGTCGTTGCCGTCGTAGGCGGTAACGTCCAGGCCCGGATAGACGAAGCGCTGGGCCTGGCGCAACTCAGCGCCGGCGCTGCTCAGGTAAATCTGTTCGACGTGGGTGATGCCGATGCTCACTTCCCAATTCACCAGGCGCTCATCCTTTGGCACCGAGGCGGATTCCGCGCCGAGCAGCTCGAAGCATTCGCTCAGGGACGGGAAGGGTTGTTCCAGATTGGGTGAAAAGTAGTCGGCGCGGTCGCTGGACACCGGCTGCTGGCTCAGGTCGAGCAGGGCGTGCGGTTTGATCCGCCGGGCCTGTTGTTCGGCGCGCTCGAGGGCGGCTTGCAGGCCTTGTTGCGACAGGTCATTGGTCGCGGCGTAGGCTTCGACGCCGTTGACCCGGACGGTGAGCATCGCACCTTCGTCGCGGCTCAGGCTCGGCGGTTCGGCGACGTTCTTGCGCACCGACAGGTACTGGCCGGACTCGCGGACATACCGCAAGGAAAAAAACTCGGCGCCCGTGCGCAAGGCAGCGAAGCGCTGCTTGAGCTGGGGGTGGAAATCGAACATCAGGGAAACCTCCTTGTTATGGGAGAAACGGCGAAGCGGATTCGGCGGGGAGGTGAAACGATTGGGCGAGGACTAGAGTAGGCCTGCGAGGGGGTAGGATCAAGTGAAGAGGGGGTGTAGGGGGATTTACTGCTTTGAGTCGGCTGATCGTCCCCACATTGCATGGGAACGATCACCGCCCGGTATTACGACTTACTGAGCAACAGCACTCACATCACGCAGTGCCTTGCCTTTCACCGGCGCATCGCCAGCGACGTAGTACGGCGCCTTGCTGCGCGGCAGCGGCTGGCGGCCACGGATCTTGTCGGCGATTTTCTCGGCCATCATGATCGTCGGCGCGTTCAGGTTGCCGGTGGTGATGATCGGCATGATCGAGGCATCGACCACGCGCAGACCCTGCATGCCATGCACGCGGCCTTCGCCATCCACTACGGCCATGTCGTCGGTGCCCATCTTGCACGAGCAGGATGGGTGGAACGCGGTTTCGGCGTGCTCGCGGATGAACTTGTCCAGCTGCTCATCGGTTTGCACTTCGATGCCCGGGCTGATTTCGCGGCCACGGAAAGCGTCCAGTGCAGGCTGTTGCATGATTTCACGGGTCAGGCGGATGCCGTCGCGGAATTCCTGCCAGTCCTGCTCGGTGGCCATGTAGTTGAACAGGATGCTCGGGTGCTGGCGCGGATCCTTGGATTTGACCTGGATGCGGCCGCGGCTCGGCGAACGCATGGAACCCATGTGCGCCTGGAAGCCGTGCTCTTTCACACCGTTGCTGCCGTTGTAGTTAATCGCGACCGGCAGGAAGTGGTACTGAATGTTTGGCCATTCGAACTCTTCGCGAGTCCGGATGAAACCGCCGGCTTCGAACTGGTTGCTGGCGCCGATGCCGGTGCCGTTGAACAGCCACTCGGCACCGATGGCCGGCTGGTTGTACCAGAGCAGCGACGGGTACAGCGAGACCGGTTGGGTGCAAGCGTATTGCAGGTACAGCTCGAGGTGATCCTGCAGGTTTTCGCCGACGCCCGGCAGATCGTGAACGACCGGGATGTCGAGGCTTTCCAGCAGTTTTGCCGGGCCGACGCCGGAGCGTTGCAGCAATTGCGGCGAAGCGATAGCGCCGGAGCAGACGATGACTTCTTTACGGGCGCGGGCTTCGACGCGCTCTTCAGCGGCGCCGATCAGGTAACGCACGCCAACGGCACGCTTGCCGTCGAACAGAACCTTGTCGGTCAGGGCGTGAGTGACGATGGTCAGGGTCGAACGCTTCTTGGCCACGTCCAGGTAACCACGGGCGGTGGAAGCACGACGGCCTTTCGGCGTCACGGTGCGGTCCATCGGGCCGAAGCCTTCCTGCTGGTAGCCGTTCAGGTCTTCGGTGCGCGGGTAACCGGCTTGCACGCCGGCTTCAACCATGGCGTGGAACAGCGGATTGTTGCCCGCCTTCGGCGTGGTCACGCTGACCGGGCCTTCGCCACCGTGGTAGTCGTTCGGGCCGATGTCGCGGGTTTCCGCTTTGCGGAAGTACGGCAGGCAGTCGAGGTAGGTCCAGTCTTCCAGGCCTGGCAGTTTCGCCCAGCCGTCGTAGTCCATCGCGTTGCCACGGATGTAGCACATGCCGTTGATCAGCGAGGAACCGCCGAGGCCCTTGCCGCGACCGCATTCCATCCGGCGACCGTCCATGTGTGGCTCTGGATCGGTTTCGTACGCCCAGTTGTAGCGACGGCCTTGCAGCGGGAATGCCAGAGCGGCCGGCATTTGCGTGCGGAAGTCGAAACGGTAGTCCGGGCCACCGGCTTCGAGCAGCAGGACGGTGACGCCTTCGTCTTCAGTCAGACGGGTCGCCAGGGTGTTACCGGCAGAGCCGGCACCGACGATGATGTAATCGAATTCTTGGGACATTGAATGCACCCTCTTTGAAGTTGGTCAGGTCAGACAGCCAGCGCTTCCCTTGTGGGAGCGGGCTTGCCCGCGAAGGCGGCTTCGCGGGCAGCACACAATGGCGGGTCTTAGAACACCGAGACGTAATCGCCCAGCTCGACCTGTACCGATTTGATGCGAGTGAAGTTGTTCAGCGAGCTGATGCCGTTCTCACGGCCGACGCCCGACTGCTTGTAACCGCCAACCGGCATTTTTGCGTCGGACTCGCCCCAGGCGTTGATCCAGCAGATACCGGCTTCCAGTTGATGAATCACGCGGTGGGCGCGGTTCAGGTCGCGGGTGACGATACCGGCGGCCAGGCCGAAGTCGGTGTCGTTGGCGCGACGGATCACTTCTTCTTCGGTTTCGTAGGTCAGGATCGCCATCACCGGGCCGAAGATTTCTTCACGGACGATGGTCATGTCGTCGGTGCAGTCGGTGAACACGGTCGGAGCCACGAACGCGCCCTTGGCGAATTCGCCGTCGGTCAGACGTTCGCCGCCGCACAGAACGCGGGCGCCTTCTTCTTTACCCTTGGCGATGTAACCCAGCACGCTTTCCATGTGAGGGAAGCTGACCAGCGGGCCGAAGTTGGTGTTTTCGTCTTCCGGGTTGCCAACGCGGATGCGCGCAACGCGCTCGACGATCTTGGCTTCGAAAGCGGCTTTCAGGTGGCTCGGCACGAACACGCGAGTGCCGTTGGTGCAGACCTGACCGGAGCTGTAGAAGTTGGCCATCATGGCGGTGTCGGCGGCGCGATCCAGGTCGGCGTCGTCGCAGATGATCAGCGGGGACTTGCCGCCCAGTTCCATGGTCACGTCTTTGAGCGACGAAGCCGAAGCGCTGGCCATTACCTTCTTGCCGGTGTCGGTGCCGCCGGTGAAGGAGATTTTCTCGATGCGTGGGTGCTCGGTCAGCCAGGTGCCGACTTCACGGCCGCTGCCGGTCAGGACGTTGAACACGCCGTTCGGAACGCCGGCTTCGGTGTAGATCTCGGCCAGTTTCAGGGTGGTCAGCGAGGTGACTTCGCTTGGCTTGAAGATCATCGCGTTACCGGCCGCCAGGGCTGGAGCGGATTTCCACAGAGCGATCTGGATCGGGTAGTTCCACGCGCCGATACCGGCGACAACGCCCAGCGGCTCGCGACGGGTGTAGACGAATGCGGTGTCACGCAGCGGGATCTGCTCGCCTTCGATGGCGGGTACCAGGCCTGCGTAGTATTCCAGCACGTCGGCGCCGGTGACGATGTCGACGTACTTGGTTTCGGAGAAGGCTTTACCGGTGTCCAGGGTTTCCAGGGCAGCCAGTTCATCGTTGCGCTCGCGCAGGATGTCGACGGCGCGACGCAGGATGCGCGAACGCTCCATGGCGGTCATCGCGGCCCAGATTTTCTGGCCCTTTTCGGCGCTGACCACGGCGCGCTCGACGTCTTCCTTGGTCGCACGTTGCACTTGTGCGAGGACTTCACCGTTAGCCGGGTTGATGGCTTCGAAGGTGGCATCGCTGCCGGCGTCGGAGTACGCGCCATCGATGTAGAGTTTTTGCAGTTCGAAACGGGCCATAGTGTCCTCGCAAGTGCATTAGTGGTTGGCGTTGGTCACCGGGTGAGCCATGTAGCTGTGGCATCGCTGGTCGGTGACAGTTCAGGGGCCGAGCGTTTTCTCTGTGCTCTAGCTCACCTGCTTGGCCAATTGGAAATCCATGTATTCGTAAGCGATCTGTTGCGCCTGCGCAGTGTCGAAAGCGTCTCCCGACAGCGCGCCGCGCAACCACAAGCCGTCGATCAGAGCTGCCAGTCCACGGGCGGCGGTGCGCGCATCTTCGAGCGGCAACACACGGCGGAACTCGCAGCACAGGTTGGAATACAGACGGTGATCGTTGATCCGCTGCAACCTGTGCAAAGACGGCTGGTGCATGCTGGTGGCCCAGAAGGCCAGCCAGGTTTTCATTGCCGGGCCATTGACCTGGCTGGCGTCGAAGTTGCCTTCGATGATCACCTGCAGATGCGCCCGGGGGCTGCTGTCTGCCAGCGCCTGACGGCGCGCGGTGACGCTCTCGCTGAGGGCGGTCATCAGATACCGCATCGTGGCGGCGATCAGGCCATTCTTGTCCTGAAAATAGTGACTGATGATGCCATTCGAGACACCGGCCAAACGGGCGATCAGCGCAATGCTGGCGTCCCCCATTCCGACCTGATCAACCGCCTGCAAAGTGGCTTCGATCAGTTGTTGGCGGCGGATGGGTTGCATACCGACCTTGGGCATCTTGCACATCTCCTTAGGCCTTCCGACGGGCGAATGACGCCTATCGGATTGAGGGCCAGTCTATTTTGTTTTGATTGAACGTTCAATCAACAAAGAATAAGATCTGCGACAAATCGTCGCTGCCTACAGATTTTTCCTACGTGTAAGTGGCGATAAACCGACATCCGAAAATGCTCGAAACCTGCGCGGGGCAAGGCGCGGTTCGATGTTCGATGGACGTGTTGAATGGGCAAGACGCTCAAGGCCAGGTTTCGGATGAACGTCCATGCCTCGGCCACGACGGCGATTCGCGGTGCCATCTCTGCAGGTTCGGGCTTTTTTCGGGGTGTCTTTATATCACCCGCCGGTCGGCTGCCAACTAACCGATTGGTCGGGTTCCGTGTTGCCTTGTGTTCTTCTCTCGCACTGCCTGGAGCATTTGTGCCATGAGTTCTGCCTCGCTTATAAAGACCCCGCCCGAGAAGGTGACGGTCAACGGTTGGGTGTTCTACACCTCTACCGCGCTGATTCTGTTGTTGACCGCCATTCTGATCATCGCCCCGCAAGAGGCCGGCAGAATGCTGGGAGTGGCTCAGGCCTGGTTGTCCCGCAGCTTCGGCTGGTACTACATGGTGGTGATCGCCGCTTACCTGGTTTTCGTGGTGGGCCTGGCGTTTTCCTCGTACGGCAAACTCAAACTGGGTAGCAAGGACGACACCCCGGATTTCAGCTACGGCGCCTGGGCGGGGATGCTGTTCTCGTCGGGTATCGGTATTTCGCTGCTGTACTTCGGCGCTTCCGAGCCGCTGGATCACTACTTCAATCCGCCGGAAGGCGCGTCCGCTACCAACATGGCGGCACGTCAGGCTGTTCAGCTGACTTTCCTGCACTGGGGCCTGCACGGCTGGGCGATCTACGCGCTGGTCGGTCTGGCCGTGGCCTATTTCGCTTACCGTCATAACCAGCCGCTGGCCCTGCGTTCGGCGCTGTATCCGCTGGTGGGCGAGCGTTGGGTCAAGGGCGCTGCCGGTCATGCGGTGGACGGCTTCGGCATGTTCGTGACCCTGCTGGGTCTGGTGACCAACCTGGGGATCGGCTCGCTGCAAGTGTCCTCGGGCCTGGAAAACCTGTTCGGCATGGAACACAGCAACACCAACCTGCTGATCGTGATCATCGTGATGAGCACCGTGGCGACCATCGCCGCAGTGTCCGGTGTGGAAAACGGCATCCGTCGTCTGTCCAACCTCAACATCATCCTGTTCAGCGGCCTGCTGATTTTCGTCCTGCTGTTCGGCCCGACCCTGCACCTGCTCAACGGCTTCGTGCAGAACATCGGCGACTACCTCAACGGCGTGGTGCTGAAGACTTTCGACCTGTACGTCTATGAAGGCGACAGCGAGAAGTCCGACCGCTGGCTGGGCCTGTGGACTCTGTTCTACTGGGCGTGGTGGATTTCCTGGGCCCCATTCGTCGGCATGTTCATCGCGCGTATTTCCCGTGGTCGTACCGTGCGTGAGCTGGTGGCTGGCGTGCTGCTGATCCCGCTGGGTTTCACCCTGGCGTGGCTGTCGATCTTCGGTAACTCGGCGCTGGATCTGGTGATGAACCAGGGCGCGGTGGAGCTCGGCAAGACGGCGCTGGAACAGCCGTCGATGGCGATCTATCAGTTGCTGGAACACTACCCGGCGTCGAAAGTCGTCATCGGTGTGTCGATCTTCGTGGGTTTCGTGCTGTTCCTGACCCCGGCCGACTCCGGCGCGGTGATGATGGCGAACCTGTCCTGCAAGGGCGGCAACGTCGACGAAGACGCACCGCACTGGCTGCGGATCTTCTGGTCGGTCGTGATTACTCTGGTGACCATCGGCCTGCTGTTCGCCGGTAACTTCGAAGCCATGCAGACCATGGTGGTGCTGGCCGGTCTGCCGTTCTCGGTGGTGCTGGTGTGCTTCATGTTCGGCCTGCACAAGGCGATGCGCCAGGACATGCAGATCGAACAGGAGCAGGCGCAACTGGCTGAACGCGGTCGCCGTGGTTTCAGCGAGCGCCTGACCCAGCTGGATCTGCAACCGAGCCAGTCGGTGGTTCAGCGTTTCATGGACAAACACGTCAGCCCGGCGCTGGAAGATTCCGCTGCGCAGATGCGTGCTCAGGGTCTGGAAGTGCAGACGCTGCTGGGCAAGTCCAAGCGCTGCATGGGGGTGCGGGTCGAGATGGAAGAGGGCAACCCTTTTGTCTACGAAGTGAGCCTGGACGGCTATCTGGCGACCCCGAGCGAATCGGTCCAGTCCGATGAAGCGCGCCAGCGTTTCTACCGCGCCGAGGTGTACCTGCACAATGGCAGCCAGGACTACGACCTGATGGGCTTCACACAGGATCAGATCACGCGTGATGTGCTTGATCAGTTTGAAAGCCATCGGCAGCTCCTTGGCCGGGTGTACAGCTAAGATCAAAAGCTCCCCCTCACCCTAACCCTCTCCCGGAGGGAGAGGGGACTGATTGGGGGATGCTTGAGAACTACGCCGACCTGAACGAATTTCACTGTATCCATAATCGACGCTGATCTTTCAGGTCGATGTATAGCGAAAGACGGCTCGGTCGGTTCCCTCTCCCTCCGGGAGAGGGCTAGGGTGAGGGGCTCTTTTCCCTGACCCAATAAAAAAGGGATCGCTCACCGCGATCCCTTTTTTTTCGTCCCGCCTTACCCCAGGTTCTTCCCGAGCAACGCGTGATACAGCTCGCTGTCCCCAAGAATCCCCACCACATGGTTGTTGTCGTGCAGCACCAGTTTGTTGCCGGTCTGGTAACGGATCTGCAACGCGTCGCGCATGCCGATGTTCGAATCCACCAGTGTCGGTTTTCGCTCCAGCCCTTCCACGGCTTGCCCCGGTGCCCAGTTTTGCAGGTTCAGCACCGAACCGTTCTGCCGCGCACCCTTGATGGTGTTGCCTTCGGCCAGGTCCAGCCACGAATCGCCGCCCGGATCCAGGCACACCGAGCCGTTGATGCGTTTGCAGTTGTCCAGGGTGCGCATCAGGCTGCGACCGCACAGCACGTTCAGCGGATTGGTGTGGGCGACGAAGGTGCGCACGTAATCGTCTGCCGGGTTGAGCACGATCTCTTCCGGCACGCTGTACTGGATGATTCGGCCGTCTTTCATGATCGCGATGCGGCTGCCGAGTTTCAGCGCTTCGTCGAGGTCGTGGCTCACGAACACGATGGTCTTGCTCAGCTTGCGTTGCAGTTCCAGCAGTTCATCCTGCAGACCCTGACGGATCAGCGGGTCGAGGGCCGAGAACGGTTCGTCCATCAGCAGAATGTCGGCGTCCATCGCCAGTGCGCGGGCCAGGCCGACACGCTGCTGCATGCCGCCGGACAGCTCATCGGGCTTCTTGTTGCGCCATTGGGTCAGGCCCACGAGTTCGAGTTTTTCATCGACCAGCTTGCGCCGTTCCTTCTCCGGACGACCCTGCATTTCCAGACCGAAACTGATGTTCTCGCGCACCGTCAGCCAGGGCATCAGGGCGAACTTCTGGAACACCATGGCGATGCGTTTGGTGCGCATCATTTTCAGCTCGGCCGGGGTGCAGGAGGCGATGTCGATCTGCTTGCCTTCGTGTTCGACGAACAGCTTGCCGCGGCTCACGGTGTTGAGGCCGTTGATGCAGCGCAGCAGGCTCGACTTGCCGGAGCCGGACAGGCCCATCAGCACGCAGATCTCGCCTTTGTTGATGTCCAGGCTGGCCTTTTCAACGCCAACGATCTGCCCGGTCTTTTTCAGGATCTCACTGCGGGTCAGGCCTTGATCGAGAAGTTTCAATGCTTCGCGCGGATCCTTGGTGAAGATCACGTCAACGTTTTCGAAGCGAATTATGCTCATGCGTCACCCCCTACTTTGGCGTCGGGTTGTTTGCAGATACGGTCGAGCATGATCGCCAGCAGTACGATCGCCAGGCCCGCTTCGAAGCCCAGGGCGATATCAGCAGTGTTCAGTGCGTTGACCACCGGTTTGCCGAGTCCGTCGGCGCCCACCAGTGCCGCGATCACCACCATCGACAGCGACAGCATGATGCACTGGGTGATGCCGGCCGCGATGCTCGGCATGGCGTGAGGCAGTTCGATCCGTGAAAGCAGTTGGCGACGCGAGCAGCCGAAGGCCTTGCCGGCGTCCATCAGTTCTTGCGGGACATCGCGGATGCCCAGGTAGGTCAGGCGGATCGGCGCGGCGATGGCGAACACCACCGTCGAGATCAGGCCCGGTACCACGCCCAGCCCGAAGAGGGTCAGGGTAGGAATGAGGTAAACGAAGGTCGGTACGGTCTGCATCAGATCGAGTACCGGCCTCATCAAAGTGTAGAACATCGGTTTGTGCGCGGCGACGATGCCCAGCGGCACGCCGATGACCACGCAGACCAGGGTCGCGAACATGACCTGGGCGAGGGTTTCCATGGTTTCCTGCCAGTACCCCAGGTTGAGGATCAGCAGGAAGGAGGCGACCACGAACGCGGTCAGGCCCCATTTGCGTTGAATGAAGTGGGCCAGCAGGGCGATGAGGCCGATCAGCACCAGCGGGTTGAACCAGGTCAGCGCAAACGTCACGCCGTGGATCATCGTTTCCAGTGTCACGGCGATTGCGTCGAAGGTGTTGGCGCCGTGTTGCGTCAACCATTCAACGAAGCCCGCGATGTACTGGCCTAAAGGGATTTTCTGATCAATCAGCATGGTAGTGAACGTCCGCATGCAAGGAAATAAACAGCCCGGACGGGACTAGCCCGCCCGGCATAAGCGATTACTGATTCAGCTTGGCTTTCACGGCCTCCAGGCCAGGTTTACCGTCAGTGGTGGTCACGCCAGCGAGCCAGGTATCGAGCACCTGTGGATTCTTTTTCAGCCAGGCCTTGGCGGCCGCGTCAGGCTTCATCTTGTCGTCCAGGATGTTGCCCATCAGTTCGCTTTCCATGTCGACGGTGAACTCCAGGTTTTTCAGCAGTTGGCCAACGTTGCTGCATTCCTCGGCGTAGCCCTTGCGGGTGTTGGTCGCCACGGTGGCGGCGCCGAAATCCGGGCCGAAGAAATCGTCACCACCGGTCAGGTACTGAATCTTGAAGCGCTTGTTCATCGGGTGCGGCGCCCAGCCGAGGAACACCACGGCGGTGTCGCGTTTCTGTGCGCGGTCGACCTGCGACAGCATGCCCGCTTCGCTGGACTCGACGACCTTGAAGCCGGCGGTCTTGAGGCCGAAGGCGTCCTTGTCGATCATGCTCTGGATCAGGCGGTTGCCGTCGTTGCCCGGCTCGATCCCGTAGATCTTGCCGTCGAGTTCCTTCTTGAATTTGGCGATGTCGGCGAAGTCATGCAGACCCTTGTCATACAAGGCTTGCGGAACGGCGAGGGTGTACTTGGCGCCCTTGAGGTTGGTGCGCACGGTTTCCACGGTGCCGGCGTCGCGGTAGGCCTTGATGTCGTTTTCCATGGTCGGCATCCAGTTGCCGAGGAATACGTCCATGTTCTTGCCGTCGGCCAGCGACTTGTAGGTCACGGGTACGGAAATCATGGTGGTCTTGGTCTTGTAGCCGAGGGCCTGAAGCACGACGGAGGTGGTGGCGGTTGTTGCGGTGATGTCGGTCCAGCCGACATCGGAGAAGTTCACGGTACTGCACTGCGCCGGTTCTGCGGCTTGAGCCAGTAACGGCAGACTCAGCATGGCGGCCAACAACAACGACGGGGAACCTTTCATGAATGGACTCCTTGGTGTTTTTTTTGGCAGTGTTCCGATTGGACCACCGCACTTATGGGTTGCGGTTGGATGGCGTTCTGGAGACAGCTCTACCGCAGCGCCTTGCAATCGAGTCGATACGATCATGTACCAGTGAAAATCTGACGCCTACAGGGTGCGTCGTATCCAGTACAGGGATGGTCGCATCCAGTGTCAGTGACGTCGTTTACAGCTTTTTTCTGCCCTGTCTGGCCATCTGAACCGCATAAAAACGGCGAAAACACGGGCTGAAACCGGCACGGCGTTAGTGGGCATGAGTGCGTCGGTGTCAGACGCCGAGCAACCCGGGAAAAGCCCGATGATGCGGGCATTCCGGCGGATCGCAGCTTGAGCGTAGCAGCTCCGCCAGCGGGCGCTTCACGCCCCGGACCGGCACTCTCAGGAGCTCTGCAACAATGGCTATCAGCGTTTTCGACCTGTTCAAAATCGGCATTGGCCCTTCCAGTTCCCACACCGTCGGGCCCATGCGCGCCGCCGCCTTGTTCGTCGAGTCGTTGCGCGACAAACACCTACTGGAGCGGGTGCGTCGCATCGAGGTGCAGTTGTTCGGTTCGCTGTCGGCCACCGGTGTCGGTCACGGCAGCGACAACGCGGTGATCATGGGCCTGATGGGCGAGTGGCCGGACGCGATCGACCCGTCGCAGATCGGCCCGCGGATCCAGGCCCTGCGTGAAACCCACACGCTGTTGCTCGACGGTCGTTTGTCGGTGCCCTTTATATGGGGGCGGGACATGCGCCTGATCGACGAGAACCTGCCGTTCCATCCCAACGCCATGACCCTGGTTGCCGAAGGCGATCACGGCGAGCTGCATCGCGACACCTACTATTCGGTCGGCGGCGGTTTTGTGGTGGACGAGGCGCAGGCCTCCAGCGGCGTGGTGGACCTGGACCGCACCGAATTGCCTTACGACTTTTCCAGCGCGGTGGAGCTGCTGGAGCTGTGCAAGACCCACAACCTGCGCGTGGCCGAATTGATGATGGCCAACGAGAAGGTCTGGCGCAGCGAAGAAGAAATCCGCGCCGGCCTGATGAAACTCTGGCGGGCGATGCAGGATTGCGTCGAGCAGGGCCTCAAACACGAAGGCATCCTGCCCGGCGGCCTCAACGTGCGCCGCCGCGCGGCGAAGTTGCACCGCAGTCTTCAGGAATTGAACAAGCCCAATGTGATCGGCTCGACCCTCAGCGCCATGGAGTGGGTCAACCTGTTCGCCCTAGCGGTGAATGAGGAAAACGCCGCCGGCGGGCGCATGGTCACGGCGCCAACCAATGGCGCGGCGGGAATCATTCCGGCGGTGCTGCATTACTTCATGAAATTCAGCGAGGCGGTGACGGACGCCAACGTGGTCGATTACTTCCTCGGGGCGGCGGCGGTGGGGATTCTGTGCAAGAAGAACGCTTCGATCTCCGGCGCCGAAGTCGGTTGTCAGGGTGAAGTCGGCTCGGCCTGCGCAATGGCGGCGGCAGGGCTGGCGGAAATCCTTGGCGCAAGCCCCGAGCAATTGTGCAACGCGGCGGAAATCGGCCTGGAACACAACCTCGGTCTGACCTGCGATCCGGTGGGTGGCCTGGTGCAAGTGCCGTGCATCGAGCGCAACGCGATTGCGGCGGTGAAGGCGATTAACGCGGCGCAGATGGCCTTGCGTGGGGACGGTCAGCACTTCATCTCGCTGGACCGGGTGATCCGTACCATGCGCGATACCGGCGCCGACATGCATGACAAATATAAAGAGACATCGCGGGGCGGGTTGGCGGTCAGCGCGGTGGAGTGCTGATTCCTACGATAACCTCGGACCAGTCAAAACTGCGCACCAAGTGAGCATCGGCAATAAAACGCGCCACCTTTTGGCGCGTCGCTATCAGATAAGAGTCTTTCCCACCTCCAGCGCCTGATTCGCAGGCGCTACCGTCCGTCACCCGTGCCTGCGGTGACACTGTCGGACAATCGCGCGCAGGCCAGTTCCCACAAGTGCTACCGATTTGCTCACACGCTTCGGAGCAGGGCATTCGCGGCCGCTGATGGCACTTCGAATTACCTTTCGTCGGAGCGCTTGTATAGACGCGTCGCGACGTCGTTTTCAGGAGTTATTGAACAGCCATTCAAATTTAGGCATGGCAATTGCTCTGTCATAACAAAGCCCGTCTCACGCAAGAGAACGATGGCAATAACAAGAGCCTCCGCCTGAGGCCATCACCCGCTTTGTGTGAGGAGATACCGCGATGACGTCGTTCAACTCCGGGGCTCAACCCCAGAACCGTGCGCCTCAATCCATCGGCTTTCTGCTGCTGGACAATTTCACGCTGATTTCCCTGGCTTCCGCAGTCGAACCGCTGCGCATGGCCAACCAGTTGTCCGGTCGCGAGCTGTATCGCTGGACCACCCTCACCGTTGATGGCGGCCAGGTCTGGGCCAGTGACGGTCTGCAGATCACCCCCGACGCCTCCATGCACAAAGCCCCGGCCCTCGACACCATCATCGTGTGCGGCGGGATCGGCATTCAACGCACCGTTACCCGTGAACACGTCTCGTGGCTGCAAAGCCAGGCGCGTCAGTCCCGTCGCCTCGGCGCCGTGTGCACCGGCAGCTGGGCCCTGGCCTGCGCCGGCCTGCTCGACGGCTTCGATTGCAGCGTGCACTGGGAATGTCTGGCGGCGATGCAGGAAGCTTTCCCGCGCGTTGCGATGAGCACTCGTCTGTTCACCCTCGACCGCAACCGTTTCACCAGCTCCGGCGGCACCGCACCGCTGGACATGATGCTGCACCTGATCAGCCGTGATCACGGGCGTGAACTGTCCGCCGCGATCTCCGAGATGTTCGTCTATGAACGCATCCGCAACGAGCAGGATCACCAGCGCGTGCCGCTCAAGCACATGCTCGGCACCAACCAGCCAAAACTGCAGGAAATCGTCGCGCTGATGGAAGCCAATCTGGAAGAGCCGATCGACCTCGACGAGCTGGCGGTGTACGTCGCCGTGTCCCGTCGCCAGCTCGAGCGCCTGTTCCAGAAATACCTGCACTGCTCGCCGTCGCGCTACTACCTCAAGCTGCGCCTGATCCGCGCGCGACAACTGCTGAAGCAGACGCCGATGTCGATCATCGAAGTGGCGTCGGTCTGCGGGTTCGTGTCGACGCCGCACTTCTCCAAGTGCTACCGCGAATACTTCGGCATTCCGCCGCGTGACGAGCGCGTCGGTTCCAACACCACCCAACAGGTGGCGATGATGCCGCTGCCGCAGGCCATCGTGATGTCGCCGCTGTCCGGGCCGATGTCGGCGTTGAGCCAGGCACGCAACGAATCCACCTTCGCCAGCGTGCGCCTCTAAAACGAAAGATCGCAACCTGCGACAGCGCCTTCAGGAAAGGCACTGTCGCAGGCTGCGATCTTTTTTTTGGTCAGGTATCAGGCGCGGGTTTGCTGATACTGCGCCAGTGCCGGCAGCAACTGCTTGTCGATGGCTTCGCGCACGGTCGGCTGAATGCTCGCGCTGCTGGTGTACATCTGCTTGACCATGGTGCGCAGCGTGTTAGCCCGCACATCGTCCAGACCCCGCACCGCGCACTCGCAGGCCTGCTGGGCAGTGGAGCCCGACGGTACTTCGAATCCCAACGACTTGAGCTGGCCCAACAGGTCTTCCTGATCGATCAAATCGGCATACATCATGACGCGAATCCTTCTTCGGCAACGGAGGTCGTGGCTCGATTCTGGTAGGCATGCCCAGGCACGGCAAGGGCGATTTGTCGCAGTGTCCACATTGGCTATGAGCATGTCGTTTTCGGCTAACTTGCCGGCAAGGGGAGTGGGCACACTGGACCCAGCTCGCTTCACGAAGGTTTGGTCACCCTCGCCACGGCAGCTCCTCAACAGTACCCTCGCCCCGATCCTGTCACGGCTTGTATCGGGGCTTTTTTTGCCTGCGAATTACGATGATGCGGTCTAGCGCTGCAACACCAGAATCCGCGACAACAATTCATCCCGATCGATGTAGCAGCCCTGAAAATGCCGGGCCCCGGTGGCCGGGTCGAAGGCGTTGCGCGCGTGCAGGGTGCGGCGGTTGTCGAAGCACCACAGCTCGCCCGGGTTGAGTCGTTGCATGACCCGGAAACGTGGCTCGCGGGTCATGGCGATGAAGCGCCGGTAAGCGCGATACAGCAGGGGCATTTGCTCCACTGACGTGTCGAACGCGCCGCGCAGAAAGTTGGCCATGCGAACTTCCGCGACCCGGCCCAACGCATCCAGGGCGATGATCGGCGCGAGGCAGCGATAGTCGCTGTGGCGGTCCTTGTTGCGAAACTCCACCGGGATCTCGCACAGCGCCTGAAACGACGCGGGATCTTCCTGACGCAACGCTTCGGCAATCGCAAAACCGTCGACAAAAATGCTCTCGCCACCTTCGGCGTCGTTCACCAGACAATGCAGAAATTGCAGCCCCGGTTGCAGCTCTCGGGTCGGCAGATCCGTGTGCAACGGCAGGTTGAAAGCGGTGTAGGCATTGCTGTCGGCGTCGGCCTTGGATTGCACGTTGAACAGCACGCCGAAGTTGCTCTCGCGGATGAACGAAATGCGCTGGGCGATCAGCTTCAGCGAGCCGGGTTCGGTGGGTACGCCGCGCACCTGGGTCAGGCCGATATCGCGTACCGCCAGCAACCATTGCAGCAGCGCGGCGTTGTCGTTCATCAGGGCTGCATAGTCGAACACCGGCAACTGTAAATCGCTGCGCCACAGGAAGGGTTTAGGTTTGGCGGCGAGGCGTTCGGCGCGGGACTCGTCGTCATAGGCGTGTGCCCGCAGCCAGCCCGCATCGAAGCGGCTGAGGTGGCCGTCCTGCCAGTCGATGCGCAGGCAGCCATCGGTGTCGATGTGCGCGGCGGAGGGCGACAGATCCTGCGCCGCATCGACGATCTCGAACACCTGCTCGCGGGTGACGCTGTAGACGCAGTGCGGACACGGACAGTTGTCGCGCAGCCACACGTGGTGGAACGGGCTGACACGCCCGTCGGCCCATTCAATCAGGACGCGATCCGCCAGGTTCTGCACACCGTTCAGCGCGCTGATCAACGGATAAGTACGGAAATCGGCAACTGCAGCGGCGGTGTGCATGGCGGCTCCTTGCGATGGATGGATTTACCGGGCTGGTGGCAGGGCGATGACCCGGCCGATGTAGGCAGGCGCGGACAGGTCGGCCTGCTCGGCGACGATGGCTTGCAGACGGCTCAGGGTGTCAGGGGTAAACGGTGCGGAGCGCGGCCCGGCGAGGTCGACGTGCAACAGCATCTGTTCGTTGCCGGCCAGCTCCTTGTCACCGCCAGCCAGATGCAGGCTGTGATAGAGGTGCAGGCGTTTCTGGTCGTGGCCGATGATCTGCGTGCGCACTTCGACTTCGGCGTCGAGCTTCACTTCGTGCAGGTAATTGAGGTGCAGTTCGAGGGTGAACAGCGAGTGACCGCTGGCTTCGCGATTGTTGCTGTCCATGCCGAGGCGATCCATCAGGGCGTCGGTGGCGTAGCTGAAGATCAGCAGATAGAAGGCGTCGCGCAGGTGGCCGTTGTAGTCGACCCAGTCGGGGATGATGCGGGTTTGGTAGGTGGTGAGGGTGGGCATGATTGGGTTCCGCTGGAAGTTGGTGTTCAAGATCAAAAGCTACCCCCTCACCCCAGCCCTCTCCCTCAGGGAGAGGGGGAAAGGGAGCCGATCTTCAAGCTTTTCGAGAGCTGAGTTCGACTTGGGATTTTCAGGTCGGTGTAGCTCGTACATTCACCGCGGTCAGTCCCCTCTCCCCTTGGGAGAGGGTTAGGGTGAGGGCAGCGGTTTCAAGCCAGACACATCACTCGCTGAAACTCATCCCGTGCTTCTCTTTGGTGGTCTTCACCGCCTCAAGCACCGCCAGCAAGCAATCATCACGATAGCGCTCCAGCGCCGAAATACTGTGGCGGCCCAGTTGATCGCTGGTGCCGTCCACCACATCGTCGATCAACTTGTCGGTCAGTTCCGGTGCCGGCAGGTACGTCCACGGCAACTGCAACGCCGGGCCGAACTGCGACATGAAGTGACGCATACCGGCATCGCCACCGGCCAGGGTGTAGGTCAAGAACGTGCCCATGAACGACCAGCGCAGACCGGCGCCAAAGCGGATCGCATCGTCGATTTCACCGGTGGTCGCCACGCCGTCGTTGACCAGATGCAGCGCCTCGCGCCACAGCGCTTCGAGCAGGCGGTCGGCGATGAAACCCGGCACTTCCTTGCGCACATGCAGCGGGCGCATGCCGAGGGATTCGTAGACTTTCATCGCCGCTTGAACCGCTTCCGGCGCGGTGTTCTTGCCGCCGACCACTTCCACCAGCGGCAGCAGGTAAACCGGGTTGAACGGGTGACCGACCACGCAGCGTTCCGGGTGGGTCGAACTCTCGTAAAACTCGCTCGGCAACAGACCCGAGGTGCTGGAACCGATCAATGCATTCGGCTTGGCCGCTGCACTGATTTTGCTGTGTAGCTCCAGTTTCAGTTCGAGGCGTTCCGGGGCGCTTTCCTGGATGAAGTCCGCATCGCACACGCATTCTTCAATGGTCGCCACGAAACGCAGGCGATCCTGCGAAGCGCCCGGCGCCAAACCGTTTTTCTCCAGCGCGCCCCAGGCGTTGGCCACGCGTTTGCGCAGCGCCGCTTCGGCACCCGGCGCCGGGTCCCAGGCCACCACGTCGAGGCCATGGGCGAGGGCGCGGGCGACCCAGCCGCTGCCGATGACGCCGCTGCCCAGTGCTGCGAAGGTTTTGATTTCGGTGATAAAGCTCATGGTCACTTCCTGGAATGAGGCAAAAAAACGGTGGGCGTCAATGGCCCGCCCACCGGGGGATAGGGTGATTTCAACCGCGCTGGGTCAGGCCCATTTTCTTGCGACCTTCAGCCGGGGTCAGCACGCGGGCGCCGAGGCGGCTGAGGATTTCAGTGGCGCGTTCGACCAGTTGGCCGTTGGTCGCCAGCACGCCTTTGTCGAGCCACAGGTTGTCTTCCAGACCGACCCGCACGTTGCCGCCGAGCAGCACCGCTTGCGCCGCCATCGGCATTTGCATCCGGCCGATGCCGAAACCCGCCCACACCGCATCGGCAGGCAGGTTGTCGACCATGGCTTTCATGGTGGTGGTGTCGGCCGGCGCGCCCCACGGGATGCCCAGGCACAGCTGGAACAGCGGATTGTCGAGCAGGCCCTCCTTGATCATCTGTTTGGCGAACCACAGGTGACCGGTGTCGAAAATCTCAAGCTCCGCCTTCACGCCCAGCTCGGTGATGCGCTTGGCGCCAGCCCGCAGCTGGGCCGGAGTGGAGACGTAAATGGTGTCGCCGTCGCCGAAGTTCAGGGTGCCGCAATCCAGCGTGCAGATTTCCGGCAGCAGCTCCTCGACGTGGGCCAGACGGGTCAGCGGGCCGACCAGATCGGTGTTCGGGCCGAACTCCATCGGGTTCTCTCCCGGGCCGATTTCCAGGTCGCCACCCATGCCGGCGGTGAGGTTGACGATGATGTCGACGTCGGCCTCGCGGATGCGCTCCATGACTTCGCGGTACAGCGCCACGTCACGGCTGAACTTGCCGGTCTGCGGGTCACGGACGTGGCAGTGCACGACCGTGGCGCCGGCCTTGGCCGCTTCCACCGCAGCTGCGGCGATCTGTTTCGGGGTGACCGGCACGTGAGGGCTCTTGGCGGTCGTGTCGCCAGCACCGGTGAGTGCGCAGGTGATGATGACGTCGTGGTTCATGGTGCGTTTTCCTTCAGGCGTGATGGGTCTGTTCGCAGCCCGTGGCGGGCTGCGAAGTGGTTCGTTCGTTGCGGTTTATTTGCTGGTGAGCTGGAGGTTTTCAGCCGCCGGTTTGCCATCGAAGGTGGTCACGCCTTCGAGCCAGCGCTGTTTGTCCTGCGGGTGATCCTTGAGCCATTGCTTGGCCGATTCGAAAGCGTCCTTGTGATCGAGCAGCGGCTGCATCATTCGGCTCTCGTCTTCGGCGGTGAACGTCAGGTTGCTCAGCAGGCGGCTGACGTTCGGGCATTGTTCGGCGTATTTCGGCGCGGTGACGGTCCACACGGTGGCCATGCCTTCGTTCGGGCCGAGGGCGTCGTCGCTGCCGGTCAGATAAGTCATCTGCACGTTGACGTTCATCGGGTGCGGCGCCCAGCCGAAGAACACCACGGCTTCCTTGCGGCGCACCGCGCGATCGACGGCGGCGAGCATGCCGGCCTCGCTGGATTCGACGAGCTGGAATTTGCCGAGGCCAAACTGATTCTTGGCGATCATCGCCTTGATCTGGGTGTTGGCGCCCGAGCCTGGCTCGATGCCGTAGATCTTGCCGCCCAGTTCCTTCTCGAACTTGGCGATATCGGCGAAGGTTTTCAGACCCTTGTCCGCCAGGTAGGTCGGCACGGCGAGGGTGGCGCGGGCGTCCTTGAGGCTCGGGGCCTGGAGGACTTTGACCTGGTTGGCGTCGACGAACGGGGTGATGGTCTGGGTCATCAGCGGGTTCCAGTAGCCGAGGAACAGATCCAGGCGCTGGTCGCGGATCCCGGCGAAGACGATTTGCTGAGAGGCGCTGGTCTGTTTGGTGCTGTAGCCGAGGCCGTCGAGCAGAACCTGGGCCATCGCACTGGTGGCGATCACGTCGGTCCAGTTCACCACGCCCATGCGCACGTTCTGACACGATGCGGAATCGGCCGCCATGACACTGGCGCTTAAAAACGCGGTACCACTGAGTGCGAGAACACAGCTGCTGATCAGTCGTTTCATGTCGGGTTCCTCGGCAGGTCGTTATTGTGGGTCCCGGCATCTGTCGTGCCGGTGATGCTCAAATTACGCAGCAATGCCCCTGTAAAAACGCACTGCGGCGACCAGCTCTTGCACTGCAGCGACCTGTGCTCTTGAATGCCGCCGACAACTGGCGTATCAACGTTGCACGCTACCCGCGAATCGAGTGCGCGCCATGTCCCAGGATTTCTACTTTCTGTTGATGCCGGGTTTTTCCGCCATCGGTTTCATCTCTGCGATCGAACCTCTGCGGGTGGCCAACCGCTTTCGCGGCGAGCTGTACCGCTGGCACGTCTTGAGCGCCGATGGCGGGGCGGTGCTGGCGAGCAACGGGATGTCGGTCAACGCCGATGCGGCGCTGGAGCCGCTGAAGAAAGGGGCGACGCTGCTGGTGGTCGCCGGTTTTGAACCGCTGAAGTTCGCCACCCCGGCGCTGGAGCACTGGCTGCGACGGCTGGACAACGAAGGCGTGACCCTCGGCGCCATCGACACCGGTAGCTTCGTCCTCGCGGAGGCGGGCCTGCTCGAGGGTCATCGCCTGACCCTGCACTGGGAGGCCATCGACGCCTTCAAGGAATCTTATCCACAGCTCAGCGTCACCCAGGAGCTGTTCGAGATCGACCGTCGGCGCATCACGTCTGCCGGCGGCACCGCTTCCATCGACCTGATGCTCGACCTGATCGCCCAGGCCCACGGCCCGCAACTGGCGATCCAGGTCAGCGAGCAGTTTGTATTGGGGCGGATTCGTCCGCGCAAGGATCACCAGCGCATGGAAGTCGCCACGCGTTACGGCATCAGCAACAAGAAGCTGGTGCATGTGATTGGCGAGATGGAGCAGCACAGCGAACCGCCGCTGACCACCCTGGAACTGGCGGAGTCGATCAAGGTGACGCGGCGGCAACTGGAGCGGTTGTTCCGCCTGCACCTGAACGACACGCCGAGCAATTTCTATCTGCGCTTGAGACTGGAAAAGGCCCGGCAGCTGTTGCGCCAGACCGACATGAGCGTGCTCGAAGTGAGCATCGCCTGCGGGTTCGAATCACCGTCGTATTTCACCCGCAGCTACCGGGCGAAGTTTGCCCGGTGTCCACGGGAGGATCGGCGACGGGAGGCCGTTTGACGGACGATTATAGTTAATTATACTTTCAGGTATAAATTACAGTCGTTTGAATAATTGAGTGTAAAACCATGTCCCGAAACAACGGCTTCGTCTTCCGCCGCCCCGCTCTGGCCCGCAGCGTTGCCGATGGTCTGGTGGGTGCAGGTCTGCAGGATTTCACCTCCGGCCTTTTTCTGGCAGCGCCGCGTCGCACCGGCAAAAGTACCTTTCTGCGCGAGGACCTGATCCCGGAATGCCAGGCCCGAGGCTGGCTGACGGTTTACGTCGACCTGTGGGCCGACAAGGAAAAAGACCCTGCGGACTTGATCGCCAGTGCCATTGCAGGCGCGTTGGTCCCCTTTGAAAAGGGCATCCGCAAACTGGCAAAGAATATCGGCATCGAAAAGCTCAGCTTTCTGCGCACCTTGTCCTGGGATTTCACCAAGCCGCAACTGCCGGCGGGCGCGACCCTGACTCAAGCATTGGAGTTGCTCCACAGCGCCGCCGAGAAACCAGTAGTGCTGGTGATCGATGAGGCCCAGCACGCGCTAACCACCGCCGCAGGCATCAACGCAATGTTTGCCCTGAAGGCTGCACGGGATCAGCTCAACCAGGGACGTGAAGGCGAGGGCAGCGGTTTGCATCTGGTGTTCACCGGTTCCAATCGCGACAAACTCGCCCATCTGGTGCTGGGCAAGAGCCAACCGTTCTTCGGCTCGAGCATCACGCCCTTTCCATTGTTGGGAAAAGAGTTCACTCAAGCGTACACCTTGCACCTCAACGCCCATCTGGCCGAGACCAACCAGTTCAGTGCGGCCGATATCGACGACGCCTTTGAATTGGTGGGGCGGCGCCCGGAAATGTTGCGCACCATCATCGGCGAAGTCGCGCTGGAACTGGGCGAAGCCAGCAATCTGGGGCAGCTGCTGCAAAGCCGTGCCGAATTGTTGCGCGCAGGCGTGTGGAGCGAGTTCGAAAGCGCCTGGAACGCACTGACCATCCCTCAGCGCGCCGTGCTGGAAGTGATGGTGGAGCGCTCTCAAAACAACGAGCCTTTTGCACCGTTCACCGACAGCACGCTCATGGCGGTCAGCAAGGCGTTGGAAAACCTGGGCAGCGACGTGGTGCCGGGCACCCAGACCATTCAGGCCTGCATCGATGCCCTGCGCGACAAGGAGCTGGTGTGGAAGTCGAGCCGTGGAGGCTATGCGCTGGAGGACAAGTCCTTCGGTGATTGGCTGAGCGCACGTAAAGCGCGCTAGTTACTTCTTCACCAATGCCGAGCACGCTGCCTTGTAGGCTTCATGCTGATACTTGTTCAGCGTGCCCGGCAGCTCGAAATTGTGCTTCTTGGCCTGGGCATTGATCGTCTGCGGCGACAGCAGCGTCACCTCGCAACCGTCCAGCAACTGAAACACGCCCTCGATCTTGAACGTGGTCGGCCCACCGGCAAACTCGCCCTTCTTGCTGCGCTTCTTGATCGCGATGCGATCAATCGAGTTCTCGCGCACGAACGACGCCACCTGTGCGGCGAACAGCCTCACGTTGGCCGCCTCGTCGTCATCGTCCAGCGCGATTTTCTTGGTGCTCAGCGCGACATGGCTCAGCACCGAACCGTCGAGGGACGCCACGGCGATGATCGCTTCACTGCCTTTGATTTCGATACCGCAGATGTTCATGTGAATCCCTTGATTGGCTGAAGAGGTGCAGCTTACAGCTCAAGCCCTCACTCCTGCCCGATCGACTCCAAAAACTCCGACCGCTCGTCACTCATCCGCGCCACGCAGTCATTCTGCGCAATCTTGAACGCCTTGCTGCCGTCCGTCGCCGGGAAGGCTTCCACGGCGCAGTCCGCGTCGCGGGTTTTCAGCCATTGTTGCTGGGCGGCCTTGAGTTTGGCGGTGATGTCGGCCAGTTGCGCCGGGTTCTTGCCGTAGGTGGTCTGCATGCGCTCATTGAGGCTGGCGTAGTTGTCCTTGAGCAGGTCCTCGGCGGTGGTGCGGCTGTAGGTCGAGCATTCCAGGGTCTGGATGTCGTTTTCCACCGCGTCGCACGGGTTGTTGTCGGACTCTTCGGCGGCGTGTACGCCGGTCGCAATCAGGGCCAGGGCCAGGAAGATCGATTTCATTGATGTCGCCGCTCTAATCCAGTGGTGTTTCCGGGATGCGGCAGATTCTGGCTCAAGCTCGCGGGCTTGAACAGGTGGCCGGTCGGACCGGTTGGCGACCCTTTGTCGCGGATTGACGCTTTCGGCAATTCCCCTGTCGTTTTTGCACCCGGCTGGTCGCGCACCGAGGCATATGCTGGCCCCAAAGCGCCGGCAGACGATTCGGCGCATGAATCGCCAATAAGGGGACGCCTGATGAGCCCAGCCGAATTACACGCCGACAGCATCGTTATCGACGGTCTGATCATTGCCAAATGGAACCGCGAGCTGTTCGAAGACATGCGCAAGGGCGGTCTGACGGCGGCCAACTGCACCGTGTCGGTGTGGGAGGGCTTTCAGGCCACGGTCAACAACATTGCCGCCAGCCAGAAACTGATTCGCGAAAACAGCGACCTGGTGATCCCCGTCCGCACCACCGCCGACATCCGCAAGGCCAAGGAGCAGGGCAAGACCGGCATCCTCTTCGGCTTCCAGAACGCCCATGCGTTCGAAGACCAGATCGGCTATGTCGAGGTGTTCAAGCAGCTCGGCGTCGGCATCGTGCAGATGTGCTACAACACCCAGAACCTGGTGGGCACCGGTTGCTACGAACGTGACGGCGGCCTGTCGGGTTTCGGTCGCGAAATCGTCGCCGAGATGAACCGCGTCGGCGTCATGTGCGACCTGTCCCACGTCGGCTCCAAGACTTCCGAAGAAGTCATCCTCGAATCGAAAAAACCGGTCTGCTATTCCCACTGCCTGCCGTCGGGGCTGAAAGAGCACCCGCGCAACAAGTCCGATGAAGAGCTCAAGTTTATTGCTGACCACGGCGGTTTCGTCGGCGTGACCATGTTCGCGCCGTTCCTGGCCAAGGGCATCGATTCGACCATCGACGACTACGCCGAAGCCATCGAATACACCATGAACCTGGTCGGCGAAGACGCCATCGGCATCGGCACCGACTTCACCCAGGGTCACGGTCAGGACTTCTTCGAATACCTGACCCACGACAAGGGCTACGCCCGCCGTCTGACCAACTTCGGCAAGATCATCAACCCGCTGGGCATCCGCACCGTCGGCGAGTTCCCGAACCTGACCGAAACCCTGCTCAAGCGCGGCCACTCCGAGCGCGTGGTACGCAAGATCATGGGCGAAAACTGGGTCAACGTCTTGAAAGACGTCTGGGGCGAGTAAGCCGCCGCTTCCCGAATACTTTCCCCCGGCCGTCCGCGCCGGGGGCAACACCAAAATTTTTCTGGAGTTAAGTTTCCATGGCCAAGATCGCCCCGCAATTGCCAATCGAAGTCGACAGCGAGACCGGTGTCTGGACCTCCGACGCCCTGCCAATGCTGTACGTGCCGCGGCATTTCTTCGTCAACAACCACATGGGCATCGAGGAAGTGCTGGGCGCCGATGCCTATGCCGAAATCCTCTACAAGGCCGGCTACAAATCCGCCTGGCACTGGTGTGAAAAAGAAGCCGAGTGCCACGGTCTGGAAGGCGTCGCGGTGTTCGAGCACTACATGAAGCGCCTGTCGCAGCGCGGCTGGGGCCTGTTCAAGATCCAGGACATCGACCTCGATAAAGGCACCTGCAGCGTCAAGCTCGAACACTCGGCGTTCGTCTACGTCTACGGCAAGGTCGGGCGCAAGGTCGACTACATGTTCACTGGCTGGTTTGCCGGTGCCATGGACCAGATCCTCGCCGCTCGCGGCAGCAAGATCCGCACCGTGGCCGAGCAGGTTTACGGTGGCTCCGAAGAAGGCCACGACGACGGCCTGTTCACCGTCAAGCCGTTGTAAGTCGAGGAACCCGCCATGGCTTTCGAAGCAATGTTCCAGCCAATTCAAATTGGCAAACTGACCATCCGCAACCGCGTGCTCAGCACTGCGCACGCCGAGGTCTACGCGACCGACGGCGGCATGACCACTGAGCGTTACGTCAAATATTACGAAGAGAAAGCCAAGGGCGGCATCGGCCTGGCGATCTGTGGCGGTTCGTCCGTGGTGGCGATCGACAGCCCGCAGCAATGGTGGAGTTCGGTGAACCTGTCCACCGACCGGATCATCCCGCACTTTCAGAATCTCGCCGACGCCATGCACAAGCATGGCGCCAAGATCATGATCCAGATTACCCACATGGGCCGTCGCTCCCGTTGGGACGGTTTCCACTGGCCGACCCTGATGTCGCCGTCGGGCATCCGTGAACCGGTGCACCGCGCCACCTGTAAAACGATTGAGCCGGAAGAAATCTGGCGGGTGATCGGCAACTACGCGCAAGCCGCGCGCCGCGCCAAGGCCGGTGGCCTGGACGGTGTTGAACTGTCGGCCGTGCACCAGCACATGATCGACCAGTTCTGGAGCCCGCGCGTCAACAAGCGGACCGACGAATGGGGCGGTACCTTTGAAGGCCGGATGAAGTTCGGCCTGGAAGTCCTGAAAGCCGTGCGCGCCGAAGTCGGTGACGATTTCTGTGTCGGCATGCGCATCTGCGGCGACGAGTTCCACCCGGACGGTCTGTCCCACGAAGACATGAAGCAGATCGCCAAGTATTACGACGACACCGGCATGCTTGATTTCATCGGCGTCGTCGGCTCGGGTTGCGACACCCACAACACCCTGGCCAACGTGATTCCGAACATGAGTTATCCGCCGGAGCCGTTCCTGCACCTGGCGGCCGGGATCAAGGAAGTGGTCAAGGTTCCGGTGCTGCACGCGCAGAACATCAAGGACCCGAACCAGGCGACGCGGATTCTGGAGGGCGGTTACGTCGACATGGTCGGCATGACCCGCGCCCACATCGCCGACCCGCACCTTATCGCCAAGATCAAGATGGGCCAGATCGACCAGATCAAGCAGTGCGTCGGCGCCAACTACTGCATCGACCGTCAGTACCAAGGTCTGGACGTGCTGTGCATTCAGAACGCTGCGACCTCCCGTGAATACATGGGCGTGCCGCACATCATCGAGAAATCCACCGGACCGAAACGCAAGGTGGTGATCGTCGGTGCCGGCCCGGCGGGAATGGAAGCTGCCCGTGTGGCGGCCGAACGTGGCCACGACGTGACCCTGTTCGAGAAGAAAGAATTCATCGGCGGCCAGATCACTACGGCCTCGAAAGCGCCGCAGCGTGACCAGATTGCCGGTATCACCCGCTGGTTCCAGCTGGAACTGGCACGCCTGAAAGTCGACCTGCGTCTGGGCACTGCCGCCGATGCCGACACCATCATGGACCTGCATCCGGACATCGTGGTGCTGGCGGTCGGCGGTCACCCGTACCTGGAACAGAACGAACACTGGGGCGCCGCTGAAGGGCTGGTCGTCAGCAGTTGGGACGTGCTCGACGGCAAGGTTGCGCCGGGCAAGAACGTGCTGGTCTACGACACCATTTGCGAGTTCACCGGGATGTCGGTGGCCGACTTCCTCGCCGACAAGGGCAGCCAGGTCGAGATCGTCACCGACGACATCAAGCCGGGCGTGGCCATCGGCGGTACGTCGTTCCCGACCTACTACCGCAGCATGTACCCGAAAGAAGTGATCATGACCGGCGACATGATGCTGGAGAAGGTCTACCGCGAAGGCGACAAGCTCGTCGCCGTGCTGGAGAACGAATACACCGGCGCCAAAGAGGAGCGGGTGGTGGATCAGGTGGTCGTCGAGAACGGCGTGCGCCCGGACGAAGAAATCTACTACGCACTCAAGGACGGCTCGCGCAACAAGGGCCAGATCGACGTCGAGGCGCTGTTCGCGATCCAGCCGCAACCTTCGTTGAGCAGCAATGGCGACGGTTACCTGTTGTTCCGCATCGGTGACTGCGTGGCGCAGCGTAATACCCATGCTGCGATCTATGACGCCCTGCGCCTCTGCAAGGATTTCTAAAAGCTTGCACAAGACCCTGTGGGAGCGGGCTTGCCCGCGATAGCGGTGGGTCAGTCGATGAATATGTGACTGACAGAATGCATTCGCGGGCAAGCCCGCTCCCACAGTGACCGAGTAAGGCATCTCGACCTGCAAGACCCGAGGTCTTTGGGAGCAACACCTATGTTGAACACCCTTCTTCCAATCCTGTTGTTCGCAGCCCTGGCCCTTGCGGTGCTGGGGGCGTTGCGGCGGGTGGCCATGTGGCGTCGGGGCCGGGCCTCGAAAGTCGATCTGATCGGCGGCCTGTTCGCCATGCCCAAGCGTTACATGGTCGATCTGCACCACGTGGTGGCGCGGGACAAATACATCGCCAACACCCACGTCGCCACGGCGGGCGGTGCGGTAGCGTCGATCGTGCTGGCGATTCTGGTGCACGGTTTCGGCCTGCATAATCGGATCCTCGGCTACGCGTTGCTGCTGATGACGGCGGTGATGTTCGTCGGGGCGATCTTCGTCTATCGGCGTCGGCTCAACCCGCCGTCGCGGCTGTCGAAAGGCCCGTGGATGCGCCTGCCGAAAAGCTTGTTGGCGTTCTCGGCGTCGTTTTTCCTGGTGACCTTGCCGGTGGCCGGGATCCTGCCGGAGAACTTCGGTGGCTGGGTGCTTGCAGCAATTCTCGGGATCGGTGTGTTGTGGGGCGTGTCGGAACTGTTCTTCGGCATGACTTGGGGCGGCCCGATGAAACACGCCTTCGCCGGTGCGTTGCACCTGGCCTGGCACCGTCGCGCCGAACGTTTTGGTGGCGGCCGCTCCACCGGTTTGAAACCGCTGGATCTGAATGATCCGACCGCGCCGCTGGGTGTGGAAAAACCCAAGGATTTCACCTGGAACCAGTTGCTCGGTTTCGACGCCTGCGTGCAGTGCGGCAAGTGCGAAGCCGCGTGCCCGGCGTTCGCTGCCGGCCAGCCGCTGAACCCGAAAAAACTGATTCAGGACATGGTCGTCGGCCTCGCCGGCGGCACCGATGCCAAGTTCGCCGGCAGCCCTTATCCGGGGAAAGCTGTGGGTGAGCACGGCGGCAATCCGCATCAACCGATCGTCAACGGTCTGGTCGACGCCGAAACCCTGTGGTCGTGCACCACCTGCCGCGCCTGCGTCGAGGAGTGCCCGATGATGATCGAGCACGTCGATGCCATCGTCGACATGCGCCGGCACCTGACTCTGGAAAAAGGCGCGACCCCGAACAAGGGCGCCGAAGTCCTGGAAAACCTGATCGCTACCGACAACCCTGGCGGTTTCGCCCCGGGCGGTCGGATGAACTGGGCGGCGGATTTGAACCTCAATCTGCTCAGCGAGAAGAAGTCCACCGACGTGCTGTTCTGGGTCGGCGACGGTGCTTTCGACATGCGCAACCAGCGCACTCTGCGCGCCTTCGTCAAAGTGCTGAAAGCGGCGAAGGTCGACTTCGCGGTGCTCGGTCTGGAAGAACGCGACAGCGGCGACGTGGCCCGTCGTCTGGGTGACGAAGCGACCTTCCAATTGCTCGCCAAACGCAATATCCAGACCCTGGCCAAGTACAGCTTCAACCGCATCGTCACCTGCGATCCGCACAGCTTCCACGTGCTGAAAAACGAGTACGGCGCGTTCGATGGCAACTACCTCGTGCAGCACCACAGCACTTACCTGGCGGAAATCATCCAGGCCGGCGCGCTGAACCTCGGTCAGCACAAAGGCAACAGCGTGACCTATCACGATCCTTGCTACCTCGGCCGCTACAACGGCGAGTACGAGGCGCCGCGCGAAGTGCTGCGCGCCCTCGGCATCGAGATCAAGGAAATGCAACGTTCCGGCTTCCGTTCACGCTGCTGCGGCGGCGGTGGCGGGGCGCCGATCACCGACATTCCGGGCAAGCAGCGGATTCCCGACATGCGCATGGAAGACATCCGCGAGACTGGCGCCGAACTGGTGGCCGTGGGTTGTCCACAGTGCACGGCGATGCTCGAAGGCGTGGTCGAACCGCGTCCGCTGATCAAGGACATCGCCGAACTGGTGGCCGACGCGCTGCTCGAAGACGCCGCGCCGAACAAACCTGCCACCCCGGCCAAACGTGAACCTGCGGAGGCCCACTGATGAGCGACATTATCCGCCGCGACCCCCGCGCCGAATGGATCGCACGCAACCGCCTGCACCCGCTGCACGCGGCCATGCAACCGGCGCAACACAGCTGGATGGGCCCCAACGGGATCATCCGCAAGAACCTGCACGGCATCGGCTTCATCGGGCCGAACGGCATCAAACGCATCGACCGCAGCGGCGCCCAGCAGGGCGGGGCGGTCAAACGCTCGGCAGCGGTGGAAGTGCAATTGCCGCTGCATCAGGTGCCGGCCCCGGCGTTCTACATCAGCGTGGTGCCGGACATGGTCGGTGGCCGCTTGAGCAGCCACGACCGTGACTTGCTCGGCCTGGCTCATCAGCTGGCCGGCAGCGACGGTGCGGTGCTGGCGGTGGTGTTCGGCGAGCACAAGGAAAACGCTTTCGCCACGGCGGGCATTGACCGCTTGCTGGTGCTGGAAGGCGAAGAATTCAGCGGTTATGCACCGGAACAACGGATCCAGGGCCTGCGGGCTGTGGATAACCAGTTCAACCCGCGTCACTGGCTGCTGCCGGACAGCCGCAGCGGTGGCGGTGAACTCGGTCGACGCTTTGCTGCTGCACTGGGCGAACGCCCGGCGACACGGGTGTGGCAGGTCAAGGATCAGGAATGCATCGGCCGCGCCGGTGCCGGGTTGCAGGATCTTGCCCGCCCAGTGGCGCGCTTGATTCTGGCGTCCGCCGAATGTGCCGAACCGGTCAGCGAAACCCGTCACGAAGCGCTGCCGGTGGAGTTATCCACACCCGTCGCGCGCAGCCTGTCGCGGATTGAGGATCTGGGTGCGGTGGCGGTGGATCCGGCAGCCATTCCGATGGCCGAAGCCGAGTTCATCTTCTCCGGCGGCAACGGGGTCAAGGACTGGGAGCTTTTCCACAGAACCGCTGCCGCCCTCGGCGCCACCGAAGGCGCTTCGCGGGTGGCGGTGGACGACGGCTTCATGGCCCGCGACCGTCAGGTCGGCGCGTCCGGCACCTGGGTCACCGCGCGGGTTTACGTGGCCGTGGGGATTTCCGGGGCGATCCAGCACCTGCAAGGCATCGGAGCCTGCGACAAGGTAGTGGCGATCAACCTCGATCCGGGCTGCGACATGATCAAGCGTGCCGACCTGTCGGTGATCGGCGAAAGCGCGGAAATTCTTCAGGCCTTGATCGCGGCGGTAGAGGCTTACCGCAACGAAGCCAAGCGCGATGCGGCTTAAGGAACGGTTATGAGCACAAAGATCATCAGTCTGGTTTCAATCGGCGCCCACCCGACCTCCGGCCGCCCACGCCGCGCCGATCAGGACGCCCGCGCGGTGGAACTCGGCCTGCAACTGGCGGGGGATAACCTGCAAGTGCTGCACGCCGGCGACATCGCCGAACCGGCGCTGCGCGCCTATCTGGGCATGGGACTTGCGCAGATGCATGTGCTGGAACAACCGGCGGGCGCCGACGCGTTGCCGGCGTTGACCGAGTATCTGCGTGATGCCGGCGTACAGGTTGTACTGACCGGCAGCCAGGCGGAAACCGGCGAGGGCTCGGGGATGCTGCCGTTCCTGCTGGCTGAGGGGCTGGGTTGGCCGCTGGTGGTGGGGTTGGCGCAGGTCGAATCGATCAACGATGGTTCTGCGCTGGTGCTGCAAGCGTTGCCCCGTGGGCAGCGCCGCCGGTTGAAGGTGCGCCTGCCGTTTCTGGCAACTGTGGATAACGCTGCGCCCAAGCCTCGGCAGAGTGCTTACGGGCCTGCGCGACGCGGCGTTCTTCAGGCTAAAGATGTGGAAGTGGTGGATGACGAATTACTAGCGGTGGCGACCCTGCAACCGGCCAAGCCTCGGCCAAAACGGCTGAAGGTGATCAAGGCCAAGAGCGGGGCGGACCGGATGAAGGCGGCGACGGCCAAGGCCAGTGGGGGTGGGGGGCAAGTGCTCAAGGGCGTGACGGCGCAGGCTGGCGCTGACGCGATTTTGAAGTTGCTGATTGAAGAGGGTGTTGTTCGCTAGAAGCCCCTCACCCTAGCCCTCTCCCGGAGGGAGAGGGGACTGACCGAGTTGGGCCGGCCATTTACATCGACCTGCGACTCCGGCGGTGACCTTGGTTCGCCAAGCATTAACCACTTGATATGGCGTTAGCTTGATCAAACCTGAGGTCGCGATAAACGCTCAGGTCGACGTGTCCCGCAAGATCACCACCGTAGGCTCCCTCTCCCTCCGGGCGGTCCGACGTTTCGGGAGGGCTGGGGTGAGGGCAGCGGTCACAAGCCATCCACTCACTGGAAATTACACACAATCCCTGTTAACCACTCTGTGGATAACATGTTCGCCCCTCTCCCAACCCCATACAAACCAAGCCCTCCAGCCCCCAGATCAAAAAATAACCAGCCTAACTCGCGGTTTTTACGAGCTTTTTCCCCAGAACAACTCCCAGACTTGCCCCCAATCTCTGTTGGCGCTTCTGTGGATAAGATGTTCGCTATCCGCTGCAAGCCATATAAACCGTGGCTTACAAAGATCTGATCAAAAAACGCTCAAATTAGCCTTTTAACCCATCAATCCCCACGCAGACCCCGATTTATCAACGCCTCCAGCGCTTTTCCACAGCACCCGCCAAGTTACCCCCGAACTCTGTTGGCGCTTCTGTGGATAAGGTGTTCGCCATCCTCTACAAGCCACGTAATCCGTGCCATCCATAGGATTGGTCAAAAAACCATCAATCGCTAATGGAAACCCTGCTTCTGGATAAGTCACGAATTTTCTTCACAAAAACCCGATTATTTTTCCAGGTCATCCACAGTTGTCCCCATTAGCTGTGGGTGGCTATGTGGATAACTTGTTCGCCAAACCCTGCAACCCCCGGCGGGCTTAGTCCAAAAGGCAATTGATCACATTTCATACAGTTCTAAGAACCCGCCTTGACTTCGATCCGGTGCCTGTCTTCACTGCAATGGCACAAGGACAGCCGTCACTTATCCACATCTGGTTCAGGGAGAACGCGTGATGGATACCCAGCCACACCGCTTACCCCTCAGTCCCTGCACGCTCCGTGCCCTGCCGGCACCTTCGCCGCGAAAGCGCACGTTGCGTCGTGCCGCCAATCAGCACGCCCGTCTGTAGCGCTTGATTCCTGCCTAAACCGTTGTACTGCCGTCGGGATTTCCCGGAGGCCAGGTGCCCGTTCGCCCATTGATTGCAGGCAACCGCAGAGTTGCCCCATCTGCCTGAGAGAGGAACCACCTCATGACACGGATCGCAACGCCCATCAGCGAAATCAAGGAACATTACGACGTGATCGTCATCGGCTCCGGGTACGGCGGCGGCATTGCCGCGTCGCGCCTGTCCCGGGCCGGTAAAAAGGTCTGTCTGCTGGAACGCGGCCGGGAAATCCAGCCCGGCGAATACCCCAACACCATGATCGCCGCCACCGAGGAATTGCAGGTACACGATCCGGACGGCCACATCGGCTCGCGCACCGGGTTGTTCGATCTGCATGTCAACGCGCAGCAGAACGTGGTGGTGGGTTGTGGCCTCGGCGGTACGTCGCTGATCAATGCAAACGTCTCGCTGGAACCGACAGCCGATGTGTTCAAGGATCCACGCTGGCCGTTGGCGGTGCGCGAGGATAACGATGGCCTGCTCAAGGCGGGTTACGAAAAAGCCCGAGAGATGCTCAAACCCAATCCCTACCCGAGCACCTCGCCGAACCTGCCGAAGCTTGATGCCAACAAAAAATCCGCAGACTTCCTCAAGCAAGGCGCGCACTTCTACAAGCCGCCGATCAACGTGACCTTCGACAAACTGCCCAACAACCTCAATCACGTCGGCGTCGAGCAACTGCCGTGCAACCACTGCGGCGACTGCGTGTCGGGCTGTAACAACAAGGCCAAGAACACCACGCTGATGAACTACCTGCCGGACGCCACCAATCACGGCGCGGAGATTTTCTGCCAGGCCCAGGTGCGGCATCTGGAGCGCGACGGCAACGGCTGGATCGTGCACTTCCAGTATCTCGACAGCGGTCGCGAGAAATTCGACGCGCCGACCTTGTTCGTGAAGGCTGACATTGTGGTGGTCTCCGCCGGCACCCTCGGCTCCACCGAGATTCTGCTGCGCTCGCGGGACAAGGGCCTGGTGATGTCCGGCCAGCTCGGCGAGAACATGAGCGGCAACGGCGACATCCTCGGCTTTGGCCATAACTGCGAGCAGACCATCAACGGCATCGGCTTCGGCGCGCACTCGGCCAAGGAAATGCAACCGGTCGGCCCGTGCATCACCTCGATCATCGACATGCGCACCGAGGGTGACCGCAGCAGTCGCATGGTCATCGAGGAAGGTTCGATTCCCGGCGCGCTCGGCCGGCCGATGGTGCCGGCGATGGCCGGGTTCGCCGAGATGATCGGCAAGCCCACCGACGACAGCTTCAGCGGCAAGGTGAAGTACAAGGAGCGCGAAGCCGAAAGCTTCCTGCGCGGCCCGTATCACGGCGCGCTGCACAACATGCAGACTTACCTGATCATGAGCCACGACAGCGGCCAGGGGCGCATGGTCCTCGACAGCAAGGATCAACTGCGCATCGACTGGCCGGGCGTCGGCGAACAGGAAAACTTCAAGATCGGCAACGAACGGCTGTACCAGAGCACCAAGGCGTTGGGCGGGATCTGGGTCGAGAATCCGATCTGGACCAAGCTGCTCAAGCACAGCATCGTCTCGGTGCATCCGCTGGGCGGTTGCGTGATGGGCGAAGACGCCGCGCAAGGCGTGGTCAACCACAAGGGCCAGGTGTTCAGCGGTGCCAGTGGCACCGATGTCTACGCCAACCTGTACGTGACCGACGGCGCGGTGATCCCGACGTCACTGGCAGTCAATCCGCTGCTGACCATCTCCGCCGTGAGCGAGCGCAACATGGGCCTGCTGGCCGCCGATCGTGGCTGGACGATCGACTACACGCTGCCGTCGGCGCCGCGCAAACAGACCGCGCCGCCGACCCTCGGCGTGCAGTTCACCGAAACCATGAAGGGTTACTTCTCCCGCGCCTTCACTGCCGCGCAAAGCACCGACCTCAAGGTTTATGAGGCGGCCGCCAAGCGCGGTGAGGCGGACAATTCGCCGATCGACTTCACCCTGACCATCACCGCCAATGACCTCAACCGGATGATCAAGGAACCGGAACACGCCGCGACCATCGTCGGCACGGTGATCGCCCCGGCGCTGTCGCCGGAACCGCTGACCGCCAGCAACGGTGTGTTCAACCTGTTCGAGCAGTTCGAGCAGCAGGTCGATACGCGCCACATGAAGTACGACATGAAACTGACCGCCGAGGACGGCCACGACTATTTCTTCAGCGCCTTCAAGACCGTGCCGGAAGACAACGGCGTGCTGAATATCTGGCACGACACCAGCACCCTCTACGTGACGCTGTATCGCGGGCCGGACAAGACCGGCGAGGTGATCGGCTCCGGGGTGATGCACATCAAACCGACCGATTTCGCCAAGCAGATGACCACCATGAAAGTCCTCAATGCGCGCAACGAGCGTGAGCGCATCGAAGGGCTGGCGCGGTTCGGCAAGTTCTTCGCCGGGATTCTCTGGGAAAGTTATGGCGGGGTGTTTGCCGGGGACAAATACTTCAATCCCGACGCGCCGCCACGGCTGAAACGGCCACTGGATGCGCCGACGCCGGCCGTGCATTTCTTCTCCACCGAAGACGGCGTGCAGCTGCGCCTGACCCGCTATCAGGCTGGCAGCAAAGGCCCGGTGATGCTGGTGCATGGTTTGGGGGTGGGCTCGAATATCTTCTCGACCGATACGATCCAGACCAACCTGCTGGAGTTTCTCTGCAAGCACGATTACGACGTGTGGCTTCTGGATTTCCGGGTGAGCATCCTGCTGCCGGCGAGCAAGAAGGAATGGAACGGCGACCAGATCGCCCAGTACGACTTCAAGGCCGCCATCGCGCAGATCCAGCAAGAAACCCAAGCCAAAGACGTGCAGTGCGTGGTGCATTGCTACGGCGCGACCACGTTCTTCATGTCGCTGCTCGCCGGTTTGCAGGGCGTGCGTTCGGTGGTCTGTTCGCAGATCGCCGCTGACACGGTGGTCGCGACGGCGACGGGGCTGAAGGCCGGTCTGCACTTGCCGGGAATGCTCGACGCAATCGGCATCAAATCGATGACTGCCTACGCCGACAGCAAGGAGAACTGGTTCAACCGGCTCTACGACAAGGCGCTCAACGGTTATGCGCGGATCGAAGCCCAGGGCTATTGCACCAACCCGGTGTGCCACCGCATCACCTTCATGTACGCCTCGCTGTATCGCCACGACACCCTCAACGAAACCCTGCACGACAACCTGCACGAGCTGTTCGGCGAGTCGAACATCGAGACCTTCGAGCACCTGGCGCTGATCGTGCGCAAAGGGCATCTGGTGGATTTCAAAGGGCACGACGTGTACATGCCGCACTTTGACCGGCTGACCATGCCGATCTGCTTTATCAGCGGCGCCGACAACCAGTGTTATCTGCCGGAAAGCACGCTCAAGACCTATCAGCGGGTTTGCGAGCAGCACGGGCCGGAGCGCTACAGCCGGCATGTGGTGCCGGGTTACGGCCACATCGATTGCATGTTCGGCAAGAACGCGGTGGTCGATGTGTATCCGATCATCCTTGAACACCTGGAGAAAACAGCCCTCGGTTGATCTCAGACCGAGTCGACTGCCATCGCGAGCAAGCTCGCTCCCACAGGGGACTGTGTCGAGCACAAATTCTGAGCATGGCTGCTCTCTCTGTGGGAGCGAGCTTGCTCGCGATGGCGACAGGTCAGGCGCTACATCTCTCCCGTCTGCACAAGGAAATGGATGATATGGACAGCTACATCCGCTGGTTTCAACGCTTCATCTGGCTCGGCATTGCGATGAACATGGTGTTTGCAATCCCGGCGCTATTCGCGCCGGGATTGCTGACATCGGTGGTCGGCCTGCCGCCGCAACTCTCCGACCCGTGGCTGGAAAACGCCGGGATGCTGCTGGTCGGCATCAGCGTGTTCTACATGCCGTCGGGCTTCAACGCGCCGCGCTACGTGGTGCATTCCTGGCTGTGCGTGCTGACGCGGCTGATCGCCGTGGCGTTCTGGATCTACCTGATCAACACCAGCAGCCAGGGTTCGGTGTTCGTGCCGATGCTGATGGGCGACCTGAGTTTCTTCCTGATCCTCGGCATCCTGCTGTACCTCGGCACCACCCCCGAAAACCGACCCTTGGCGCTGCTCTGTGACGGCTGGCGCGAATGGCGCGCAGCGTGGGCGCGGCAGTGGCAGAGTCACGCGTTCAAGGTCGGCACGCTGGTCGTGGTGGCGCTGCTGGCGTTCATCGGTTACCAGACCTGGTACCAGATGCTGCGCGTGGTGCCGGAGCAGGATTACGCCTCCGACGAAGACCACTACAAATACGCCGCGATTGGCCTGGGCATCGAAGCGCGGATTCCCTATTACCTGTTCTCGGTATTGCCGCAGATGTGCCCGGAAAAACTGCCGAAACCCGGTGGTTGGGAAGTCTTCGGTTTCCTGTTCGAGAATGGCAAGGACCTGCCGATCGGCATGGCCAAGCGGCAGATCGGCTACCCGACCGTCGAGCCGAACTGCGCGCTGTGCCACACCGGTTCCTACCGGGCGAATGCCAGCGACGTCGCAGTGAACGTGCCGAGCGCACCGGCCAACACCCTGCAACTGCAAGCTTTCCAGTGGTTCGCCTACGATTGCGCCAGCGATCCGAAATTCACCACCGACGCCGTGATGGCGGCGATCAACAGCAAGTTCCAGCTCGGCTTCTTCGAGAAGATCTACAACCGTTACCTGATCATCCCGATGGCCAAGACTGCGCTGCTCAAACAGAAGCAAGCCTATGCCTGGCAGAAGCTGCGGCCGCAACAGGGGCCGGGGCGTACCGACACGTTCAACCCGACGAAAATGGTGGTGTTTGGCTTCCCGGATGACTCGACCATCGGCACCGTCGACCTGCCGCAAGTGTGGAATCAGAAACCCCGGGAATCGATGTACCTGCACTGGGACGGCAATAACAACAAGATCCACGAGCGCAACTACGCCGCTGCGATGGCCGTGGGGGCGACGCCGGAATCGGTGCTCCCGCCGAGTTTCAACCGGGTGACCAACTGGCTGCTCGGGCACAAGGCGCCGGCGTGGCCGTGGGCACTGGATCAGGCAAAAGTCGCCCAGGGCAAACCGGTGTGGGAGGCTAACTGCGCCGGTTGTCACGATTTCGGTCGCGTCGATACCGGGCAGGTCACCACCAACATCGACCAGCTCGGCACCGATCCGCACCGGCTGAACTCGTTCACCACCGGGCTGGTGACGGCGTTCCACACCTTCAAGAAACCGCCGTTCGATTTCGGCGCCTACCGCAAGACCCAGAGCTACAGCAACACGCCCACCGACGGCATCTGGCTGCGTGCGCCGTACCTGCACAACGGTTCGGTGCCAACCCTGTGGGACTTGCTGCAACCGGCGGAAAAACGTCCGCAGGTGTTCATCACCGGCTCCGATGTCTACGACCCGGTCAACGTCGGCTTCGTCACCAGTGGCGCCCAGGCCAAAGCCTCGGCGGACTTCACGTACGACACGCGCCTGGAAGGCAATCACAACAGCGGTCACCTGTATGGCACGACGCTGTCGGACGACGACAAGCGTGCGCTGATCGAATTCATGAAAACCCTGTGAACCCTTACGGATAGAGGATTACGTCATGTCAGCGGTCGGTCATCTGAAACACGAGTACGACAAGGTCAAGGTGCGCCTGCACGGCTTGTTCACGCGCATCGAAATGGCCTGGATGAAGCTCATCAGCGAACTCGAACCCAAGGAATTCGAGGCCATCATCAAGTTGCTCCAGCGCGGTCACGATCAGGCGCAATACGTGCTCAAGCATGGCGAGTTGCCGGACGACGAGCCGGCCGTGCCGTGGGAGTTGTCCCATGGCCTGTCGATCCTGCGCATCGGCAACGCAACGCCGCTGCCGCAATCGCCCGATCAACTGCAGACCAAGGTGCTCAAGGACGGCACGCTGCTGGGCTGTCGCAAATGGGAGCTGCTGGATCTGCTGTGGAGCGAAGCGCTGCTCAAGTGGATCGAAAACCTGCGCCATCACGCGACCTTCGGCACCGATCCGGCGCTGGTGAAAATGGAGCGTGAAGTGACGCTGGCGATTGCCGGCGACTGGGGCACCGGGCCGTTCAACAGCCATGCGCCGGCGGTGTCGGTGGCCAACCAGATGCAACTGGCCAATGCCGATTTCACCATTCACCTGGGTGATGTCTATTACGCCGGCACCCATTCCCAGGAAGACACCGACATGGCCGGCTGGCCGATGGGCACCCACGGTTCGTTCACCCTCAATTCCAACCACGAGATGTACAGCGGCGCCCACGGTTATTTCAAGGAACTGGCCGCGCGTTTTCCGGGGCAGCAGGGCACCAGCTATTTCGCCCTGATCAACGACGACTGGCTGATTGTCGGGCTGGACACTGCGTACGCCTCGGACGTCATGAACCTGTACATGGACGGCACGCTGAACAAGCCGCAGATCGAGTGGATGAAGGGCCTGCCGAAACGCAAGAAACTCATGGTGCTCAGCCACCATCAGGGCTTCGACATCACCGGGCACAACAAAACTGCGCTGTATCAACCGGTGTGCGATGCGCTGGGGCGCGAGCCGGATTACTGGTATTGGGGGCATCTGCACAACGGCATCGTCTATGCGACCCAGGGCGGACTGCATGCGCGCTGCGCCGGGCACGGGGCGATTCCCTACGGCACCACCAGCGAGCTGAACGGGCATTCGCGGGTGCTGTTTTCGGAGACGAAGGATGCGAACGATCCGGACTATCCGCTGCGGGTGTTGAATGGGTACGCGAAGATCAGGTTGGTGGGGGAGGAAATTTTCGAGGAGTTTATCGGGGAGGATGGATCGGTGAGGTGGTCATCCCAATGATGCGGTGGCTGTAAGGACGCCATCGCGGGCAAGCCCGCTCTCACAGGTTTTGTGGTGCTCACAACATTTGTGTACACCGCAGAACCTGTGAGAGCTGGCTTGCCAGCGATGCTTTTTAGCCCTGTACCGGAACGCCTTTGAGGTACGGCGCAGGCTCGGCCCCGAGGTTGCTCAGCATCCGCTCGCTGTACCAGTCCACGAAGTTGACCACGCCGAATTCATAGGTCTTGGAGTAAGGCCCAGGCTGGTACGCGGTGGAGTTGATCCCGCGCTGGTTCTCTTCCGCCAGACGACGGTCCTGATCGTTGGTCGCGTCCCACACCTGGCGCATGCGCTCGACGTCGTAGTCCACGCCTTCGACGGCATCCTTGTGCACCAGCCATTTGGTGGTGACCATGGTTTCCTGGGCGCTGATCGGCCACACGGTGAACACGATGATGTGGTCGCCCATGCAGTGGTTCCACGAGTGCGGCAGGTGCAGGATGCGCATCGAGCCCAGGTCCGGGTTCTTGATCCGGCCCATCAGTTTGGCGCAGCCCTGTTTGCCGTCCATGGTCATCGACACGGTGCCTTTGAGCAGCGGCATGCGCACGATGCGGTTGCGCAGGCCGAAACTGGCGTGGGCGTAAGGGATTTTCTCGGCTTCCCAGGCAGCAGCGGAGGCGGCGACGTGGTCCTTGAACGCCTGATCGGCGCGCGGGTCGGTGACGTCGTCCCACTCCAGCAGGGTTTTCAGCAATTCAGGGTGCGAACCGCCGCAGTGGTAGCACTCGCGGTTGTTTTCCAGCACCAGCTTCCAGTTGGCCTTTTCCATCAAGGTGGTGGTAATCGCCACCTTGGTGTTTTCCATGTCGTACGGTTCCATGTAGTGGTTCAGCGTCGACAGGAAGTCATCGATGGCCGGCGGGTTCTCCGCCAGGCTGATGAAGATGTAGCCGCCGGCAGTCTTCACGTTCACCGGTTTGAGGCCGTACTGCTTCATGTCGAAGTCGGCGCCCATTTCGGTGCCGGCGAACAGCAGGCGACCGTCCAGCTCATACGTCCACTGGTGGTAGTGGCAGACCAGTTTGGCGACCTTGCCCTTGTCACTGGTGCACAGGCGCGAGCCACGGTGGCGGCAGACGTTGTGGAATGCGTGCACCACGCCTTCGGCCCCGCGAATCACGATGATCGGGTTCTTGCCGATTTGCAGGGTGATGTAGTTGCCCTTGGCCGGGATTTCGCAGGTCATGCCGGCGATCAACCACTCTTTCTGGAAGATCTCCTGCATGTCGATATCGAACAGGCGCTCGTCACTGTAGAACGGTTGCGGCAGGGAATAAGTGCGCTCGCGCTCCTGCAGCATTTGTGCGGTGGCCTTGCGTGCGGGTTCCAGCGGGTCGCCCAGGCTGATTTTTGCGGTGTCCATCGATGTAATCCTCAAGGCCATCTGCGTGGCCGCGAAAGTGGCTGATCAGGGTTGCTACGCAAGGTGTAAAGAATCTGTTTGTGTTGGGGGCGAGTGTGGGGCCGCCGCTGCCCGGAACCTTATCCATGGGCGACATGGTGCAATCTGTTCCCGACGCGCAACCCCCGGTGGTTGGGGGCTGGTCGCGATAAGTATGTCAATGTCGCGGATAGGTAAACGGGGCGTTCTCGCTATACGCAGAATCGCCACATGAAGGCCGACAGTCGGCCGTGGAGAACAGCATGTCCAACAGCTTCCTGAATCCGGTCACCACCCAGACCTGGGCCAATGGCCGACACATCGTCCGTTGCGTCAAAGTCATCCAGGAAACCTGGGATGTGCGCACCTTCTGCTTTATGGCCGACCAGCCGATCCTGTTCTTCTTCAAGCCCGGGCAATTCGTGACCCTGGAGCTGGAGATCGAAGGCCAGCCGATCATGCGTTCGTACACCATCTCCAGCTCGCCGTCGGTGCCGTACAGCTTTTCGGTGACCATCAAGCGCGTGCCGGGGGGCAAGGTGTCCAACTGGCTGCACGACACCCTGCATGAAGGCCAGGAGCTGGCGGTGCACGGGCCGGTCGGGCTGTTTAACGCCATCGATTTCCCGAGCCCGAAAGTGCTGTATCTGAGCGGCGGTGTCGGCATCACGCCGTGCATGTCGATGGCGCGCTGGTTCTACGACACCAACGGCAACGTCGACATGACGTTCATCCACAGCGCCCGCTCGCCGAAAGACATCATTTACCACCGCGAGCTGGAACACATGGCGTCGCGGATCGACAACTTCAGCCTGCACCTGATCTGCGAGAAACACGGGCTGGGCGAGCCGTGGGCCGGCTATCGCGGCTACCTCAACCACAAGATGCTGGAACTGATGGTGCCGGACTTCCTCGAGCGCGAAGTCTTCTGCTGCGGCCCGACGCCGTACATGACCGCGGTCAAGCGGCTGCTGGAAAACGCCGGCTACGACATGAAGCGCTATCACGAGGAGTCCTTCGGCGCCACGCCACCGGAAGCCCGCGCCGATGCGGTGGAACAGGCCGAACAGGCAGCCGATGCGCCGGAAGTGCCTGCGGCGGATCTGCACCTGGTGGAATTCACCTCCTCGGACAAGAGCATCCGTGTCGCCCCGGGCGAGACCGTGCATGCGGCGGCTGCGAAGGTTGGCCTGATGATCCCGAAAGCCTGCGGCATGGGGATCTGCGGGACGTGCAAGGTGCTCAAACTGGGCGGAGAAGTGGAGATGGATCACAACGGCGGGATCACCGAGGACGACGAGGCGGAGGGGTACATTCTTTCTTGCTGCAGCGTGCCGAAGGGGGATGTGCGGATCGAATATTGAGTGGTACTTCAAAAGCCCCCTCACCCCAGCCCTCCCGAAACGTCGGACCGCCCGGAGGGAGAGGGAGCTGATTGGGGGATGCTCAAGGAATACGCCGACCTGAATCTTCTTTGCCGAATCCATAATCGATAAGGTCTTGCAGGTCGATGTAGCTCGCAAAACAACTCGGTCGGTTCCCTCTCCCTTTGGGAGAGGGCTAGGGTGAGGGGAGGGGCTCACAGACACACTGATCAATCCACAAACAAATCCGTCATCAACTTCGCATCACTCCCCGGTTCAAAGCGGTAATGATCAAACTCCGTCACGCCGCTTTCGCGCAAAATCTCCTCATCAATCAACAACCGCCCGGTAATCCGCCGCTCGCTGCTACTTAGAATCACATGCGCCGCATCCGCCATGATCTGCGGCGTGCGCGCATGCTTGAACGACTCGCGATTGCCCAACTGAAACTCGATCGCCGCCGTGGCAATCATGGTCTGCGGCCACAGCGAATTCACACTGATCCCGTAGTTGGCGAATTCCTCGCTCATGCCCACCGAGAGCATGCTCATGCCGTACTTGGTCACGGTGTAGGGGCTGTATTGCGCGAACCATTTGCTGGCCAGATTCAGCGGCGGTGACAGGTTGAGAATGTGCCCGGAGGACTTCTTCAGATAGGGCAGGGCCGCCTGGCTGCACAGCAACACCGCGCGGGTGTTGATCTGGTGCATCAGGTCGAATCGCTTGAGTTCGATGTGCTGCACACCGGTCAACTTGATCGCCCCTGCGTTGTTCACCAATACATTAATCCCACCGAAATGCTCATTGGCCTGGGCCAGCGCCTGACGCACCGCGTTTTCATCCCGCACATCCAGTTGCAACGCCAAAGCCTTGCCCCCGGCCGCTTCGACTTCAGCGGCGACGCTGTGGATGGTGCCGGGCAACTTGGCGTGCGGCTCGGCGCTCTTGGCCGCGATCACGATATTGGCCCCGTCCTGTGCAGCCCGCAGCGCAATCTCGCGCCCGATGCCACGGCTGGCGCCAGTGATGAACAAGGTTTTGTCTTTTAGCGACATGCGCAAGCTCCTGCTTATTGTTATGTGAGCGATGGCTCGACAGACAATGTAGACGATGGAGCTGAAACGGGAGGGGGAGGAGCGGTGGCGGGGGAGCAGGCTCCCGCGCCACGGGGAGGTGATCAGGCCGACATGACTTCGCGAATATCGCGTGCCAGTTCACGCACGCGCTCTTCTTCGGTGTCCCACGAGCACATGAAGCGTGCGCCGCCCTTGCCGATGAAGGTGTAGAAGCGCCAGCCGCGAACGGTCAGGGCGGCGATGGCCGGTTCCGAGAGTTGCAGGAACACGCCGTTGGCCTGGACCGGGAACATCAGTTCCACGCCCGGGATGTCGCTGACCAGTTCGGCCAACAGTTGCGCGCAGTGGTTGGCGTGGCGGGCGTATTTGAGCCAGGCGTCGTTTTCCAGGATGCCGACCCACGGGGCCGACAGGAAGCGCATCTTCGAGGCCAGTTGCCCGGCCTGTTTGCAGCGGTAATCGAAGTCTTCGGCCAGTTTGTGGTTGAAGAACAGGATCGCTTCACCGACCGCCATGCCGTTTTTCGTGCCGCCGAAGCACAGCACGTCGACGCCGGCCTTCCAGGTCAGGTCCGCCGGCGAGCAGCCGAGGAATGCGCAGGCGTTGGAGAAACGCGCGCCGTCCATGTGCAGGTTCAGGCCCAGTTCCTTGCAGGTGTCGCTGATGGCGCGGACTTCTTCCGGGGTGTAGACGCTGCCGACCTCGGTGGCCTGGGTCAGGGTCACGACGCGCGGTTTCGGGTAGTGGATGTCCTGGCGCTTGAGCGCGACTTCGCGGATCGAGGCCGGGGTGATCTTGCCGTTTTCAGTACCGGCGATCAGCAGTTTCGAACCGTTGGAGAAGAATTCCGGCGCGCCGCATTCGTCGGTTTCGACGTGGGCGGTTTCCGAGCAGATCACGCTGTGGTAACTCTGGCACAGCGACGACAGCGCGAGGGAGTTGGCGGCGGTGCCGTTGAAGGCGAAGAACACTTCGCAGTCGGTCTCGAACAGCTTGCGGAAATAATCGGAGGCGCGTGCTGTCCACTCATCGTCGCCATAGGCGCGCTGGTGGCCGTGGTTGGCCTGTTCCATGGCAGCCCAGGCTTCGGGGCAGATACCGGAGTAGTTGTCGCTGGCGAATTGTTGGCTCTTGTCGGTCATGGCCGGCTTCCGTGATCGAGGCGCTTGTGGCGCTTCGTGGGGTCAATGATGGTGCGCACTGTACCGAAGATCATCCGGGGAGCACACGGGATGTCGCTGTCAGAACTTTACAAGGATGCGAGCCGATTATGCACCTGAGCCGGCGCGACGGCGCACTCGATCTGCTCAAGTGGCTGGCGCTGCTGAGCATGCTGCTCGATCACCTGCGATATGTCGGGATCAGCGCCGATTGGCTGTATGTGCCGGGACGGCTGGCGTTCCCGTGGTTCTGCCTGGCGATGGCGGCGAACCTGGCCCGGGACGGCGCGCGCAAGACCGAATGGCGCTATCTGGGCTGGTTGCTGCTGTTCAGTCTGCTCAGCGAAATTCCCTACCGTTTGTACATTCCCGAGCCCGACACCTTGAACGTGATGCCCACGCTGGCGCTGGGCTTGCTGGTGGCGCGGGGCTGGCAGGATCCAACGCTGATTTCACGACTGCTGGGCCTCAGCGCCTTGCTGGTGGCTGCAATGTTCCCGGAGCGACTGATGTTCGGTTTGTTCGGTGTCCTGCTGCCACTGGCGATGTTGCTGGTGTTTCGCAAACCCCGGTTTTTCAGCCTGTTGCCGGGCCTGCTGTGTCTGGTCGCGAATCAATGGCGGGTGCTCTACGAATCCGCGCAGTTCGGCAACATCGTCGCCATCCTCGGGATTGCGACCTGCCTGATCGCGCCACTGCTCGGAATGTTCCTGTTGCGACACGCCACTTACCTCCACGCGCCACCCATGCGGCGCTGGGCGTATGCGCTCTATCCCGCGCATTTCATGGTTCTTCTGGCCTTGCGCCAGCTGCTTGTTTGAGTCCGTCGCCGCTGCCATGTCGTAAACGCACCTTTGCGTGGCGTCCGTAGGCATTTGACCTCCCTGCGCCGGCCATACCATCGCATCAAAGGGCACTGGCTGAACGCCGTGCCTTACCGAGACGAATGGCGCACAGATGCCGCTGGGAGAGACGCGATGTTCAGCAAGCAAGACCAGATCCAGGGTTACGACGATGCACTGCTGGCGGCGATGAATGCCGAGGAGCAACGTCAGGAAGATCACATCGAGCTGATCGCGTCGGAGAACTACACCAGCAAACGCGTGATGGAAGCGCAAGGCAGCGGCCTGACCAACAAATACGCCGAAGGCTATCCTGGCAAGCGCTACTACGGTGGCTGCGAGCACGTCGACAAGGTCGAAGCGCTGGCCATCGAACGCGCCAAGCAACTGTTCGGCGCCGATTACGCCAACGTCCAGCCGCACTCCGGTTCCTCGGCCAACAGCGCCGTGTACCTGGCCCTGCTGCAAGCGGGCGACACCATCCTCGGCATGAGCCTGGCCCACGGTGGTCACCTGACCCACGGCGCCAAAGTCTCGTCCTCGGGCAAGCTGTACAACGCCGTGCAGTACGGCATCGACACCAAGACCGGCCTGATCGATTACGACGAAGTCGAGCGTCTGGCCGTCGAGTGCAAACCGAAAATGATCGTCGCCGGTTTCTCGGCCTACTCGAAAACCCTCGACTTCCCGCGCTTCCGTCAGATCGCCGACAAGGTCGGTGCGCTGCTGTTCGTCGACATGGCCCACGTCGCCGGTCTGGTGGCTGCCGGTCTGTACCCGAACCCGCTGCCGTACGCCGACGTGGTCACCACCACGACTCACAAGACCCTGCGCGGTCCGCGTGGCGGCCTGATCCTGGCCAAGTCCAACGAAGAAATCGAGAAGAAGCTCAACGCCGCAGTATTCCCCGGCGCCCAGGGCGGCCCGCTGATGCACGTCATCGCCGGCAAGGCCGTGTGCTTCAAGGAAGCGCTGGAGCCGGGCTTCAAGGCCTATCAGCAACAAGTGATCGACAACGCCCAGGCGATGGCGAGCGTATTTATCAAACGTGGCTACGATGTAGTGTCCGGCGGCACCGACAACCACCTGTTCCTGGTCAGCCTGATCCGTCAGGGCCTCACCGGTAAGGACGCAGACGCGGCCCTCGGTCGCGCGCACATCACCGTCAACAAGAACGCCGTACCGAACGACCCGCAGTCGCCGTTCGTGACCTCCGGCCTGCGCATCGGCACCCCGGCGGTGACGACCCGCGGCTTCAAGGTGACCCAGTGCGTGACGCTGGCCGGCTGGATCTGCGACATCCTCGACAACCTCGGCGATGCCGATGTCGAGGCCAACGTCGCCCAGCAGGTTTCGGCCCTGTGCGCTGACTTTCCGGTTTATCGCTGAGCGTTCTGGAGTACATGACTATGCAACGCTATTCGGGCTTCGGCCTCTTCAAACACTCCCTCAGCCACCACGAAAACTGGCAGCGCATGTGGCGCACGCCGACCCCGAAAAAGGTCTACGACGTGGTCATCGTCGGCGGCGGCGGGCACGGTCTGGCGACGGCCTACTATCTGGCGAAAGAGCACGGCATCACCAACGTGGCCGTGGTCGAGAAGGGCTGGCTGGGCGGCGGTAACACCGCGCGCAACACCACCATCGTTCGCTCCAACTACCTGTGGGACGAGTCGGCGCACCTGTACGAACACGCGATGAAGCTGTGGGAAGGCCTTTCGCAAGACCTGAACTACAACGTGATGTTCTCCCAGCGCGGCGTCTACAACCTGTGCCACACCCTGCAGGACATTCGTGATTCCGAGCGTCGGGTCAGCGCCAACCGCCTCAACGGCGTCGACGGCGAACTGCTCAACGCCAAGCAGGTCGCGGACGAAATTCCGTACCTCGATTGCTCGAAAAACACCCGCTACCCGGTGATGGGCGCAACCGTTCAGCGTCGCGGCGGCGTGGCCCGTCACGATGCCGTGGCCTGGGGCTTTGCCCGTGCCGCCGACGCCCTGGGCGTGGACCTGATCCAGCAGACCGAAGTGATCGGTTTCCGCAAGGAAAACGGCGTGTGCATCGGCGTTGAAACCAACAAGGGCTTCATCGGCGCCAAGCGCGTCGGCGTGGTCACCGCCGGTAACTCCGGGCACATGGCCAAACTCGCCGGTTTCCGTCTGCCGATCGAATCGCACCCGCTGCAGGCGCTGGTGTCCGAGCCGATCAAACCGATCATCGACAGCGTGATCATGTCCAACGCCGTGCACGGTTACATCAGCCAGTCCGACAAGGGCGACCTGGTGATCGGCGCCGGTATCGACGGCTATAACGGCTACGGCCAGCGCGGTTCGTACCCGGTGATCGAGCACACCATCCAGGCCATCGTCGAGATGTTCCCGGTGCTGTCGCGGGTGCGCATGAACCGTCAGTGGGGCGGCATCGTCGACACCACGCCGGACGCCTGCCCGATCATTTCGAAAACCCCGGTGCCGAACATGTTCTTCAACTGCGGTTGGGGCACCGGCGGCTTCAAGGCCACACCTGGCTCGGGCAACGTGTTTGCCGCGAGTCTGGCCAAGGGTGAAATGCACCCGCTGGCCGCACCTTTCTCCATCGACCGTTTCCACAACGGTGCGTTGATCGACGAACACGGCGCTGCGGCTGTCGCCCACTAACAGGAGAAATCCCCATGTTGCATATCTTCTGTCCTCACTGCGGCGAACTGCGCTCCGAAGAGGAATTCCACGCATCCGGTCAGGCGCACATCCCGCGTCCTCTGGACCCTGCAAGCTGCACCGACGAGGAGTGGGGCGACTACATGTTCTTTCGCGACAACCCGCGCGGCCTGCACCACGAGTTGTGGGATCACGTCGCCGGTTGCCGCCAGTACTTCAACGTCACCCGCGACACCGTGACCTACGAGATTCTCGAAACCTACAAGATCGGCACCAAGCCGCAATTCACCGACAAGGCTGACACTGCGAAAACAGCCACGACGGCGCTGGGAGAGAAGGTATGAGCCAGACCAATCGCCTGTCCAACGGTGGACGGATCGACCGCAACAAAGTGCTGAGCTTCACCTTCAACGGTCAGACCTACAAAGGTTTTGAAGGCGACTCGCTGGCCGCAGCCCTGCTGGCCAACGGCGTCGACATCATTGGCCGCAGCTTCAAGTATTCGCGTCCGCGCGGCATCTTTGCCGCCGGTGCCGAAGAGCCGAACGCGGTGCTGCAGATCGGTGCTACTGAAGCCACCCAGATTCCCAACGTGCGCGCCACGCAACAGGCGTTGTACCAGGGCCTGGTCGCCACCAGCACCAACGGCTGGCCGAGCGTCAACAACGACATGATGGGGATTCTCGGCAAGGTCGGCGGCAAGCTGATGCCGCCGGGTTTCTACTACAAAACCTTCATGTACCCGCAATCGTTCTGGATGACTTACGAGAAGTACATTCGTAAGGCCGCAGGTCTGGGTCGTTCGCCGACCGAGAACGATCCGGACACCTACGACTACATGAACCAGCACTGCGACGTGCTGATCGTCGGCGCCGGCCCGGCCGGTCTGGCCGCTGCCCTGGCCGCTGCACGCAGCGGTGCGCGGGTGATCATCGCCGATGAACAGGAAGAGTTCGGCGGCAGCCTGCTCGACTCCCGCGAAAGCCTCGACGGCAAGCCAGCCGTGGAGTGGGTTGCCAGTGTCGTTGCCGAATTGAAGAACACCCCGGACGTGCTGCTGTTGCCGCGCGCCACGGTCAACGGTTACCACGACCACAACTTCCTGACCATTCACGAACGCCTCACCGATCACCTCGGCGACCGCGCTCCGATCGGCCAGGTGCGTCAGCGCATCCACCGTGTCCGCGCCAAGCGTGTGGTGCTGGCGACCGGTGCTCACGAGCGTCCGCTGGTCTACGGCAACAACGACGTGCCGGGCAACATGCTGGCCGGCGCGGTGTCGACTTACGTGCGCCGTTACGGCGTGGCACCGGGCAAGAAGCTGGTGCTGTCGACCAACAACGATCACGCCTATCGCGTGGCGCTGGACTGGCTCGACGCCAGCCTGCAAGTGGTCGCCATCGCCGACGCCCGCAGCAATCCGCGCGGTGCACTGGTTGAAGAAGCGCGCGCCAAAGGCATTCGCATCCTCACCGGCAGTGCCGTGATCGAGGCCCGTGGCAGCAAGCACGTGACCGCTGCCCGCGTGGCGGCGATCGATGTCAAAGGTCACAAGGTCACCAGCCCGGGCGAATGGCTCGACTGCGACCTGATCGCCAGCTCCGGCGGTTACAGCCCGGTGGTTCACCTGGCATCGCACCTCGGCGGCAAGCCGATCTGGCGCGAAGACATCCTCGGTTTCGTGCCGGGCGAAGCACCGCAGAAACGCGTGTGTGTCGGTGGCATCAACGGCGTCTACGGCCTCGGCGATTCCCTGGCTGACGGTTTTGAAGGCGGCGTGCGCGCTGCGTCCGAAGCCGGTTTCCAGAGCGTCGAAGCGGTGCTGCCGAAAGCCTTGAGCCGTCTGGAAGAGCCGACGCTGGCGCTGTTCCAGGTGCCGCACGAAAAAGCCACCGCACGGGCGCCGAAGCAATTTGTCGACCTGCAGAACGACGTGACCGCCGCCGCTATCGAACTGGCGACCCGCGAAGGTTTCGAATCGGTCGAGCACGTCAAACGCTACACCGCGCTGGGCTTCGGCACCGATCAGGGCAAGCTCGGCAACGTCAACGGCCTGGCGATTGCCGCCCGCTCGCTGAACGTGACCATCCCGCAGATGGGCACCACGATGTTCCGTCCGAACTACACGCCGGTGACATTCGGCGCGGTAGCCGGCCGTCACTGCGGGCACATCTTCGAACCTGTGCGTTACACCGCACTGCATCAATGGCACCTGAAAAACGGTGCCGAGTTCGAAGACGTCGGCCAGTGGAAGCGTCCGTGGTACTTCCCGAAAAACGGCGAAGAGATGCATGCCGCCGTCAAACGCGAATGCAAGGCTGTGCGCGACAGCGTCGGTCTGCTGGACGCTTCGACCCTGGGCAAGATCGACATCCAGGGCCCGGACGCCCGTGAGTTCCTCAACCGCGTGTACACCAACGCCTGGACCAAGCTCGACGTGGGCAAGGCCCGTTACGGCCTGATGTGCAAGGAAGACGGCATGGTCTTCGACGACGGTGTGACGGCGTGTCTGGCCGACAACCATTTCGTCATGACCACCACCACCGGCGGCGCGGCTCGCGTACTGCAATGGCTGGAGCTGTACCACCAGACCGAATGGCCAGAGATGAAGGTCTACTTCACCTCCGTCACCGACCACTGGGCGACCATGACCCTGTCCGGCCCGAACAGCCGCAAGCTGCTCAGCGCCGTGACCGACATCGACCTCGCCAACGAAGCGTTCCCGTTCATGACCTGGAAAGAAGGTCTGGTCGGCGGTGTGCCGGCGCGGGTGTTCCGCATCTCGTTCACCGGTGAGCTGTCGTACGAAGTCAACGTCCAGGCCGACTACGCGATGGGCGTGCTGGAAAAAATCGTCGAGGCGGGCAAGCAGTACAACCTGACCCCGTACGGCACCGAAACCATGCACGTACTGCGGGCCGAGAAGGGCTTCATCATCGTCGGCCAGGACACCGACGGCTCGATGACCCCGGACGACCTGAACATGGGCTGGTGCGTCGGTCGAACCAAACCGTTCTCGTGGATCGGCCAGCGCGGCATGAACCGTGAAGACTGCGTGCGTGACCAGCGTAAACAGCTGGTGGGCCTGAAGCCGATCGATCCGAACGTCTGGCTGCCGGAAGGTGCACAGCTGGTGTTCAACACCAAGCAGTCGATCCCGATGACCATGGTCGGCCACGTGACCTCCAGCTACGCGCACAACTCCCTCGGCTATTCATTTGCCATGGGCGTGGTGAAGGGCGGTCTGAAGCGTCTGGGCGAGCGGGTGTTCGCACCGCTGGCGGATGGCAGCGTGATCGAGGCGGAAATCGTTTCTTCGGTGTTCTTTGATCCGAAAGGCGATCGCCAGAACATTTGACACCTCAATCCCTGTGGGAGCGGGCTTGCCCGCGATGGCGTCAGACCAGACAACACAATGGTGACTGATACAACGCTATCGCTGGCAAGCCAGCTCCCACAGAGAACACAGAATTCAGGAAGGGTGCTTTATGACCGCAGCCAACGTTTACCAACAACGCCCGACCACCGGGGCCAAGGCCGAGTCGTCGCTGCATCACGCCGACCTCGCCAGCCTGGTCGGCAAGGGCCGCAAGACCGCCGGCGTGACCGTGCGCGAGAAGAAACTCCTCGGCCATCTGACCATCCGTGGCGACGGCCACGATGCCGCGTTCGCTGCTGGTGTGCACAAGGCGCTGGGCATCGAGTTGCCGGGCGCCCTGAGCGTGATCGTCAAAGGCGAAACCAGTCTGCAATGGATGGGCCCGGACGAGTGGCTGCTGATCGTGCCGAGCGGTGAAGAGTTCGCCGCCGAGCAGAAACTGCGCGAAGCGCTGGGCGATCTGCACATCGCAATCGTCAACGTCAGCGGCGGCCAGCAAGTGCTCGAATTGAGCGGCCCGAACGTGCGTCAGGTGCTGATGAAATCCACCAGCTACGACGTACACCCGAACAACTTCCCGGTCGGCAAGGCTGTGGGCACGGTGTTCGCCAAGTCGCAGCTGATGATCCGCCACACCGCCGAAGACACCTGGGAACTGCTGATTCGTCGCAGCTTCTCGGATTACTGGTGGTTGTGGTTGCAGGATGCTTCGGCTGAGTACGGGTTGAGCGTTCAGGCTTAAGTAGATTGAGTTGCAATGGCTTGTGAGTAGGGCTTGAGATCCTACCCCCTCACCCCAGCCCTCTCCCCCAGGGGGGAGAGGGGGAAAGGGAGCCGATCTTCGGCGTTATTAATAATTGCGACCGGCGTGAAATTGCTTTTCTCAGACCTGAGTTCGGCTCGGTATTTCACGTCGGTGTAGCTCGAAAGAACAACCCGGTCAGTCCCCTCTCCCTCCGGGAGAGGGCTAGGGTGAGGGGAAAACTCCCTGACACCCCGCACAAAGAACAGGAGTCACCGCACCATGAGCCGCGCCCCAGACACATGGATTCTGACCGCCGACTGCCCCAGCGTTCTCGGCACCGTGGACGCGGTGACGCGTTTTCTGTTCGAGCAGGGTTGCTACGTCACCGAGCACCACTCGTTCGATGACCGGCTCTCGGGGCGTTTCTTCATTCGTGTGGAATTCCGTCAGCCCGACGGCTTCGACGAACAATCCTTCCGCGCCGGCCTCGCCGAGCGTGGTCAGGCGTTCGGCATGATCTTCGAGCTGACCGCGCCGAACTACCGGCCAAAAGTGGTGATCATGGTCTCCAAGGCCGATCACTGCCTCAACGACTTGCTCTACCGCCAGCGCATTGGCCAGTTGTCGATGGACGTGGCGGCGGTGGTGTCGAACCACCCTGACCTCAAGCCACTGGCCGACTGGCACCAGATTCCCTACTACCATTTCCCCCTCGACCCGAACGACAAACCGGCCCAGGAGCGGCAGGTGTGGCAGGTGATCGAAGAGGCTGGCGCTGAACTGGTGATCCTCGCCCGCTACATGCAGGTGCTGTCGCCGGAGCTGTGCCGCAAGCTCGATGGCAAGGCGATCAACATTCACCACTCGCTGCTGCCGGGCTTCAAGGGCGCCAAGCCGTATCACCAGGCCTACAACAAGGGCGTGAAACTGGTGGGCGCCACCGCGCACTACATCAACAACGACCTCGACGAGGGGCCGATCATCGCCCAGGGCGTCGAGGCGGTGGATCACAGTCATTACCCCGAAGACCTGATCGCCAAGGGCCGCGACATCGAAGGCCTGACCCTGGCTCGGGCCGTGGGGTATCACATTGAGCGGAGGGTGTTTTTGAACGCCAATCGCACCGTCGTTCTTTAAGTCATAACAACGCAAAACCAACAAGCAGTAACCCGAGCACTTAACGCGCTGCCTGGCTGGGCGGCGCGGTTCCATAAAAACAACAGCGAGGTGAAAGCATGTCTGGCAATCGTGGTGTGGTGTATCTCGGCGCTGGCAAGGTCGAAGTACAGAAAATCGACTATCCGAAAATGCAGGATCCGCGCGGCAGGAAGATCGAGCACGGTGTCATCCTGCGTGTGGTTTCAACCAACATTTGCGGCTCCGACCAGCACATGGTGCGCGGCCGTACCACGGCGCAGACCGGTCTGGTGCTGGGCCACGAGATCACTGGTGAAGTGATCGAAAAAGGCTCCGACGTCGAGAACCTGAAAATCGGCGACCTGGTCTCCGTTCCGTTCAACGTGGCTTGCGGGCGCTGCCGTTCCTGCAAGGAGCAACACACTGGCGTCTGCCTGACCGTCAACCCGGCCCGTGCCGGCGGCGCTTACGGTTATGTCGACATGGGCGACTGGACCGGTGGCCAGGCCGAATACGTGCTGGTGCCGTACGCCGACTTCAACCTGCTGAAACTGCCGGACCGCGACAAGGCCATGGAGAAAATCCGTGACCTGACCTGCCTCTCCGACATTCTCCCGACCGGTTACCACGGCGCCGTTACCGCTGGCGTTGGACCGGGCAGCACCGTTTACATCGCGGGCGCCGGTCCCGTTGGTCTGGCCGCTGCCGCCTCCGCCCGCTTGCTCGGCGCTGCGGTCGTGATCATCGGCGACGTCAACACCATCCGCCTGGCCCACGCCAAGGCTCAGGGTTTTGAAGTGGTCGACCTGTCGAAAGACACCCCGCTGCACGAACAGATCGCCGCGTTGCTGGGCGAGCCTGAGGTGGATTGCGCGGTGGACTGCGTGGGCTTCGAAGCTCGTGGTCATGGCCACGACGGCGTCAAATCCGAAGCCCCGGCCACCGTGCTCAACTCGCTGATGGGCGTGGTGCGTGTAGCCGGCAAGATCGGTATTCCGGGCCTGTACGTGACCGAAGATCCGGGTGCCGTGGATGCCGCCGCGAAAATGGGCAGTCTGAGCATCCGCTTCGGCCTCGGCTGGGCCAAATCCCACAGCTTCCACACCGGTCAAACCCCGGTGATGAAGTACAACCGCCAGCTGATGCAGGCGATCATGTGGGACCGCATCAACATCGCCGAAGTGGTGGGCGTGCAGGTCATCAGCCTCGACCAGGCGCCGGAAGGCTACGGCGAGTTCGATGCCGGCGTGCCGAAGAAGTTTGTGATTGATCCGCACAAGTTGTTTAGTGCGGCGTAGGTTTCAACCTTAAAAAAAGAGCAACCCACTGGTTGCTCTTTTTTTTAATTCGAGCTGACTATTTGAATGCGCATTTGCTGGCGTCACCGTCCGTAACCGTACAATCATCGCCGTTCCAATTGCCTCCAGTGCCTTGGACGGGGGATCCGAGCCTGAGGCCAGATGAGGCACCAAGGTCGTCTTTACCTTCGTAACGGCAAATGACAACTGAATTGGCGCTGCTTCCGTCTTTGATGCGTGCAGAGGTAAAGGTAAGGTCTTCGGCGCCACTCGAACCGGTTACCGAGAGAGTTGGACAGGTAGCTGCATAGGCGCTGCTCATCAGCGCCAGACAAATCACGGCCCCCGAAAGCATTTTCAGTTTCATTGTTATTACTCCGTTACAGGATGGGAGGTCATATCCTCGGTTCTCCTCTTTGGGTTTTCTACTGTCATAAATGACAGTTTTTTAGCTCTGTTTGTAATAGCTGGCTGAGGATTGATAAGAGGTCGAGCTAACGAGCGGTGGTTGGTGGATACCTTTGGAGTGAAACCGCTTGTCTTCACACGGAACATGCTGCCGCCTGCCCGGTCAAACCGGCAGTTTGATCGCCTGTATCCAGGCGGCCTTCACGCCACAAGAGGATGTCTGAATGAAGATTTCACGCGGTTTTGCCCTGGCATCGCTCCTGACCCTGGCGGCAGGGCCGGTGTTTGCCGGTTTCAGTTTGAATGACGTGGCCGGTGCGGTATCGGGCATGCAGGGCGGGGACAAGGCTGCCGCTGCGGCGCCGACGTCGGAAACCGCCGGTCTGTTGAGTGCCTTGAGCGCTCTGAATGTCACGCCGCAGCAAGCGGTTGGCGGCACCAGTGCCATGCTGGGGTTGGCGAAAAACCAGCTCAGCAACACGGATTATTCCGAGCTGGCCAAGGAAGTGCCGGGCATCGACAAGCTGTCGGGCGGCTCAGGCAATCTGGCGGCGTTGAGCGGTTTGCTCGGCTCGTCGGGCAAGTCCGCCGGGCTAGAGAATGCGCTGGGCAACGTCAAGGACACCAACGACCTGAACAACGCTTTCGGTGCGTTGGGCATGGACAGCGGGATGGTCGGCCAGTTTGCCCCGATCCTCCTGCAATACCTCGGTCAGCAGGGTGTCGGCGGCTCGTTGCTGCAAAGTCTGGGCAGCATCTGGGGCACCGGCACCAACGGTTGACTCAGCGGCGCTCGCCTTTGAGCTCGGCGATGCGCTGATCCTTGAGAGTCCAGAGCTGGTTGACCCAGTTCTGGACCTTCTCGCGAAACACCGGATCGTTTTCGTAATCGCCCTGCCACAGGGCCGGATCCAGCTCGCGGGTCTGGATGTCGATGATCACGCGCGGCACGTTGCCGCTGATCAGGTCCCAGAACCCCGGAATCTTCTGCTGTGGATAAACCACGGTCACATCGAGAATCGCGTCCAGCTGTTCGCCCATCGCCGCCAGTACGAACGCCACGCCGCCCGCCTTGGGCTTGAGCAAGTGGCTGAACGGTGACTGCTGCTGAGTGCTTTTGGCAGCGGTGTAACGCGTGCCTTCCAGATAGTTCACCACCGTCACCGGCTGGCGCTTGAACAGCTCGCAGGCGGCCTTGGTGATTTCCAGATCCTTGCCGGCCAGTTCCGGGTTCTTCGCCAGGAACGCCTTGGTGTAGCGCTTCATGAACGGGTAATCCAGCGCCCACCAGGCCAGGCCCAGGAACGGCACCCATATCAGTTCCTTCTTGAGGAAGAACTTGAAGAACGGCGTGCGCCGGTTGAGGGTCTGGATCAGCGCCGGGATATCGACCCAGGATTGATGGTTGCTGATCACCAGGTAAGAGGTGTCACTGCGCAGGTCTTCGCCGCCGCGAATGTCCCATTGGGTGGGGATGCACAGGCGGAAGATCAGCTTGTCGATTTCCGCCCAGGTTTCGGCGATCCACATCACCGCCCACGAGGCGTAGTCGCGAAAGCGCCCTGGCAGGATCAGCTTGAGCAGGGCGAACACCATCAGCGGGCCGAAGAGCACGAGGGTGTTGGACAACAGCAGCAGGGTGACGAGACAGCCGGTGAGCAGGCGGCGCATAAGCAACTCTTGGAAAACGGATGGGCGCGCCATGATAAGTGGCTTCGGCCGGCAGGCCAAATCCGCCGGTGACGAATGTTTCACCTGTGGCGCGATAACCTGCCGGGAACGTTCATGCGAACAACGGTCTAAAATCTCGCGTCTGACGCCCCCATTTCCCAAGGAAGCCCCTTACGTGAAATCCCTCCTTGCACTGCTTTCCCTCGTCGCCCTGCCGGTGCTTGCCGCCGAACCAACCCTGTACGGTCGTTACGAATACATCGCGCTGCCGGAAATCGGCGGCGAGGTGCTCAAGGCCAAGATGGACACCGGCGCGCTGACCGCCTCGCTGTCGGCCAAGGACATCGAGACGTTCAAACGCGACGGCGAAGACTGGGTGCGTTTCCGTCTGGCCACCAAGGACGCCGGCAACAAGGTGTACGAGCACAAGGTCGCGCGGATCAGCAAGATCAAGAGTCGCTCGGATGAAGAAGACGAGGGCGAAAGCACCGAGGTGGCGAAGCGCCCGGTGGTCGATCTGGAGCTGTGCCTGGGCGACGTCAAGCGTACCGTGGAGGTCAACCTGACCGACCGCAGCAACTTCAACTACCCGTTGCTGATCGGTGCCAAGGCCCTGCGCGAATTCGGCGCGGCCGTGAACCCGGCACGACGCTTCACGGCGGACAAGCCGGACTGCTGAAACCAAGTGGTCTCATTGACGTAACGCCGGGCTTGGGGCACCGTTCGCGCACTTAACCCACAGGCTCGGACGCCATGCCTCATATCCTGATTGTCGAAGACGAAGCGGCGATTGCCGACACGCTGATTTTTGCCTTGCAGGGCGAGGGCTTCACCACGACCTGGCTGAGTCTCGGCGCGGCGGCGCTGGAGCATCAGCGCCAGACTCCGGCGGATCTGATCATCCTCGACATCGGCCTGCCGGACATCAGCGGCTTCGAAACCTGCAAGCTACTGCGTCGCTTCAGTGAAGTGCCGGTGCTGTTCCTCAGCGCGCGCAATGCAGAGATCGATCGCGTGGTGGGCCTGGAAATCGGCGCCGACGATTACGTGGTCAAACCGTTCAGCCCACGGGAAGTGGCAGCCCGGGTCCGGGCGATTCTCAAACGCATGGCGCCACGTCCGGTCATCGAAGCATCCTCGGCGCTGTTTCGCATCGATCCCGAACGCGTACAGATCAGCTATCGCGGCCAGCCCCTGAGCCTGACCCGCCACGAATTCCGCCTGCTGCAATGCCTGCTCGAACAACCCGAGCGGGTGTTCAGCCGCGAGCAACTGCTCGATGCGCTGGGCGTCGCGGCGGATGCCGGTTACGAGCGCAGCATCGACAGCCATATCAAAAGCGTGCGCGCCAAATTGCGCCTGGTACGCGCCGAGGCCGAGCCGATCCAGACCCATCGCGGCCTCGGTTACAGCTACAGCCCGGGGCACAGCTGATGTCGCTGGGGCTGCGGATTTTCCTGGTGTACGTGCTGTTCATCGGCCTCACCGGTTACTTCGTGCTCAACACCGTGATGGAAGAAATCCGCCCCGGCGTGCGCCAGTCCACCGAAGAAACCCTGGTCGATACCGCCAACCTGATGGCGGAAATCCTGCGGGACGATTTCAAGGCCGGCACCCTCAACCAGAATCGCTGGCCGCAGCTGCTCCGCGCCTATGGCGATCGCCAGCCGAAGGCGACGATCTGGGGACTGGCGAAAAACCAGGTCAACCACCGCATCTACGTCACCGACGCCAAGGGCATCGTGGTGCTGGACTCCAGCGGTTTGGCCGTCGGTCAGGACTACTCGCGCTGGAACGACGTCTACCTGACCCTGCGCGGCGAATACGGCGCACGCTCCAGCCGCAGTGACCCGAATGACCCGAACTCCTCGGTAATGCACGTCGGCGCGCCGATCCGCGACAACGGCGCGATCATCGGCGTGGTCACCGTGGCCAAACCCAACAGTTCACTGCAACCCTACGTCGATCGCACCGAACGCCGTTTGCTCGGTTACGGCGCCGGATTGATCGGTCTCGGCCTGCTGCTCGGCGCCGTGCTGTCGTGGTGGCTGAGCCGCGCGCTGCACCGCTTGACCGTGTACGCCCAGGCTGTGAGCGAGGGCCGTCGGGTGGCGGTGCCGCACTATCGCGGCGGCGAGCTGGAGCAGTTGGCGACCGCCTTGGAACAGATGCGCACCCAGCTCGAAGGCAAGGCCTACGTCGAGCGCTATGTGCACACCCTGACCCATGAATTGAAGAGCCCGCTGGCGGCGATTCGCGGTGCCGCCGAGTTGTTGCAGGACGAAATGCCGGCGGATCAGCGATTGCGCTTTGTCGGCAACATCGACAGTGAAAGTGCACGCATGCAGCAGTTGATCGAGCGCCTGCTGAATCTTGCCCAGGTCGAACAGCGGCAGGGTCTTGAGGAGCGTGTCGCCGTGCCGTTGGCGGCGTTGGTGAATGAGCTGCTACAGGCACAGATGGCACGCATCGAGGGTCGACAGCTGCGGATCGAACAAACCTTCGCGGCGGATCTGGCGTTGATCGGCGAGCCGTTTCTGTTGCGTCAGGCGCTGGGCAATCTGCTGGAGAACGCACTGGATTTCACCCCGTCGCACGGTCTGCTGCGTTTTGGCGCAGAAAGAATCGGCGAGCGGGTCGAGCTTCGCCTGTTCAATGAAACCACGCCGATTCCCGACTATGCCTTGCCGCGCCTGAGCGAGCGTTTCTACTCCCTGCCACGCCCCGACAGTGGGCGTAAAAGCACCGGTCTCGGTCTCAATTTTGTCGAAGAGGTGGTCAAGTTGCACGGTGGTTCGATGCGCATCGGTAACGTCGAAGGCGGGGTGGAAGTCGTTCTGCAGTTGTAGTCTCCACACAAACTCCACATTCCTCCCACAAAACCCCCACATCCTCTTTGCAGACTCTGCCCATCGAAACAGGGAGAGTCCCATGAACAAAAGTCTGACGATAAAACTCGGGGCCATTGCCCTGCTGATCCTGGTATTGCTGGTGCCGCTACTGATGATCGACGGCATCATCGACGATCGCCAGCAACTGCGCGACGGTGTGCTGGAAGACATTGCCAGAAGCTCAAGCTACAGCCAGCAACTCAGCGGGCCGGTGATGGTTGTGCCGTATCGCAAGGTGGTGCGCACCTGGAAAACCAAAGAGAAGAGCGACGAGCGCTACCAGGAAATCGGCGAAGAACGTGGACGTCTGTATTTCCTTCCGGAACGTTTTGAACTCGACGGCAAGGTGCAGACCGAGCTGCGCGCCCGTGGTATTTACGAGGCGCGGCTGTTCCATGCCGATAACCGCATCAGCGGGCATTTCTCGCTGCCGGCGCAGTTGGGGATCAAGGAAGACTTTGTCGATTACACCTTCGATGCGCCGTTCCTGGCGGTCGGCATCAGTGATATTCGCGGTATCGAAAATGCGCTGAAGCTGGAGCTTGGCGCGCAACGCCTGGACTTCGTTCCGGGTACTCAGATCGGCTGGCTGGGCGAGGGTGTGCGAGTGACGCTGCCGGCGCTGGACACCAGCAAGACCACGGAACTGGCCTTCGGTTTCGACCTGCGCCTGCAAGGCACCGGCTCGTTGCAAGTGCTGCCGGTGGGCAAGACCAGCCGCGTGAACCTCGCTGCCAACTGGCCGCACCCAAGCTTCATCGGCAACTTCCTGCCGGCCAAACGCGAGATCACCGATCAGGGGTTCACCGCCGACTGGCAGACCTCGTTTTTCTCCACCAATTTGCAAGAAGCGATGAGCCGCTGCGTGTCGGGCAATGATTGCGAGGCGTTCAACGGGCGCAGTTTCGGCGTGAGCTTCATCGATCCGGTGGATCAGTATCTGAAGAGTGACCGGGCGATCAAATATGCGCTGCTGTTCATCGTCCTGACGTTCGCCGGTTTCTTCCTGTTCGAAGTGCTGAAAAGCCTGGCGGTGCACCCGGTGCAATACGCGCTGGTGGGTGTGGCGCTGGCGTTCTTTTATCTGTTGCTGCTGTCGTTGTCGGAGCACATCGGTTTTGCCCTGGCGTATCTGTTGTCCGCCAGCGGTTGTGTGCTGTTGATCGGGTTCTACGTCTGCCATGTGCTGCGCAGCGTGCGGCATGGCTTGAGTTTTTCGGCGGGGCTGGCGGCGTTGTACGGCTTGCTCTACGGCTTGCTGAGCGCCGAGGATTACGCGCTGCTGATGGGCTCGCTGCTGCTGTTCGGTCTGCTCGGTGTGTTCATGGTGCTGACCCGTAATCTGGACTGGTACGGGATCGGGCAGAAACCGGCCAAACCGCTGGAGTTCGATATCGGAGCGGTGCAATGAGCCGGTTCGTGGGCTTGCGTGAGGAGCAGCGGGAGGCGGAGGTGTTGATGACGCTGATCTTTGCGTCGTTGCCTCCCGCTCGGTGCGTCAAGCCTTCGGCATCGTCGCAATCATCGACGGCCGCTGGCTCACTTCAAAGAACCAGTTGGCCAGTTGCGGGTTGGCGTCACGCCAGCCCAGATCCGGGAAGCGCAGATCCAGATAACCCAGGGCACAGGCCACGCTGATCGAAGCGACGTCGAAGTGGCAGGTCAGTTCGGCAATCGCGTCGCGCTCCAGCAGGGCGAGGGCGCGGCGGATCTTTTCGCGCTGGGCCTCGAGCCATTCGTCCCAGTGCTTTTCCGGGGCGCGCAGCACTTGCTCGTAACGCACCATGACCGAGGCGTCCATGATCCCGTCGGCCATCGAGGCCAGGGTCAGGCGCCGCCAGCGGGCCGAGCCGTCGCGGGGGATCAGCGGGTTGCCGACGTGCTGGTGGTCGAGGTAATCGAGGATCACCCGGCTGTCATGGATGACATTGCCGTCGGCCAGGCGCAGGGCCGGGATCTTGCCCAGCGGGTTGTCTTCGTTGAGGGCGGCGTCCGGGCTGACAGGGCTGAGCACGCAGTCCTGCAGCGCGACGCGATCCTGCTGGCCAGTCTCGTGCAGCAGCACCATGACTTTGCGCACGAACGGGGACAGGGTGTTGTGGAACAGGGTCATGCTGGGAGCGGACATTGGCAGGGTCTCGGTCAAGGGCAAGACGGGCAGCATAGCGCGTTGCCCGTCAGGCTCAAGCCGTTCAGCGGCGTTGCAGCAATCCGCGCAGGGCAATGGCGGCCGGAATGCCCAGACCAATCCAGCTCAAACCATCCCAGATCCCGTCGCCCAGCAGCGCCGCGAACAGCCCCGCGGCACTCAGTAGCGCGATTACCAGCGGTGTGCTGAAGACCTTCCAGAAATTTGACTGACGCGGCTTCATGCAGAGGCCTCCGCCGGTTCCAGTACCGGTTTCGCGGCCTTGCGCCTCACCACCCACAGGTACACGCCGCTGGCGAGGACGATGATGGTCAGCACGTCCAGCGTGGCCCAGAGGATTTTCATCGGCATGCCACCGTAGTCACCGAAGTGCAGCGGCTGCGACATGCCCATGGCGTCCATGTACCACGGTCGTTCTGCCACCGCCGTGACCTGCAGGGTGCTGGCGTCGATCAGCACCGGGGTCAGCAGGTGCGAGGTCAGGTGGGTGCCGCCCTTCATGAACACCGAGTAATGGTGCTCGCTGGAGAAGCGGGTGCCGGGGAAGGCGATGAAGTCGGGTTTCATCCCCGGTGTGACGCTGCCGGCGATGTCCAGCACCCGGGTGGCCGGGGCCAGTTGCGTCAGCGGCGGGACATCGCGGTAGGGCGCGATCAGGGTCGTCAGGGCTTCGGCCCGCCATGCGGCGATCAGCAGGTCGGCACAGGCACTGATGACGCCGGTCACGCCGACCACCAGCGCCCAGGTCAGGGTCACGACGCCGATCAGGTTGTGCAGGTCGAGCCAGCGCAGGCGGGTGGATTTGTCCTGGCGCACGGTGCCGAACTTCAAGCGGCGCATGAACGGCAGGTACAACACCGTGCCGGACACGATCGCGACCACGAACAGCAAACCCATGAACGCCAGCAGCAGCTTGCCCGGCAGGTCGGCGAACATGTCGACGTGCAGACGCAGGATGAACAGCATCAGGCCACCGTTGGCCGAAGGCATTTCCAGGGCTTCGCCGGTGCGCGCGTCGAGCATGAAGGTGTGCGAGGAATTGGGCTCGGTGCCGGCGGTCCTGGCCATGATCGTCAGCACGGCATTCGGCTCGTCGTCTTCGAAACCGAAGTACTGCACGACTTCACCGGGCCGATGCTTTTCCGCCGCATCGACCAGTTGCGCCAGGTTCAGGTGCGGCGTGTCCGCCGGCATCACCCGCAACTCGGGCGCATCGCCCAGCAGGTGGTCGATCTCGTGATGGAAAATCAGCGGCAGGCCGGTCAGGGCCAATAGCAGCAAAAACACGGTGCAGATCAGGCTGGTCCAGGTGTGGACGAAGGACCAGCGGCGAATTGTTTTACTTTTCATTTCATGACCTTCAAAAACACCAAAGCCGTCCACGAGGGACGGCCTGGTTGCAGGGTCTGTTTCAGCTCAGGCGCTTACCACTTGTAAGTGGCGCTGGCGACGACACTGCGTTGGTCGCCGTAGTAGCAATAGAAGCTGTCGCAGGTGGAAATGTAGTCCTTGTCCAGCAGGTTGGTGGCGTTGAGTGCCAGCGACGCGCCTTTGAGACTGTTGTCCAGACGGCCGAGGTCGTAATGCACGGCGGCGTCGAACACGGTGTAGGCGTCCGCCTTGCCCAGCCAGGTGTTGGCTTTGTCGCCGTAAGTGTTGCCGGTGTAGCGCGCGCCGGCGCCGATACCGAAGCCGTCGAGCACACCGCTGTGCCAGGTGTAATCGGCCCACAGCGAGGCTTGCTGGTTCGGCATCAGTTGCAGGCGGTTGCCCTTGTCGGCGCCGTTCTGCACTTCGGACTTGGCCAGGGTGTACGCGGCGATGACCTTCAGGTTGTCGGTGACGTCGGAGACGGCTTCCAGCTCCAGGCCTTTGACCTTCACTTCACCTGTCTGGCTGGTGATCGAGACGCCGTTGACGAACGAGCTGACCGAAACGTTTTTCTGGGTCAGGTCATACACCGCGGCCGTCAGCAGGGTCTTGCTGCCCGGTGGCTGGTACTTGATGCCCAGTTCCCACTGCTTGCCTTCGGTCGGTTTGAGCGATTCGGTCGAAGAGGCATCGGCGCCGCTGGTCGGCTGGAACGATTCGGCGTACGACAGGTACGGTACGAAACCGGAGTCGAACACGTAGCTGATTGCTGCGTTGCCGCTGAAGGCCTTGTCGCGGTCAGTGTTGGTCGCATCGGCCTTGTTGATGAACTTCGTACCGGTGTGCACCCAGTCTTCACGACCGCCGAGGGTCAGGCGCCATTGGTCCAGGGCCATTTGGTCCTGGACGTAGAGGCCGGTCTGGTAGGTCTTCTGGTTGTAGTCATAGAACGCGGTGGAGCGCGCCGGACGCACGATCGGCTGACCATGGATCGGGTTGTTCACGTTGATGTCCGGCGCGCTGCCGAAGATCGAGGTGTAGTTGGTGTTGCTGCGCTGGTGATCCAGACCCAGCAGCAGGGTATGGCGGATGTCGCCGGTGGCGAAGTCGGCCTGGAAGTTGTTGTCCACGGCGAACTGGCTGATGTCTTCGTCGACGATGGTGGTCGAGCGGCCGACGTTGCCGTCATTGTCCACTTGAGTGAACGGATACGAGCCGACGGTAATGCCCTGGAACGACAGATCCGACTTGGTGTAGCGCAGGTTCTGCTTGAACTGCCACACATCGTTCAGGCGATGTTCGAAGGCATAGCCCAGCGCGTAATAGGTGCGGTCGTAGTATTCCCAGTCCGGATCGCCCAGATTCTTGTGGTGGGAAACCTTGCCGAACGGCATGTCGATCTTGGTGCCCTGCACCGGCAGGAACTGGCTGGTGATGCCGGTATCGTCGCGGGTGAACTGGGTCAGCAGGGTGAACTTGGTGTCGTCGTCGATGTTCCAGGTCAGGCTCGGCGCGATGTTGTAGCGCTTGTTGTCGACGTGGTCGACCTGGGTGCCGCTGTCACGCACCACACCGCTGAGGCCGTAGAGAAACTGGCCGGCGTCGTCGATCTTGCCGGTGCTGGCGAAGTTGATCTGACGGTGGTTGTCGCTGCCGTATTGCAGCTGGATTTCGCTGCTCTGCACATCGCTCGGACGACGGCTGACCATGTCCAGCAGGCCGCCCGGTGGGGTCTGGCCGTAGACGGACGAGGCCGGGCCGCGCAGCAGGGCGAGGCGGTCGAGGTTCCAGGTTTCCTGTTTCGGGTTGGCGTAAACGCCTTTTGGCAGGGGCAGGCCGTCAAGGAACTGGGTCGGTTCGAAGCCGCGCACGCGCAGCCAGTCGGCGCGGGTGTCGCTGCCGTAGCTGCTGGCGGTGATGCCCGGCATGTAGCGCACGGCGTCATCGAGGCTGTGCACGCCACGGTCTTCCATTTGCTGGCGAGTGGCGACCGAAATCGAACGCGGTGCCTCGACTATCGCGGTGTCGGTCTTGGTGCCGGCGGCGGTGCGGGTGGCGGTGTAGCCTTCGACCGGGCCCCAGGCGCTTTCATAGTTTTCCACGCCGATCACCGACGTTTCCGGCAGGGCCATCACGCCTTCCGGCATGGCGACCAGGGTGTAGGTGCCGGCGCTGCTTTGTTCCAGTTGCAGTCCGGTGCCACGCAGGGCCGCGCGCAGGGCGCCGGCCGCGTCATATTGGCCGTTGACCGGCGCCGAGGTCTTGCCCGCCGCCAGCGACGGGTTCAGCGACAGCGTGAGGCCGCCCTGGCTGGCGATCTGGTTCAGGGTGGTCGACAACGGAGCCGCCGGCAGGTTGTAGGCGCGTACGCTCGACGCCTGTTCAGCGGCGATCAGTTGGCTGCTGGCCAGCGGGGTGCAGAGGGCAATGGCGACCGCCAGCAAACTGGGGCGCAACAAGGTGTCTAGCGAACGGGACATACGGCGGCTCCTGAATGGAAATATTTCTCAATTGCCTGTGTGCCGGACGAGATTCGAAAAGTGATAGGGCTGGATGAAAATAATTTCGATTAACGAACGACATCGCTGCACAAGTCAGCAGAAAGTCCGTTTTCATGGGGTGTGATGGGTGTTTCTGTCGCGACCTGCTCGCGACAGCGATTGCTCAGGCAGCGCTCAATGTCACGGCTTCGGATCCGCCTTGGCCACGGTCACCCACCATGGCGTGTGCTGCTCGATCTGCACCGGCAGGGTCGGCAGCAGGGCGTTCAGCGCCTTGTCGGTGTCGTGCAGCGGGAAGCTGCCGGTGATGCGCAGGTCGGCGACCTCCGGCGCAATGCCCAGATGGCCGCGACGATAGCGACCGAGTTCATGCACCAGGTCTTCCAGGCGTGCGTTGTCCACCACCAGCATGCCGCGGGTCCAGGCATCGGCGCCGGGGTTGAGCGCCACTACCGAATCCAGACCGTTGTGGCGGATCAGCACTTGCTGGCCTTCGCGCAGAATCTGCTCTTGCGGATCGGATTGCGGATGCGCCGCCACCGCCGACTGCAACACGCTAAGGCGCGTGCCGGCGTCTTCGCGCTTGACCAGGAACCGCGTGCCGAGGGCGCGCATGCTGCCCTCGGCGGTTTCGACGATGAACGGCCGCGCATCACCGTGACCGGTTTCGACGAGGATTTCGCCTTCCTGCAGGACGATCAGCCGCTGCTTCTCATCGAAGCGGACATCCACGGCGCTATGGGTATTCAGGTTAAGCACGGTGCCGTCGGCCAGGCGCACGGTGCGCTGTTCGCCGGTGGCGGTGCGTTGATCGGCGAGCCAGTAATCCAGTGGCAGATAACGCTCGCCGGCAAACAACGCCAGACCGACCACCGCCACCACACTGGCCAGCCCGCTGCCCAGCTTGCGCACCCGACGGCGGATGCCTTCGCGCGATTGCAGCAATGCGGTGCGTGCCGGACCGTTGGCCACGCTGAAACGCTGGTCGAGCATGCCCAGCTGACGCCAGGCGCGAGCGTGTTCTTCATTGGCCGCGTGCCATTTGGCGAACTCTTCGCGCTCCAGCGGCGTGCTGGAATCGAGGGTCAATTGCCAGGCAATCGCCGCGTCCAGCACATGGGCCGGGACCGGTCTTGAACTGGCCGGGCTCATGTCGGCTCACCGTACAGGGCGATGTAGCACTGACGGATGCCCTGGGCCAGGTACTGGCGCACGCGGGGGACAGACACGCCGAGTTTGTCGGCGATCTCGGCGTGGGTCAGGCCGTCGAGACGGTTGTAGAGGAACGCGGCGCGGGCCTTGGTCGACAGTTTGCCGAGCATGCGGTCGATGGCCTTGAGGTCTTCGAGGATCAGTTGCTGTTCTTCGACCGAGGGCTGTTCGCCCTCGGGGATCAGCATCAGTTCGGTCAGATACGCCTGTTCCAGCGCCGCCCGGCGGAAGTAGTCGAACAACAAGCCTTTGGCGATGGCCACCAGAAACGCTCGGGGTTCGCGGGGCGTCAGCAGCTCATCGCGGCCGAGCAGGCGGACGAAGGTGTCTTGGCTCAGGTCTTCGGCGCGTTGCGGGCAAGCCACGTTGCGACGCAGCCAGGCCAGCAGCCAGCCGCGGTGGTCGCGATACAACGCACCGACGAGCTCACTGTGAGGGCTTTGGGCTGAAGACACGACGACACCGACTGGGAAGTGTTAACTAACGAGAATTGTTCGCGATTGTGGCAGAGGTGGGAATGGTTAGCAATTGGCCACCGGTCGGGTTGTCGGGCGACAACCCGGATTCAGAACGAATGCGTCTGCTGGCGGCGTTTCCACTGACTCAGGCGTTGCTGCAGATTCAGCGGGCTGTGGATCTGCTGCTGGCGTGCCCGGCTGAACAGGATCAGCGCCAGTTCCGCCGTGGCCAGAGCGTCGGCGCTCGCATGGTGACGCTCGAAGACTTCGAGCTTGAACCAGTCGATCCACTCGTCCAGCCCCGCCTCGCGAATCTGCGCCTGCGGGCAAACCAGCGGGGCGATCTGCGCCACATCGAGAAACACCGTCTGCAACTTGTGCCCCAGGTGTTCCTTCAATGCGCGGCCGAGCATGTGCTGGTCGAACGAGGCGTGAAACGCCAGCACCGGGCTGTCGCCGATAAACTCCAGCAGCTCGACCAAAGCTTCGGTGGGCTCGCTGCCGGCGGCAATCGTGCTCGGGGCCAGACCGTGAATCAACACGCTCGGGCCGAGTTTCAGCTCGCGGCATTGCAGGGTGCGTTCGAACTGCTGACTGAAGTCGATCGCACCGTCCTCGATCACCACCGCACCAATCGACAGCACCCGATCCTTGTTCAGGTTCAGTCCGGTGGTTTCCAGATCCAGCACTACCCAGCGTTGTTCGCGCAGACTGCACTCGCGCAGCTCACCGATGGCCGGTAGTTTCGTCAGACGCTGTTGCAGGTCGTCCGGCACGACGGGGCTGGCCGGACGCAGCCACGAAAACAGGCTCATAGCTGATACCGCAAGGTCAGGCTGCTTTGCAGGCGCTGGGCCTGGCGCAGGGATTCACGCAGGATGCGCCGGTCCAGATGATTGAGGCTGTCGGGATCGACCCGGTTCGAATACGGCAGGTTTTCCCGGGTCTGCAATTGATGCTGTTGCATGCGCGTCTGCTGGATGAAGTGATAAGCCTCTTCGTACGCGGCGCCATCCAGCCGGTCGATGACTTGTTTATCCACAAGCTGGCGGAAGCGTTCGAGGGTGTTGTTGGCATCGATGCCGTGGGCCAGCGCCAGCAGGCGGGCACCGTCGACAAACGGGGTCAGGCCCTGAATTTTCAGGTCCAGCGTGGCTTTCTCGCCGTTCTTTTTCGTCAGCACGAACTCGCGGAAACGTCCTACGGGTGGACGGTTGCGCAAGGCGTTCTCGGCCATCATCCGTTGGAACAGTCGGTTATCAGCGACCTGATCGAGAATCCCCCGGCGCAATTGCTCGCAACCCTGTTCATCACCCCAGACCACCCGCAGGTCGAAATAGATGCTTGAGCCCAACAGGTTCTCCGGCGTCGCCTCGCGAATGAACGCGGCAAAGCGTCGGGCCCATTCGGCGCGGGACAGACACAGCTGCGGATTGCCGGCCATGACGTTGCCCTTGCACAGGGTGAAGCCGCATTGCGCCAGACTGTGGTTGATCTGCTGGGCGATGGGCAGCAGCTTGCCGCGAATCTCCGCCGCATGGGCCGCATCCCGCGCGTCGAACAGTATGCCGTTGTCCTGATCGGTGTGCAGCGTCTGCTCGCGCCGGCCTTCGCTGCCGAAGCACAACCAGCTGAACGGCACGCCGGGGTCGCCTTTCTCGGCGAGGGTCAGTTCGATTACCCGGCACACGGTGTGATCGTTGAGCAGGGTGATGATGTGGGTGATCTGGGTCGACGAGGCGCCGTGAGCGAGCATGCGCTCCACCAGTTGGCCGATCTCGCCGCGCAGGGTCACCAGTTGTTCGACCCGCTGGGCGCTGCGAATGGTCCGCGCCAGGTGTACCAGATCGACCCGTTGCAGCGAGAACAGATCCCGCTCGGAAACTACGCCGCACAGGCGTCGATCCTTGACCAGACACACGTGGGCGATGTGCCGTTCGGTCATGGCAATCGCCGCGTCGAAGGCGCTGTGATCCGGCGACAGATAGAACGGCGAGCGGGTCATGTGGCGTTTGATCGGCTCGCTGAAATCGCCAACCCCTTCAGCCACTACGTGGCGCAGGTCGCGCAGGGTGAAAATCCCTAGCGGCGCCTTGTGTTCATCCACCGCGACAATGCTGCCGACCTGTTGTTCGTGCATCAGCTTCACCGCTTCGCGCAGCGGGGTGGAAGGGCTGCAGGTCACTGGATGGCGCATGGCCAATTCGCCCAGGCGGGTGTTCAGCGAGTACTGGGTGCCGAGGGTTTCCACGGCTTTCTGCTGGACTTGCTGATTGACCTGATCGAGCAGGCTGCTGACACCGCGCAGGGCGAAATCGCGGAAGGTGTTGGAGAGGGCGAACAACTTGATGAACGCCAGTTTGTTCAGTTGCAGGCAGAAGGTGTCTTCACCGGCCAGATGCTCGGTGCGGGTCGCCCGTTCGCCGAGCAGCGCGGCGAGGGGAAAACACTCGCCGGTGGTGATTTCAAACGTGGTTTCGGTGCCGCCCTTGGCCGTGTGCGGACGCTCGCCGACCACCCGGCCCTGCTTGACGATGTAGAAGTGTTCGACCGGCCCGTCGGCGGGTTTGATGATGCTTTCGCCCTGACCGTAGAAACGCAGCTGGCATTGCTCCACCAGATAGGCCAGGTGGGCGTGTTCCATTTGATTGAAAGGGGGGAAGCGCTGGAGGAATTGCAAAGTGCCCTGAATGTTCTGCAACACCGCGGTTTTCCCTGCCTGGGTGAAGGCGTCCGCTTTACTCATAACCATTACCGCAGTCTTTTTCGAATTGTTGTTGTCGGATCATTGCAGCCATGGTCGACCCCATCGCGCGGGGTGCCCATTGGACGTAAGTCTAGGTTGGGCATACCGTTGGAGAGTTTTCGGATATGCCCTACAAAATCAGTCGGAAATTCTTCGGTTCGCCCCTTGGAAAAAAATCCGACGAAGTGCACATTGAAGCTCTGCCCAGCGATGTCTGACCACTGTGCCAGGGGACTGAATTGAAAACGTAGAGAACGCCATGTCCGACCACGATATTTTGAGCGACGCCGAGCGGGAAGCGCTCAGCGCCGTCATGCTGGAACCCGACCTGCCGCCGCAGCGGGTACTGATCGTCGACGACGACAAGGACGCCCGCGAGCTGTTGTCGGAGATCCTGGCACTGGATGGCATCCGCTGCCTGACCGCGGCCAGCGGCGAGTCCGCCCTGAAGATGCTCGAAGAAAAACCTTCCATTGGCCTGGTGATCACCGATCTGCGGATGGGCAATGTCGGCGGGTTGGACCTGATTCGGCAGGTGCGTGAGTCGGTACGGGCTGCGATGCCGATCATCATTGTCTCGGGTGATGCCGACGTGAAGGACGCGATTGCGGCGATGCATTTGAGCGTGGTGGACTTTTTGCTTAAACCGATTGATACCGCCAAGTTGCTCGGTCTCGTCAGACATGAGCTGGGCATCGAGCCTTAAGTCAAAGCCCCCCTCACCCCAGCCCTCTCCCGGAGGGAGAGGGAGCCGACCGAGGTGTTTGAACATACGACATCGACCTGAGGTATCCAGTCGAACTCGGGGTTGATAACAACGAAGATCTGCTCCCTTTCCCCCTCGCCCCCTTTGGGGGCGGTCCGACGTTTCGGGAGGGCTGGGGTGAGGGGGATGGATCTCGGGCCCTACTCAAAACTCAGGCAGACACCATAAACAAAAAAGCCCTGATCGAAAGATCAGGGCTTTTTCATGTCCGGCATCAGCGCAGGTTACAGGCCGTTGGCTGCCTTGAACTCGCGACGACGACGGTGCAGGACCGGCTCGGTGTAGCCGTTCGGCTGTTTGGTGCCCTCGATCACCAGTTCGACCGCCGCCTGGAAGGCGATGTTGCTATCGAAGTTCGGGGCCAGCGGACGGTACAGCGGGTCGTTGGCGTTCTGACGGTCCACTACCGGCGCCATGCGCTTGAGGCTTTCCATCACTTGCGCTTCGGTCACCACGCCGTGGCGCAGCCAGTTGGCGATGTGCTGGCTGGAGATACGCAGCGTCGCACGGTCTTCCATCAGGCCGACGTCGTTGATGTCCGGCACTTTCGAGCAACCCACGCCCTGGTCGATCCAGCGCACCACGTAACCGAGAATGCCCTGGGCGTTGTTGTCCAGTTCGTTCTTGATCTGCTCCGGGGTCCAGTTCGGGTTGACCGCCAGCGGGATGGTCAGGATGTCATCGACCGAAGCGCGGGCACGTTTGGCCAGCTCGGCCTGACGGGCGAACACGTCGACCTTGTGGTAGTGCAGCGCGTGCAGCGCAGCGGCGGTCGGCGACGGAACCCAGGCAGTGTTGGCGCCGGCCAGCGGGTGAGCGATTTTCTGTTCAAGCATCGCCGCCATCAGGTCGGGCATTGCCCACATGCCTTTACCGATTTGCGCACGACCTTGCAGGCCGGTGCTCAGACCGATATCGACGTTCCAGTTCTCGTAGGCGCCGATCCATTTCTCGGCCTTCATGTCAGCCTTGCGCACCATCGGGCCGGCTTCCATGGAGGTGTGGATTTCGTCGCCGGTGCGGTCGAGGAAACCGGTGTTGATGAACACCACGCGCTCGCTGGCCGCCTGGATGCAGGCTTTGAGGTTGACCGTGGTACGGCGTTCCTCGTCCATGATCCCGACTTTCAGGGTGTTGCGCTTGAGGCCCAGCACGTCTTCGATGCGACCGAACAGCTCGTTGGTGAACGCCGCTTCTTCCGGGCCGTGCATCTTCGGTTTAACGATGTAGACCGAACCGGTGCGGGTGTTCTTGCGCGAAGTGTTGCCGCTCAGGTTGTGCATCGCCGCCAGGCAAGTCACCAGGCCGTCGAGGATGCCTTCCGGCACTTCGTTGCCGTGCTTGTCGAGGATCGCGTCGATGGTCATCAGGTGACCGACGTTACGCACGAACAACAGCGAGCGGCCGTGCAGGGTCAGTTCGCTGCCGTCGACCTTGGTGTAGGTGCGATCCGGGTTCATGGTGCGGGTGAAGGTTTGGCCGCCCTTGGACACGGATTCCGCCAGGTCGCCCTTCATCAGGCCGAGCCAGTTGCGGTAGATCACCACCTTGTCGTCGGCATCGACAGCAGCGACGGAGTCTTCGCAGTCCATGATGGTGGTCAGCGCCGCTTCCATCAGGATGTCTTTGACGCCGGCGGCATCGGTCTGGCCGACCGGGGTGCTGGCGTCGATCTGGATTTCGAAATGCAGGCCGTTGTTCTTCAGCAGGATTGCGATCGGCGCATTGGCGTCGCCCTGGAAGCCGATCAGCTGTGCGTCGTTGCGCAGGCCGCTGGTGCTGCCGCTCTTGAGGGTGACGACCAGTTTGCCGTCAGCGATCTTGTAGCCGGTGGAATCGACGTGGGAGCCGGTCGCCAGTGGCGCGGCTTCGTCGAGGAACGCACGGGCGAAGGCGATGACTTTGTCGCCACGCACCTTGTTGTAGCCTTTGCCTTTTTCCGCGCCGCCGGCTTCGCTGATGGCGTCGGTGCCATACAGGGCGTCGTACAGCGAACCCCAGCGGGCGTTCGAGGCGTTGAGGGCGAAGCGGGCGTTCATCACCGGAACCACGAGTTGCGGGCCGGCGGTACGGGCGATTTCGTCATCGACGTTTTGCGTCGTTGCCTGGAAATCAGCCGCTTCTGGCAGCAGATAACCGATCTCTTGCAGGAAGGCTTTATAGGCCGCGGCGTCGTGCGGCTGACCGGCACGGGTCTGGTGCCAGCCATCGATACGAGCCTGGAAGTCATCGCGTTTGGCGAGTAGGGCTTTGTTCTTCGGCGCCAGGTCGTGAATGACCTTGTCGGCACCTTCCCAGAATTTGTCGGCGGTGAGGCCGGTACCGGGAATGGCTTCGTTGTTCACGAAGTCGAACAGGACTTTGGCGACCTGCAGGCCACCGACTTGAACGTGTTCAGTCATTGCTTGCCTCACTCTGCTCAGCTATTTCGCTTTTCAGCTCTTCAATTTAACAATGAAGCCTCTGGCCATTTAAACCACAAACCCCTCGACCAGTACATGCCATCGCTGGCGGCTGGGCTGGGACCAATCAACGGCTTGGGGGCCTTGCTGACGGGGCTTTCAGGGTTGCGAACGTGCCTTGGGCAGACATCGATCCAGCGTTATGTAGTGCGCGCTGCGGCATACTACATGATGAGTTGCGGTTGTGAAAATCAGACTAATTACGTCGTTCTGCGACCCCATGACGCATTGCGGTCACGGCGCGGAACGGGATGTTCTCAAAAAACCAATGGATTGTTCCAGCTAAATATAAAAAGTTGTACACGATTTGTGATTTCGAGCGTCTGAGGCGTCTGTCGAACGCTTGCCTATACTTGCTTTTCTATAACAAAAGTCATGACAAGAGGGCTGCGCCATGGATCACCTCGTACTCACCGTCTTCGCACCGGACAAGCCCGGGCAGGTCGAGCGCATCGCCCAATGCATCGCTGAACACGGCGGTAACTGGCTGGAAAGCCGCATGTCACGCATGGCCGGGCAGTTCGCCGGGATCCTGCGGGTGGGCGTGCCGGCGGAGGCTTACGACGAATTAGTCGATGCCCTACAAGCTTTGTCGGCTCAGGGGATTCGCGTGCTGGTGGCCGAAAGCGGTATCGAGCAGGCCTGCACCTGGAAACCGATCGCCATGGAGCTGGTGGGCAATGACCGGCCGGGCATCGTGCGCGACATCACCCGGTTGCTGAGCGAGCAGGGCGTGAACCTCGAAAGGTTGGTGACCGAAGTGCGGCCAGCACCGATGAGCAGCGAGCCGCTGTTCCATGCCGAGGCGATTCTGGCGGTGCCACTGACCCTGTCGCTGGATGTGCTGCAATCGCGCCTGGAAACCCTGGCCGATGACTTGATGGTGGAATTGGTGCTGCGTACCGACCTGTGAAGAGGGATCGGGTTATCCAGTTTAAAAGTGCACCTGCCTGTGGATAACCTGTAGAGACTGACCGCCAGGCCACGTCCGCCGTGGCTTGGCGAAGATTGATCAAAAAACCGCCAGCATTCAGTGACTTGCGCACAAACGGCGGGGATCACGCTGTGGATAACCTTGGGAAGGAACGATGAAGGCCACGAGAACCGTGGCCTGTGGAGGTTTGTGTGTTTTTTGATCAGCTGCGCCGGCGCAGGCTCAGCCACGCATCGACGCTGTACACCGCCAGACCGGCCCAGATAAACATGAAGGCGATCAGCGTGCTGGACGACAGGTGCTCGCCGAACAGCAGCACGGCCTGCAGCAGCACCAGCGTCGGTGCCAGGTATTGCAGGAAACCGAGGGTGGTGTAAGGCAGGTGCCGTGCCGCCGCGTTGAAGCACACCAGCGGCACCAGCGTCACCGGACCGGCCGCCACCAGCCACCAGGCTTCGGAGGTGGTCCAGAACTCGGCCTGGGCGCTGGTCGCGGTCGGATTGAACAGCAGCCAAGCGAGAGCGATCGGCACCAGCATCCAGGTTTCCACCACCAGCCCCGGCAACGCCTTGACCGGCGCCTGCTTGCGGATCAGCCCGTAGAAACCGAAGGTCAGCGCCAGCACCAGCGACACCCACGGCAGACTGCCGACCTGCCACACCTGCTGCGCCACGCCGACCGCCGCCAGACCGACCGCCAGCCACTGCATGCGCCGCAGGCGCTCGCCGAGGATCAGCATGCCGAGCAGCACGTTCACCAGCGGGTTGATGTAGTAACCGAGGCTCGCTTCCAGCATCCGGCCATTGTTCACCGACCACACGTAGGTCAGCCAGTTGGCCGCGATCAAGGTGCCGCTGAGCGCAAGAATCGCCAGGCGTTTCGGGTTATCGCGCAGTTCCTGCCACCAGCCGGGATGCTTCCACACCATCAACAGCAGCGCGCCGAACAGTGCCGACCACAGCACCCGGTGAATGATGATTTCCACCGCTGGCACTTCGGCGATGGCTTTGAAGTAGAGCGGGAACAGACCCCAGATGATGTAGGCGCTAAGGCCCAGAATGTACCCGCGACGCGGGTTGGCGGCTTGCATGCAGAATCCTTGCTTAGGCAGCTAACAAAGCAGCGATTGTACGGGCAGTTGTATAGACGTGTCGTGTCAGAAAAGCTTCAACGGCTCTTCGTTCAGCGCCGACAGTTGCTCACGCAACGCCAGTACCTGATCGCCCCAATACCGCTCGCTGCCGAACCAAGGAAAGCTGCGGGGGAACGCCGGATCGTCCCAGCGCCGGGCCAGCCACGCGCTGTAGTGCATCAGGCGCAGGGCGCGCAGCGGTTCGATCAGCGCCAGTTCACGCGGGTCGAAGTCGTGGAATTCGTTGTAGCCGTCCATCAATTCCGACAACTGTCCCAGACAATCCTGACGGTCGCCGGCGAGCATCATCCAGATGTCCTGTACCGCCGGCCCCATGCGGCAGTCGTCGAGGTCGACGATGTGGAACATCTCGTCGCGGCACATCATGTTGCCGGGGTGGCAGTCGCCATGCATGCGGATGTTCTGGTGCGGCGTGTTGGCGTAGACGTCTTCCACACGCTTGAGCAGGTCGCGGGCGACTGACTCGTAGGCCGGCAGCAGGCTCTTGGGAATGAAGTTGCCTTCCAGCAGGGTGGTCAGCGAGTCATGGCCGAAGTTCTTCACGGCCAACGCTTCGCGGTGCTCGAACGGTTTGGTCCCGCCGACTGCGTGCATGCGCCCGAGCAACTGGCCGAGGCGATACAGCTGATCGAGGTTGCCCGGCTCCGGCGCCCGGCCACCACGACGGGGAAACAGGGTGAAACGAAAACCGGCGTGTTCGTGCAGGGTTTCGCCGTTGTGGATCAACGGCGCCACCACCGGGATTTCGACGTCGGCCAGTTCGAAGGTGAACTGGTGCTCCTCCAGGATCGCTTCGTTGGTCCAGCGCTGCGGGCGATAGAACTTGGCGATCAGCGGTTCGGAGTCTTCGATGCCAACCTGATAGACGCGGTTTTCATAACTGTTGAGCGCCAGAATGCGCGCGTCGCTCAGGAAACCGATGCTTTCGACGGCATCGAGCACGAGGTCTGGGGTGAGGGTTTCAAACGGGTGGGCCATGCTGACTCCTGCGCGCAGCAGGCTGCCGCGTCCGGCTCAGCATGGTAGCGCAGACGGGCTGTCTTGAGTGGGATCGTTCCCGTGCAGTGCACGGGAACGATCAGAGCGTCGCCCGATCAGGCGCCGACGATCCCGCCATCCTCACGGGTAATCGCCATCACCGATGAGCGTGGCTTGCCGTTCGGCAGGTGCTCGGGGAAGGTCGAACCGCCGTTTTCGCCCGGGTGTTGAATCCCGACGAACAGGGTTTTCTGATCCGGCGAGAAGCTGATCCCGGTGACCTCGCAACCGATCGGCCCGACCATGAACCGGCGAATCTCACCGGTCGCAGGATCGGCGCAGAGCATCTGGTTGTTGCCCATCCCGGCAAAATCACCAGCGTTGCTCGAGTCGCCGTCGGTGAGAATCCACAACCGTCCGGCCTTGTCGAAACCGAGGCCGTCGGGGCTGTTGAACATGTTCTGCGGGGTGATATTCGACGAACCGCCTTTTGGCGTACCGGCATGGACGCCCGGGTTGCCGGCGACCACGAACAGATCCCAGGCGAAAGTCTTCGACGCGTGATCGTCGCGGTCGGTGCGCCAGCGCAGGATCTGCCCGTAGACGTTTTTCTCGCGCGGGTTCGGGCCGCCTACCGGTTGCCCGTCTTCGCCGCGCTTGGCGTTGTTGGTCAGGGTGCAATAAACCTGGCCGTCTTTCGGGCTGACCACGATCCATTCCGGACGGTCCATGCGCGTGGCGCCGACCACGCTGGCCGCCAGACGTGCGTGAATCAGCACTTCGGCCTGATCGGCGAAACCGCTGCTGGCGTCGATACCGTTCTTGCCGTGGGTCAGTTCGATCCACTGGCCCTGGCCTTTCGGGTGATCAGGGTTGCTGTCACCGTTGTCGAACTTGGCCACGTACAGCGTGCCGTGATCGAGGATGTCGCGGTTAGCTTTGGCGTTGCGGTGGTTGATCTTGTCGCGGCTGACGAATTTGTAGATGAACTCGCCGCGTTCGTCGTCGCCCATGTACACCACGGCGCGACCGTCGTCGGTCTCGGCCAGTGCGGCGTTTTCATGTTTGAAGCGGCCCAGCGCGGTGCGTTTGACCGGAGTCGATTGCGGGTCGAACGGATCGATTTCCACGACCCAGCCGTGACGGTTGAGCTCGTTCGGGTTCTTCGCCATGTCGAAGCGCGGATCGAATGGATGCCAGTTGATCTCGCGGCTGGCGGCCGACACGCCGTAGCGTTTCTGCGCCGGGTCGAACTGTTGCTGGGCGTTGCTGCTGCCGAAGCAGTCGGTGAAATTCTCTTCGCAGGTCAGATAAGTGCCCCACGGCGTCTTGCCGTTGGCGCAGTTCTGGAAAGTGCCGAGAACTTTCTTGCCGTGCTTGTCGGCGCTGGTTTTCATCAGCTCGTGGCCGGCAGCCGGGCCGCTGATACGCAGCGGCGAGTTACCGTGGATGCGCCGGTTGTAGCGTGAGCCCTGGACGAACTGCCACTGGCCGTTCTTGCGCTGCACTTCGATCACCGACACGCCTTCGCAGGCCAAAGCCTTGCGCACGTCCTCGGCCGATTGCGGCATGCCGCCGTGCGGATAGAGGTAGCGGTAGTTGGTGTATTCGTTGTTGATCGCCATCAACGCACGGTTTTTCTCGCCCGGGAATTCGAACAGGCTCATGCCGTCGTTGTTGTCGCCGAACTGCACTTCCTGCGCAGCCGCGGTGCCATTGCCGCTCGGGTCGAAGGCCGGGCCGTTCTTTTGCAGCGGCTGGCCCCAACTGATCAGCACCGAGGATTTGTAACCCTTGGGCAGGCTGATGACGTCGGTGGTGGCGGCCGGAATGCTGTCGAAGCCGAGCAGGCGGCTGTTGCCGGCGCTGACACTGGCGGCCAGCACGCTGCGGCTCAGCAGGTTGCCGCCGAGGAACATCGCCGCGCCGCACAGCGCGCCGGCGCTGATGAAACCGCGACGGCTCAGGCCGACCATTTTTTCCAGGTCTGTGGATTGGTTTTCTTCTAATAGGCTCACATCAGGCTCCCTGCATGGTTTTGGCAGCCACCTTAATGCGGGTCGATGACGCTTTCGTTGCAGCGCGGTTAGAGCGGTGTTCCGAGCAGCACATTGGACGGGGAAAACTGCACCTGCACCGCTTGCTCGACCGTCAGGCCACGGGTGCGCAAGTCCAATGGTTCGGCCAGCGCACACAAGGTCTGGCCGTTGGGCAGGGCGATGCGCACTTCGCTCGGGCCGTCCTCGGCGTCGAGAATCGCCTCGATCCGACCGCTCAAAAGGTTGTGGCCGACGGCAGGCGTGGCCTCTGGCGCGAGCAGTTCGAGCCAGCCGGCCTTGATCAGCGCCACCACTTCGGTGCCCGGTTGCAGCTCCAGATGCACGGTGCTGTCGTGGGTGATCTGTGCGTCGATCGACAGGCCCTCGGCCAGTTCGAGGCGGATCAGGTCGTTGCGGCCTTGGCCCTCGATCAGTACGACTTTGCCGTGCAGTTGATTGCGCGCACTGGTCCTGAGCATCAGCCGACCGAGCAGGTCCAGATCGCTGGCGTCCTCGGCCGCTTCCAGCACCTGAGCCTGCAAGGCTTGCAGCTTTTGATAGAGGCGCAGCACTCGCTCGCCCTCGCTCGACAGTTTGGCGCCACCGCCGCCCTTGCCGCCGACCGCGCGCTCGACCAGAGGCTTTTGCGCGAGGTTGTTCAGCTCATCGATGGCGTCCCACGCCGCCTTGTAACTCAGGCCGGCGCTTTTTGCTGCGCGGGTGATCGAACCCTGTTCGGCGATGTGTTGCAGCAAGGCGATGCGCTGCGGACGGCGGACGATGTGCTGGGACAACAGAGAGGGCAGGGACATGGCGGACGCTTTGTGCTGAAGGGTTGAGGGAGGACGTTGGCGGCTCGAGGCGTATCCGTCAAGCCGCGTCGCCGGGTTTTGGCGTGCGGGCCAGGCAGTACACATCCACCCGCGCGGCGCCGGCGTCCATCAGCAAACGGGCCAGCGCCTGGGCGGTGGCGCCGGTGGTCAGCACGTCGTCGACCAGGGCCAGGTGCCGGCCTTGCATCTGGGCATCGGGGCTCAAGGCGAAGGCGTGTCGCAGATTGCGTTTACGCGCTTTGGCGTTCAGGGCCTGCTGGGCGTCGGTGTCCTGCACGCGCAACAGACTGTGTTCCTCGCAAGGCAGGTCGAGTGCCTTGCCCAGCCACTGCGCCAGCATCGCCGCTTGATTGAAGCCGCGCTGGCGCAGGCGTTTTGGTGCGAGCGGCACCGGCAGCAGGGCGTCCGGACGAGGCAGGTCTTCTTCGAAGCGATGTTGCAGGAACTCGCCGAGAACGTCGGCGAGCAAGTGGCCAAGCGGCCATTTGCCGTTGTGCTTGAAGCGGGTGATCAGCGTGTCCACCGGAAAGCCATAAACCCATGGCACGGCCACTTGCTCAAAGGCCGGCGGATCCTGCAGGCAGCCACCACAGGTAAGCGCGGCAGCGGGCAAGGGCAGGGCGCACGTCAGGCATTGATCGCCCAGCCACGGCAGATCGGTTTCACAAGCGGTACAGATAGGGATTTGCGCGTCTGCCGGTTCATCGCACAATAAACAGTTCTGTTCGTTTTTTAACCAGATGTAAACCGGCCTTTCGTAGTGTGGTTGACAGCGCATGACTCTTCCTTAAATATGCCGAACATCCGTGTCGTGCCTGTGGGTATTCCGTTTCCCCAGGCGCCAGCCAAGCATAACCAAGGAAACGCCCATGAGCGCCAGCACCACCGCCACCCTGCGTCACGACTGGACTTTGGCCGAAGTCAAAGCACTCTTCGTTCAGCCATTCAACGACTTGCTGTTCCAGGCGCAGACGGTGCACCGCGCGCATTTCGACGCCAACCGCGTCCAGGTTTCCACCCTGCTGTCGATCAAGACCGGTGCCTGCCCGGAAGATTGCAAATATTGTCCGCAGTCCGGTCACTACAACACCGGGCTGGAAAAAGAAAAGCTGATGGAAGTGCAGAAAGTCCTCGAAGAGGCTGCCCGCGCCAAGGCCATCGGTTCGACCCGTTTCTGCATGGGCGCGGCGTGGAAGCACCCGTCGGCCAAGGACATGCCTTACGTGCTGAAGATGGTCGAAGGCGTGAAGGCCATGGGCCTGGAAACCTGCATGACCCTCGGCCGCCTCGATCAGGATCAGACCGAAGCGCTGGCCAAGGCCGGGCTCGACTACTACAACCACAACCTCGATACCTCGCCGGAGTTCTACGGCAGCATCATCACTACCCGCACCTACAGCGAGCGCCTGCAAACCCTGGCCTACGTGCGCGATGCGGGGATGAAAATCTGCTCCGGCGGCATTCTCGGCATGGGCGAGTCCCTCGATGATCGCGCCAACCTGCTGATTCAGTTGGCCAATCTGCCGGAGCATCCGGAGTCGGTGCCGATCAACATGCTGGTGAAAGTCGCCGGCACGCCGCTGGAAAACGCCGACGACGTCGATCCGTTTGACTTCATCCGCATGCTCGCCGTGGCGCGCATCCTGATGCCGCAATCCCACGTGCGCCTGTCTGCCGGCCGCGAAGCGATGAACGAGCAGATGCAGGCCCTGGCGTTCTTCGCCGGCGCCAACTCGATCTTCTACGGCGACAAACTGCTGACCACCGCCAACCCGCAGGCCGACAAGGACATGCAGTTGTTCGCACGTCTGGGCATTCAGCCGGAAGCCCGCGAAGAGCATGCCGACGAAGTGCATCAGGCTGCCATTGAGCAGGCGCTGGTGGAGCAGAAGAGCAGCGAGCAGTTCTACAACGCGGCGGTCTGATCGCCCGTTCTTCTCAGACGCTGCCTCGGGCGGCGCCTGCTGATTCATTTGCCACCCGTGAGGCTTGCATGTCTTTCGATCTCGCCGCACGCCTTGCTGCCCGTCGTGCCGAAAATCTTTATCGCCAGCGACCGCTGCTTGAAAGCCCGCAAGGGCCGCAAGTGGTGGTCGACGGTGAGCCGTTGCTGGCGTTCTGCAACAACGATTACCTGGGCCTGGCCAATCATCCGCAAGTGATCGAAGCCTGGCGCGCCGGTGCGTCGAAGTGGGGCGTCGGCGGCGGTGCCTCGCATCTGGTGATCGGCCACAGCGGCCCGCATCATGAGTTGGAAGAAGCCTTGGCCGACCTCACCGGACGGCCGCGTGCGCTGTTGTTCACCACCGGTTATATGGCCAACCTCGGCGCGGTCACGGCATTGGTCGGGCAGGGCGATACGGTGCTGGAAGACCGGCTCAATCATGCCTCGTTGCTGGATGCCGGATTGTTGTCCGGCGCGCGCTTCAATCGCTATTTGCACAACGACGCCGACAGCCTCGCCAAGCGTCTGGAGAAAGCCACCGGCAATACGCTGGTGGTCACTGACGGCGTGTTCAGCATGGACGGTGATCTCGCCGATCTGCCGGCGCTGGCCCGGGAAACCAAGGCCAAAGGCGCGTGGCTGATGGTCGATGACGCCCACGGATTCGGCCCGCTGGGGGCAAACGGTGGCGGGATCGTCGAGCATTTCGGTTTGAGCCAGGAGGATGTGCCGGTGCTGGTCGGCACCCTCGGCAAAGCGTTCGGCACGGCGGGTGCGTTCGTCACGGGCAGTGAAGAGCTGATCGAAAGCCTGATCCAGTTCGCCCGCCCGTATATCTACACCACCAGCCAACCGCCGGCGCTGGCCTGTGCAACGTTGAAAAGTCTGGAGCTGCTGCGCAGCGAGCACTGGCGTCGCGAGCATCTGCAAACGTTGATCCGCCAGTTCCGCCAAGGCGCGGAACAGATCGGCCTGGAACTGATGGACAGCTTCACGCCGATCCAGCCGATCCTGATCGGCGATGCCGGTCGCGCCGTGCGTCTGTCGCAGATGTTGCGCGAGCGTGGGCTGATGGTCACCGCGATCCGCCCGCCGACCGTGCCTGCCGGCAGTGCGCGGTTGCGGGTGACGCTGACCGCCGCCCACAGCGAGGCACAGGTGCAGCTATTGTTAGAGGGACTGGCCGATTGCTTTGCTCAACTCAAGTCGGAGCCAAGCCATGCGTGATCGCCTGATTCTGCTACCGGGCTGGGGCCTCGGCGTTTCGCCGCTGGAGCCGCTGGCCGCTGCGTTGCGCGGACTCGACGAGCATCTGCAGGTCGATATCGAGCCGTTGCCGGAGCTGGACTCCAGCGATCTGAACGACTGGCTCGACGAACTCGATGAGCGCATCCCCGAAGATGCATGGCTCGGTGGCTGGTCACTGGGCGGCATGCTCGCTTCCGAGTTGGCGGCACGGCGTGGCGAACATTGCTGCGGCTTGCTGACCCTGGCCAGCAATCCTTCGTTTGTCGCCCATGAACAGTGGCCGAGCGCGATGCCCGGCGAGACCTTCGATGCGTTTCTGGCCGGCTGCAGCGCCGACCCGCGCACGACCCTCAAACGATTCTCTCTGCTGTGCGCCCAGGGCGCGCAAGACGCGCGCGGTTTGTCGCGGCTGTTGCTCGGCGGCGCGCCGAATACCTCGCCGGCCGCGTTGATGGCCGGTCTGGAGTTGTTGGCGCAGATCGATACGCGTGAAGCCTTGCAGGCGTTTCGTGGCCCGCAATTGCATCTGTTCGGCGGGCTGGACGGTTTGGTGCCGGCGGAAGCCGCGGGCGAGCTGTTCGCGTTGCTGGCAGATGTCGAAGTGGGTCTGATCGAGCAGGCCAGCCATGCGTTTCTTCTGGAAGACCCCCACGGTGTGGCCGGTGCGATCCAGGCGTTTTTAAGTGAGTGCGGTGATGACTGATTTGTCTGTTGCGGCGTTGCCCGGCGGCTTGCCTGACAAGCGTCAGGTCGCGGCTTCTTTTTCTCGTGCAGCGGCCAGCTACGACAGCGTCGCCGAGTTGCAGCGCGATGTCGGTACGCAGTTGATGAATCGCTTGCCGGTGGATTTTCGGCCGGCACGCTGGCTGGACCTGGGCTGTGGCACCGGGTATTTCACCCGGGCGCTGGCCGAGCGATTTGGTGAGGGACTGGCGCTGGATATCGCGGAGGGCATGCTCAATCACGCGCGGCCGCTGGGTGGGGCCACACACTTCATTGCTGGCGATGCCGAACGTTTGCCGTTGCAGGATTCGACGTGTGATCTGATCTTCTCCAGCCTCGCCGTGCAGTGGTGCGCGGACTTCGAAGCGGTGCTCGGCGAAACGTTTCGGGTGCTGAAACCGGGGGGGATTTTTGCGTTTGCTAGTCTTTGTGTAGGGACGCTGTACGAGTTGCGCGACAGCTGGCGTCAGGTCGATGGTCTGGTGCACGTCAACCGCTTCCGCGAGTTCGCCCGCTACGAGCAATTGTGCGCGGCCAGTGGCTTGCGCAGTGTCTGTCTGGAGAACCGGCCGCATGTGCTGCATTACCCGGATGTGCGCAGCCTGACCCATGAACTCAAGGCCTTGGGCGCGCATAACCTGAACCCTGGCCGGCCGGGTGGTTTGACCGGACGGGCGCGGATTCTGGGGCTGGTCGAAGCCTACGAGCAGTTCCGTCAGCCGCAGGGCTTGCCGGCGACTTATCAGGTGGTCTACGCCGTGTTGGAGAAACCCTTATGAGCGCAGCCTATTTCATCACCGGAACCGACACTGACGTTGGCAAGACCACCGTCGCCGCCGGATTGTTGCACGCTGCGCGGTCGGCGGGATTGAGTACGGCAGCGGGCAAACCGGTGGCGTCCGGTTGTGTGGTGACGCCCAGAGGTTTGCGCAATTCCGATGCGCTGGCGTTGCAGGCCGAATGCTCGTTGCCGCTGACGTATCAACAGGTCAACCCGGTGGCGTTCGAGCCAGCGATCGCGCCGCATCTGGCAGCGCGTGAGGCGGGTGTGGCGCTGACCGTGCAATCGTTGCTGGCGCCGATGCGCGAGATTCTGGCCATGAATGCCGACTTTACGCTGATCGAAGGCGCGGGCGGCTGGCGGGTGCCGTTGGCGGATCAGGACAATCTGTCGGATCTGGCGATTGCTTTGAAGTTGCCGGTGATTCTGGTGGTCGGTGTACGTCTGGGTTGCATCAGCCATGCATTGCTGACTGCCGAAGCGATTGCTCGGGACGGGCTGCAACTGGCGGGATGGGTGGCGAACATCATTGATCCGAAGACGTCGCGGCTGGAGGAAAACCTGGCGACACTTGCCGAGCGGATTCCGGCGCCGTGCCTGGGGCGGGTGCCGAAGCTCAAGGCGGTCAGCGCTGAAGCGGTCGCCGATCACTTGCAACTGGATCTGCTCGACTGATTTTGGCTATGACAAGGCACTGTGCCATTAGTGTTTTTGACGGGTGTTTTTCTGACGCCTCTGTTTCAATGGCACCCATTGATCCTTCCCAAGGATGAGAGCTCCCATGGAAATCTCCGGAAACACAGCTTTTTATGCAGGTCTGAGCACCATTCAGACCGGACAGAACCGCGTCGATCAGGCCGCCAGCCAGATCGCCAGCAGCACCATCGAGCGTTCGGTCACTAGTCAGTCTTCGGAAGTGCAGGTCGATCGCCTGCGTTCCGTGGATCGCGCCCAGCAATCGGACCTGGCGAGCAACGTGGTCGAGATGGCCCAGGGCAAGTTTCAGGCGGAACTGGGTGTGAAAGTCGCCAAGGCTTCCGATGAAATGCTCGGTACGATCATCGATACGTTCGCCTGATTTTTTGATCTGCGCTTTGCCAGACGCCGCGACTGTTCGCGGCGTTTTTCGTTGTAAGTCCTTCTCCCTCAACTAATCTTTTTTCAGTGCACATGGCTCGGTCGGGCGCATGTCGTGTTGCTGTGTCCGGCGTTCGGAAAATGTGATGACGAATGGCAAAAGAACGAAGCTTGACAAGATTTCGGCGTAAACGTATGTTTCAAACAACTGTTTGACCGTCACAACAAATCAACGCGGTCGTTCATTCCCGGTTACATCAGCAGAGGTTTATCGCTATGCCTGACTACAAGGCCCCCTTGCGTGATATTCGCTTCGTTCGTGACGAACTGCTCGGCTACGAAGCGCACTATCAGAGCCTTCCAGCGTGTGCAGACGCAACGCCGGACATGGTTGACGCCATTCTCGAAGAGGGCGCCAAGTTTTGTGAGCAGGTGCTGGCACCGCTGAACCGCGTGGGTGACACCGAAGGCTGCACCTGGAGCGAGTCCGGCGTGAAAACCCCGGCCGGCTTCAAAGAGGCCTACAAGCAATTCGTGGAAGGCGGCTGGCCAAGCCTGGCCCATGACGTCGAGCACGGCGGTCAGGGCCTGCCTGAGTCGCTGGGTCTGGCTGTCAGCGAGATGGTCGGCGAAGCCAACTGGTCGTGGGGCATGTACCCGGGCCTGTCGCACGGCGCGATGAACACCATCTCCGAGCACGGCACCCCAGAGCAGCAAGAAGCCTATCTGACCAAATTGGTCTCCGGCGAATGGACCGGCACCATGTGCCTGACCGAGCCGCACTGCGGCACCGACCTGGGCATGCTGCGTACCAAGGCCGAACCTCAGGCCGACGGTTCCTACAAAGTCTCCGGCACCAAGATCTTCATCTCGGCCGGTGAACACGACATGGCCGACAACATCGTCCACATCGTGCTGGCCCGCCTGCCGGACGCACCGGCCGGCACCAAAGGCATCTCGCTGTTCATCGTTCCGAAGTTCATGCCGAATGCTGATGGCACCGTCGGTGCACGCAACGCTGTGACCTGCGGTTCGATCGAACACAAGATGGGCATCCACGGCAACGCGACCTGCGTGATGAACTTCGACGGCGCGACCGGTTTCCTGATCGGCCCGGCGAACAAAGGCCTGAACTGCATGTTCACCTTCATGAACACCGCACGTCTGGGTACCGCGCTGCAAGGTCTGGCTCACGCCGAAATCGGCTTCCAGGGTGGCCTGAAATACGCTCGCGATCGCCTGCAAATGCGTTCCCTGACTGGCCCGAAAGCGCCGGACAAGGCCGCTGACCCGATCATCGTTCACCCGGACGTACGCCGCATGCTGTTGACCATGAAGGCATTCGCCGAAGGCAACCGTGCGATGGTGTACTTCACTGCCAAACAGGTCGACATCGTCAAGTACGGCGTGGACGAAGAAGAGAAGAAGAAAGCCGACGCACTGCTGGCCTTCATGACTCCGATCGCCAAAGCGTTCATGACCGAAGTCGGTTTCGAATCCGCCAACCACGGCGTGCAGATCTACGGCGGCCACGGCTTCATCGCCGAGTGGGGCATGGAGCAGAACGTTCGCGACAGCCGCATCTCGATGCTGTACGAAGGCACCACCGGCATCCAGGCACTCGACCTGCTGGGCCGTAAAGTGCTGATGACTCAAGGCGAGGCTCTGAAAGGCTTCACCAAGATCGTCCACAAGTTCTGCCAGAACAACGAAGGCAACGAAGCCGTCAAAGAATTCGTCGCCCCGTTGGCTGCACTGAACAAAGAGTGGGGCGAGCTGACCATGAAGGTCGGTATGGCCGCCATGAAAGATCGCGAAGAAGTCGGCGCGGCTTCCGTGGACTACCTGATGTACTCCGGTTACGCCTGCCTGGCCTACTTCTGGGCTGACATGGCGCGTCTGGCTGCCGAAAAACTGGCTGCCGGCACCACCGACGAGGCGTTCTACACCGCCAAGCTGCAAACCGCGCGCTTCTACTTCCAGCGCATCCTGCCGCGTACCCGTACGCACGTGGCCACCATGCTGTCGGGCGCCAACAACCTGATGGACATGAAAGAAGAAGACTTCGCACTGGGCTACTAAGCCTTAACGCAGTCCTTCAAAAAACCGCTGTTCCTTCGGGGGCAGCGGTTTTTTTTGCCCGGATTTCCCCAATCCCGGGGCTGATTCCCCAGCATTGATGATGGCGCTGCTTGGCCGAACCCCTGCGCTTATTGATTCAAAATGTTTCCAGAAGAGTGGCCAATTAATTGCACTGCCCGATTTACCGGTGCTAACCAGAACTGCCTGCTCAAAGAAGCAAGACGCCCGGCACTTAACAACAACAGTCAGGGTGAAGCCTATGAACATCAGTCGACTCGCTCGTTTGTCCTTCTGGTTACCCGTTGCGCTTTCAGTCCACAGCGCATGGGCTGCCGACCCCGCCGAAGTCGATCCCCCGGTGCCGGAAGTCCCTTCGCTGCAATCGTTGCGCGGGATGGTGCCTCCCGATCCGTCCGGGACCGAGGGCGGACGCAAGGTCGACCTGATGACCGACTACGTGCTCAATCGTCAGGCTGCGATCCTGCTGGGCAAAGCGTTGTTCTGGGACATGGAGATCGGCAGTGATGGCTCCACGGCCTGCGCGTCCTGCCACTACCACGCCGGCGTGGATCACCGCATCACCAACCAGCTCAACCCCGGCCAGGCGCACACCAACGCCAACGTCGCGTCGATCTTCAACAAGCCGTTTGTGGCGTCGGACATTCCCGGTGACGTGGCGTCCTACGCGACGTTGTCCGGCGGCAAGGGCGGCCCGAACTACACGCTGAAGAAAACCGACTTCCCGACCCATGTGCTGAGCAATCCGCTGGAGCGCAACTCGCCCATCGTGTACTCGACCGACGACGTGGTCGGCTCGCAAGGCGTTTTCGACGCCAACTTCGTCAAACCCAACCAGCCGCGTTTCGACAAATGCACCCAGCAGCCGGACGGCCTGTTTCAGGTCGGCGGCATCAACGTTCGACGCAGCACCGGGCGCAATGCGCCGTCGGTGATCAACGCCGCGTTCAACGTGCGCAACTTCTGGGACGGTCGGGCCAATAACGTGTTCAACGGCTTCTCGCCGTTCGGCAATCGCGACCCGGATGCCGGGATTTACGTGACCAGTGAACGCAGCACGGTCGCCACCAAAGTGCGGCTGGCGCTCAACGACGCCTCTGCCGCCTCGCAAGCCGTCGGCCCGCCCGGCAGCCCGGTGGAAATGTCCTGCGGTGGCCGCACCTTTGCCGATATCGGCCGAAGGATGCTCGACACGCTGATGCTCAAGCAGCAGCGGATCTCATCCACCGATTCGGTGCTGGCTCCGGTGTCCGGCGCACGGCGGCCGACCTATCGCGAACTGATCAAGAACGCCTTCCAGCCCCGGCTGTGGAACGCCACGCAAAACGTTCTGGTGGGCGGCGCGCCGTACACCCAGATGGAAGCCAACTTCCCGCTGTTCTTCGGTCTGGCGATCCAGATGTATGAGGCGACGCTGGTGTCCGATCAGGCGCCGATCGACGCCTACCTTCAAGGCGATCACACGGCCATGAACGCGCAACAGGTCGAGGGCATGAACCTGTTTCTCGGCAAGGGTAAATGCGTCAATTGCCACGGCGGACCGGAGCTGACCAACGCCGCCAGCCGCCTGCTGATGCATCCACGCGAACGCATCGAACGCATGGTGATGGCCGACAACCTGACCACCCTTTATGACAACGGCTTCTACAACACCGGTGTGCGCCCGACTTCGGAAGACCTCGCCCTCGGCGGCGCGGATGCGTGGGGCAATCCATGGTCGTTCACCCGTCAGTACAACAGCGTGTTGCAGGGCGGCCGGTCGGTGGATCCGCTGGACGTCGATGTCTGTACGTTCGAGGCACCGTTGAGTGCGGCGATTCCGTGCGATGCCACACTCAAACCGAATGTCGGTTTCCGCGACTCGGTCGACGGCGCGTTCAAGACTCCGACCCTGCGAAACATCGCCCTGACCGGGCCGTACTTCCACAACGGCAGCCGCTCGACGCTCAAACAGGTGATGGAGTTCTACAACCGTGGCGGTGACCGGCGCGGGGAAGACGCCAACAACACCAGCGGCTTCGAGCATCCGGCGGTGAACCAGCACAACACCTCCAACCTCGATCCGGACATGACGGCGCTGAACCTGACGCCTGCCGAAATCGATGCCGTGGTGAAATTCATGGAAGTCGGCCTGACCGATCCGCGCGTAGCCTGGGAACGGGCACCGTTCGATCATCCGTCGCTGGTGATCCCACAGGGCCACATCGGCGACGAGAATGCCGTGACCCAGCGCCCGGCCAGTCCGAAAGTCACGACACGTCAGGCGATGGACGCATCGCTCAATCTCAAGCCTTACGGTGCTGAAGGCCGGCCGGCGGCAGAGGGGCCATTGCAGCCGTTCTACAACGATCTCTGAGCAGAAAAAAAACACCATGGCCATCAAGAATGATGGCCATGGTGGCCGTCTAGCGGCCATTGCGCAAAAAACCTGACTAAATCCCTCAGCAACCGCCGAATTCGGCCGTTAAAGAGACAGCCTGTGATCTGGATCACATTGTGTGTGCTTAACTGGCCACATTGCAGGCACAATGCCATCTCTTTGCCATGACGGGTCGGAGCTTTTACCCTTGCCGCGTTCTTCCGCTGTACGTTTCAGTCATTTCCTACCTTCACTGCTGTTGTTGCTCGCGGGGTTGGCGGCTGCGTACGTCAAAGACCTCAACGTGTTCTTCACCTCGCTGTTTAACGTGTTGCCGACCTTGGTGCTGCTGTTGGGCGGTTCGTACTGTGCGGTTTACCGACGCCAGCGCGAGCTGTTTCTGATGGTCACGGTGTACATCGCCTACTTCCTGCTCGACACCCAGACCGACTATTACCGCGACAACGGCAAGGTGCGCGAAGACGCGGCCGTGGTGTTCCACCTGGTCTGTCTGCTGTTGCCGCTGTTGTTCGGGCTATTCGCCGCGTGGCAGGAACGCACGCACCTGTTTCAGGACATGGTCGCGCGCTTCGCCGTGCTGCTGGCCTTTGGCAGCGTGGCGCTGGGGCTTGAGCAAAGTTACCCGCAGGCGTTGCTGATGTGGCTTTCCGAGATCCGCTGGCCAGCGCTGCACGGCGCGTGGATGAGCCTGATCCAGTTGTCGTATCCGGTGTTCATCTCGGCGTTCCTGTTGCTGGCCTGGCAATACTGGCGCAACCCGCGTCCGCTGCACGCCGCGCAATTGGTGGGGTTGCTCGGAGTGTTCTGGATGCTGCCGAAAACCTTCATCCTGCCGTTCACCCTGAATATCATGTGCAGCCAGGTGATGCTGATGATTGCTGCAGCGGTAGCGCATGAGGCGTATCAAATGGCCTTCCGTGACGAGCTCACCGGTCTGCCGGGCCGCCGCGCACTCAACGAGCGCATGCAGCGTTTGGGGCGCAACTATGTGCTGGCGATGAGCGACGTCGATCACTTCAAGAAATTCAACGACACCCACGGCCACGACGTTGGGGATCAGGTCTTGCGTCTGGTCGCCAGCAAGCTGTCCAAAATCAGCGGCGGCGGTAGGGCGTATCGCTATGGCGGTGAGGAATTCGCCCTGGTGTTTGCGGGCAAGACTCTTGAAGAGTGCATGCCGCACCTGGAAGTCATCCGCGAGTCGATTGCGTCCTACAACATCCAGCTGCGAAATCAGGAAAGTCGCCCGCAGGATGATCAGCAGGGCCGTCAGCGTCGCTCGGGTTCGGGCGCATCCAGCGTGTCGGTCACGGTCAGCATCGGCGTGGCCGAACGTCTGGAACAGCGCACCCCGGAAGAAGTGCTGAAATCCGCCGACCAGGCGCTCTACAGCGCCAAGGGCGCAGGCCGTAACTGCGTGATGGCGTTCGGGCAGAACCGACGTGGCGCGGTGCGCATGGACAGCGCCGCAGGTTGAGTGATGACGGCGCATTCAGCGTCTGGACAGTGATTGTGGGGCAGGGTGGCCGGCAGTAGGTTGAAGCAATCTGCTGAAGGAGAAGCCACCATGCCCGAGTACAAAGCTCCCCTGCGCGACATGCGCTTTCTGATCGACCACGTCTTTGACTTCCACACTCAGTACGCGGCCCTCGGCGCCCACGACGCCAGCCCGGACATGATCAACGCGATCCTCGACGAGGGCGCGAAGTTCTGTGAGAACGTTCTGGCACCGCTCAATCGCAGCGGTGACGAAGAAGGCTGCCATTTCGACAATGGCGTGGTGACAACGCCTACAGGCTTCAAGCAGGCCTTCGCACAATACGTGGAAGGTGGCTGGCACGGTCTGGCGGCAGATCCGGCTTACGGCGGCCAGGGCCTGCCAAGTTCGCTGGGGCTGGTGATCAGCGAAATGGTCGCCTCCAGCAACACCTCGTGGGGCATGTACCCGGGCCTGACCCACGGCGCCATGTCGGCGATCCACGCCCACGGCACCGAAGAACAGAAAAACACCTATCTGCGCAAACTCACCGCCGGTCAGTGGACCGGCACCATGTGCCTGACCGAAGCCCATTGCGGCACCGACCTGGGCATCATCAAGACCCGCGCCGTTCCACAAGCCGACGGCAGTTATGCGGTCACCGGCAGCAAGATTTTCATCTCCGCCGGCGAGCACGACATGAGTGACAACATCATTCATCTGGTGTTGGCCAAACTGCCGGACGCCCCGGCCGGGACTAAGGGGATTTCGCTGTTCATCGTGCCGAAATTCCTCCCGAATGCAGCCGGCGAGGCGGGGGAACGCAACGGCGTTTCCTGCGGCTCGATCGAGCACAAGATGGGCATCAAGGCTTCGGCCACGTGCGTGCTGAACTTCGACGACGCCAAAGGCTTCCTGATCGGCGAGCCGAACAAAGGCCTGAACTGCATGTTCACCATGATGAACCACGCACGGCTCGGCACCGGGATGCAGGGCCTGTGTCTGGGCGAAGCGAGTTTCCAGGGCGCAATCAAATACGCCAACGACCGCTTGCAGATGCGTGCCCTGACCGGCGCCAAAGCCCCGGACAAACCGGCCGACCCGATCATCGTCCACCCGGACGTGCGCCGTATGCTGCTGACCATGAAAGCCTTCAATGAAGGCAACCGCGCGCTGACCTATTTCACCGCGCAAATGCTTGATGTCGCGCACCTGAGCCCGGACGCCGAGGCGCGTCAGGAGGCGGAAGACCTGTTGGCGTTCCTGACGCCGATCTGCAAAGCGTTCATGACCGACACCGGGCTGGAAGTGACCAACCACGGCATGCAGGTGTTCGGTGGCCACGGATTTATCCGCGAGTGGGGCATGGAACAACTGGTTCGCGATTGCCGGATCGCGCCGATCTACGAAGGCACCAACGGCATTCAGGCGCTGGATCTGCTCGGGCGCAAAGTGCTGGGCAGTCAGGGCAAGCTGCTGCGCAACTTCACCAAAATCGTCCACAAGTTCTGCGCCGCCAATACCGGGCATTCGCAACTGGGTGAGTTTGTTGCGCAGCTCGATGGCCTCAATCAACAGTGGGGCGAGCTGACCATGAAGGTCGGCATGGCCGCGATGAAAAACCCGGATGAAGTCGGCGCCGCGTCGGTGGATTACCTGATGTACAGCGGCTACATCGTTCTCGGCTACTTGTGGTTGCGCATGGCGCTGGTTGCCCAGGCGCAACTGGAGTCGGGCGAGGGTGATGGCGATTTCTGCCAGGGCAAACTGGCGACGTGCGAGTTTTACTTCAAGCGTCTGTTGCCGCGTACCGCGGCGCATCGTTCGGCGATCGAGGCGGGCAGCGATTGCCTGATGAAACTGCCGGCGCAGTTGTTCGCGCTGTAACACGCCCCTGTTAAACAAAAGAGCCCGCTGATTGCGGGCTTCTTTATGGTTGGTTGCTGGTGACTAAAAATAACAAATCAGTCACCGCCTGACCCTATGTGTCGCAAAAGTTGTTGGGTTACACTCCAGCTCAACGAAAACACCCTTCCACGAATCACCTGTTTAGATCTTTGCGAGGTTTGCCATGGCTGACTACAAAGCGCCGCTGCGCGATATGCGCTTCGTCCTCAATGAAGTGTTCGAAGTCGCCAAACTCTGGGCCGAACTGCCGGCCCTGGCCGAGACCGTGGACGCGGAAACCGTTGAAGCCATTCTCGAAGAGGCCGGCAAGGTCACCAGCAAAAGCATCGCACCCCTGAGCCGCGCGGCCGACGAAGAAGGCTGCCACTGGGCCGATGGTGCCGTCACCACGCCGGCCGGTTTCCCACAGGCCTATCAGACTTATGCCGAAGGTGGCTGGGTCGGCGTTGGCGGTGATCCGGCCTACGGCGGCATGGGCATGCCCAAAGCCGTGTCGGCCCAGGTCGAAGAGATGGTCAACTCCGCCAGCCTGTCCTTCGGTCTGTACCCGATGCTGACCGCCGGCGCCTGCCTGTCGATCAACGCCCACGCCAGCGAAGAGCTGAAAGCCGCTTACCTGCCGAACATGTACGCCGGTGTCTGGGCCGGTTCCATGTGCCTGACCGAACCGCATGCCGGCACCGACCTGGGCATCATCCGCACCAAGGCCGAGCCTCAGGCCGACGGTTCCTACAAGGTCAGCGGCACCAAGATCTTCATCACCGGCGGTGAGCACGACCTGACCGAAAACATCATCCACCTGGTGCTGGCCAAGCTGCCGGACGCACCGGCGGGGCCGAAGGGCATTTCGCTGTTCCTGGTGCCGAAGTTCATGGTCAATGCCGATGGCAGCCTGGGCGCGCGCAACCCGGCGAACTGCGGTTCGATCGAGCACAAGATGGGCATCCAGGCCTCCGCTACCTGCGTGATGAACTTCGACGAAGCCGTGGGTTACCTGGTCGGCGAGCCGAACAAGGGCCTGGCCGCGATGTTCACCATGATGAACTACGAGCGTCTGGGTGTCGGTATCCAGGGCCTGGCCACCGGCGAGCGCTCGTACCAGAACGCCATCGAATACGCCCGCGACCGCCTGCAAAGCCGTTCGCCGACTGGCGCGCAGAACAAGGACAAGGTGGCCGACCCGATCATCGTCCACCCGGACGTGCGTCGCATGTTGCTGACCATGAAAGCCTCGAACGAAGGCGGCCGTGCGTTCTCCACCTACGTGGCAATGCAACTCGATACCGCCAAGTTCAGCGAAGACGCCGCCACCCGCAAACGTGCGGAAGATCTGGTTGCGCTGCTGACGCCAGTGGCCAAGGCGTTCCTGACCGATCTGGGTCTGGAAACCACTGTCCATGGCCAGCAGATCTTCGGCGGCCACGGTTACATCCGCGAGTGGGGCCAGGAGCAACTGGTACGTGACGTGCGCATCACGCAGATCTACGAAGGCACCAACGGCATTCAGGCGCTGGACCTGGTGGGTCGCAAGATCGTCGGCAGCGGCGGCGCGTTCTACAAACTGTTTGCCGACGAGATCCGTCATTTCACTGCGACTGCCAGTGCCGATCTGGGCGAGTTCACCAAGCCGCTGAATGACGCCGTCGACACCCTCGACGAGCTGACCTCGTGGCTGCTGGACCGGGCGAAAACCAACCCGAACGAAATCGGCGCGGCATCGGTCGAGTATCTGCAAGCGTTCGGCTACACCGCTTATGCCTACATGTGGGCACTGATGGCCAAGGCATCGCTGGGCAAAGAAGCGCAGGACGATTTCTACGCGAGCAAACTCGGCACGGCGCGGTTCTATTTCGCCCGTCTGCTGCCGCGGATTCACTCGTTGAGCGCGTCGGTCAAGGCCGGCAGCGAGTCGCTGTTCCTGCTGGATGCTGCGCAGTTTTGATGATGTAACGTCATGTAAGCGATCTCTTACATGACGTGCTGCTGTTCTCCCATAGGCGTAGATTGGATCCAGAGCTAATCTACTTTCCATGGACGTCGCGCAGGAAGCGCAAAGCAACAACACGGACACGTAGGATTCTGCCAGGGTGGCGGAGTGAAATGGATGTCAGGGAAACAGTCTGCAAAGCCCCGCTTCGGCGGGGTTTTCTTATGCCCGCAGAAAAGTTTTCAGCTCAGCGCGTCCAGCGGCGGCGCCCCTTTCAGCGGTTTGTCCTCACGCTGCATCACCTCTTCCAGCAACGTTCGCAGCAAGGCCAATGGCGCCTGCTGGCGCTGGACATCGCGACACACCAGCCCGACCTTCAACGGCACGCGTGGCTCACTCAACGGTTTCCACAGCAGATCCTGATCGTCGTATTCCTTTTGCGAACGACCGGGCAGCACCGTCGCCAGACGGGTGTGCGGCAGGCTGTCGAGAATCCCCACCATATTGTTCAGTTCGGCCTGCACTTGCGGGCGTCGCCCGAGGCTGGCCAGTTGCGCCTGCCAGATCTGGCGGATCTGGAATTCTTCCCCCAGCAACAACATCGGCAATTCAGCGGCCTGACTCATCGAGACTTTCTTGAATTCCCGCAGCGGATGATCCGCCGGGATGACCAGCGTCAGTTCATCTTCGTACAACATCACGCCGTGCAGCCCCGGCTGGCGTGGCGGCAGATAGCTGATGCCGATGTCCAGCGAGCCATTAAGCAAACGCCGCTCAATCTCAAGCCCCGTCAGTTCATAAATCTGCACGACCAGATGCGGCTGGGCCTTGCGCACCCGCTCAAGCATCTGAGGCACCAGGCTGGTGTGCACGGTTTGCAGTACACCAATCGCCAATGTGCGCAGTGCCTGACCCTTGAAGTTGCCGAGCGCCTCGCGCGCACGCTGCATGCCGTCGAGCAGTGGCAGGGCGTGGTTGTACAAGGTGTGGGCGGCGAGGGTCGGCAGCAGGCGTTTGCTGCTGCGTTCGAACAGCGTGACGTCGAGATTCTGTTCCAGATGGCGAATCTGCTGGGACAGGGCGGGCTGAGAGATCGACAGGCGCTCGGCGGCGCGTCCGACGTGACCTTCTTCGTAGACCGCGACGAAATAACGCAGTTGTTTGAAATCCATAAGTAACACTTATCGAAAATGCTGGGAAATCGAAATGGCTCGACGCCGTGAACCGGCCTAGTCTAACCGCATTCACAAGGCTTACAGGGCCGGAAAGCGCAATGACCAGCGTTTGTTTTAAAAGTGTTTACATAGGCAGTTCAAAAAATCTCGACCGAGGTTTTTTTCAATGAATCTGTTCAGTTTGCGGCGCCAGACGCCGAGCCTCGATGACCTGGCTTTTGAAACCCATGAGTCGGATGCCGCTGATGGCCTGAATGCCGAACGTCTGATGCCCAGCGTCGAGCGCCCGCAGCAGGTATTCGTTCGCGGCCAAGGCTCTTGGCTATGGGACAGCAATGACCGCGCCTACCTGGATTTTTCCCAGGCCGGTGGTGCCAACAGCCTCGGGCATAGCCCTTCGGCACTGGTCAAGGCCATCGCCAGCCAGGCCCAGGCCCTGATCAATCCCGGCTTCAACCTGCACAATCGCGGCATGCTCAGCCTCGCCGAGCGCTTGTGCGCCAGTACTGCCAGCGATCAGGCCTACCTGCTCAACAGTGGCAGTGAAGCTTGTGAAGCGGCGATCAAACTGGCGCGCAAATGGGGCCAGCTGCATCGCGGCGGCGCCTCGCGGATCATTGTCGCCAGACAGGGCTGTCACGGACGTAGTCTGGCGACGATTTCGGCGTCGGACAGTTGCAACCTGCACAACCGCTTCGCACCGTTGCTGCCGGGTTTCGATCTGGTGCCGTTCAATGATCTGCCGGCGCTGCACGCGGCGGTCGATGCGCAGACCGTGGCAATCATGCTCGAACCGATCCAGAGCGATGCCGGAGTAATCCCGGCGACCGAGCATTATCTCAAGGGTGTCGAACGCTTGTGCCGTGAGCTGGGGATTCTGCTGATTCTCGACGAGGTTCAAACCGGCATCGGCCGCTGCGGCACCTTGCTCGCCGAACAATCCTACGGCGTGCGCGCCGATATCGTCGTGCTCGGCAAAGGCCTCGGCGGTGGCGTGCCACTGGCTGCATTGCTGGCGCGAGGCAAGGCCTGCTGTTTCGATTCCGGCGAGTTGGGCGGTACTCATCACGGCAACGCGTTGATGACCGCCGCCGGCCTGGTGGTACTCGACAGCGTGCAGGATCGCGCCTTCCTCGAACAGATCCGGGACAACGGCCAGCATCTGCGCGAAGGGCTCGCCCGTCTGGCCCATCGTTATGAACATGGCGAGTTGCGCGGGCAAGGGCTGTTCTGGGGACTGACCCTGTCGGAAGACTCCGCCGAGGCCGTGGTCAAAGCCGCGCTGCATGAAGGTTTGCTGCTCAACGCCCCACAAGCCGACTGCCTGCGCTTCACCCCGGCGCTCAACGTCAGCAAGGCCAACATCGACGAAATGCTCCTGCGCCTGGCCCGCGCCTTCTCCCGGGTACGCACCGCGCAACTGCAATGCCGCAAAGGGATTGCCGTCTGAGTTGAAATTTCCCACCCGAATTCAAGAACCGTCTCGCGGTATAACGCACGCCCCACGCCTGATTCTTTTGGCGTGGGGCGTTTTTTTGTGGCCGGGTAATGGCGATCAGATGGCGAGATTGCGGTTTGCACTGAACCCTGACAAACGGCACAGGTCGATTAGCTTGTATGGCTCAGGTGAGCCAACCCCCAATCAGGAGCTGCCCCATGGACTTTATCCGCATCATCATCGCCATTCTGTTGCCGCCACTGGGTGTGTTTCTGCAGGTCGGGTTCGGCGGCGCGTTCTGGCTGAACATTCTGCTGACGTTGTGCGGTTACATCCCGGGGATCGTGCACGCGGTGTACATCATCGCCAAGCGCTGAGTCTCAGTCCGTCAAACCCATCACTCGCCGGTAGAACCGCCATTCCTGCTCCAGCGCATGGGCCTGGTTGGCGGCCCGGCGGAAGCCGTGACGTTCATCGGCGTAGTAATGCGCTTCGACTTCAATGGCGTTTTGCTCCAGGGCCGCGACCATGTCGCGGGTCTGTTGCGGCACGACCACGGCGTCCAGTTCGCCTTGGAAGAAAATCACCGGTACGCGAATGTTGCCTGCGTGCAGCAACGGCGTGCGGGCGGCGTAGCGTTCGGCATCTTTATCGGGATCGCCGATCAGCCAGTCCAGATAATCGCCTTCAAACTTGTGCGTCGCGCGGCCGAGGGCTACCGGGTCACTGACGCCATAAAGGCTGGCGCCAGCGCGGAACACTTGATGGAATGCCAGTGCACACAGCGTGGTGTAACCACCGGCGCTGCCGCCACGGATGAATGCACGATCACCGTCGATCATGCCGCGATCATTGAGATAAGCCACGACCGCACACGCGTCCTCGACATCCACCGCGCCCCAACTCAGATGCAGCGCCTGTCGATACTTCCGGCCATAACCGCTGCTGCCTCGGTAGTTGAGGTCGGCGACGGCAAAGCCGCGTTGCGTCCAGTACTGGATGCGCGGATCCAGCATCGGGTAGCAGGCCGACGTTGGACCGCCGTGAATAAACACCACCAGCGGCGGCTTCAAATCGCCATTCGTGGCCGGGTAAAAGAAACCGTGGGCCTCACCCGAACCGCTAGGGTAGCGCAGGGTTTGCGGGCGGCTGATGCGCTCCGCTGGCAGCGGTGCGACACCGCCGGCCAGGACATTCACTTCACGCGATTTGCGATCAATGGCGATCACCGCTGAAGGGCTGATCGGTGACGCAGCAATGCAGTAAATGAATTGATCATCGACAGCCAGATGACGGAAGCGGCTGTAGTCGCCGGTGAAGTCTTCGCCGTTGAGCGCCAGACGACCGAAACCGCCTTCGCTCCAACTTGTCAGGAATGCTTCATCTGTGGGCAACCAGGTGCAACCGCCAAGTTGCCATGGAGCCGGCGCGTGATCGGCTTCGGCGCTAGCTAACGGTTGCAAGCCGTTTGCCGACGCGACCCACGGTTGCCAATACCCAGCACGATCGGTCAGGCAGCCCAGTCGGCCATTGGCATCGAAACGCGGTTGCTGGATCGACTCTTCAAACGCTTCACCCGCCACACAACGCGGAGCGGAAAATCCATTGGACGAGCGCTCAGCGAGCATCAGTCGGGTGGACGTCCACGGCTGATGCGGGCGGCTCCACTCGATCCATGCCAGGCGTTGGCCGTCCGGGCTGATGATCGGCGATGCGTAAAAATCCGCGCCTTCGACCAGCAAATGGCGGTCGCCCTTCGCCAGATCGATAGCCACCAACCGATGGCAATCACCGTTCTCTTCAACAGCCAGCACCTGCCCATCGGCAAAATGCAGATCACCATATCGGCATTCCCCGGACGTCAAGGCCACGGGCTCGCCGTCCAGCGTCTGTCGGTACAGTTGCTGATCCGCCTCGTTAACGAAAACCACCCCGTCAGGCGTCAGACAAAACGCCCCACCGCCATATTCGTACACCCGGCTACGCACGCTGAAACCCGCAGGCGTCAGACATTTCGCCGCGCCATCGCGCCAGTGCCAGATCCGGCAGGCGGCGTCGGTCGGGCGATATTCATTCCAGAACAAACCATGGGCGCCAAGTTGCAGCTCGGCGAAGTCCACGCCGGCAGCAACCGCGGCGGTGGCGCTGAAAGGCTCAGCCTTTGGCGATGAGGCGCGAGTTTCGTTCATTGCGAAAGGCCAGTTGTTCGATGGTCTGGGTGGCGTGCTCGGCTTCTTCGCGGGCTTTGAGGATCACGCCGTGATGTTCGGACTTGCTGCACACCGGATCGGCATTGCTGGCATCGCCGGTGAGCATGAACGCCTGGCAGCGGCAGCCGCCGAAATCCTGCTCTTTTTCGTCGCAGGAGCGGCACGGCTCGGGCATCCAGTCATAGCCGCGAAAGCGGTTGAAGCCGAACGAGTCGTACCAGATGTGCTGCATGCTGTGGTCGCGCACATTGGGAAATTGTACCGGCAGCTGTCGGGCGCCATGACAGGGCAGGGCGGTGCCGTCCGGTGTGACTGTCAGAAACAGACTGCCCCAGCCATTCATGCAGGCTTTCGGGCGCTCTTCGTAATAGTCCGGGGTGACGAAAATCAGCTTGCACGGATGCCCTTCAGCTTCCAGTTTGGCGCGGTATTCGTTGGTGATGCGTTCGGCGCGAACCAGTTGCTCTTTGGTCGGCAACAGGCCGACACGGTTGAGCTGTGCCCAGCCGTAGAACTGGCATGTGGCGAGTTCGACGAAGTCGGCCTCAAGCGCGATGCACAGCTCGATGATGCGGTCGATCTTGTCGATGTTGTGCCGATGGGTGACGAAGTTCAGCACCATCGGATAGCCGTGGGCCTTCACGGCGCGGGCCATTTCCAGTTTCTGCGCGAAGGCTTTTTTCGAGCCGGCGAGCAGGTTGTTCACTTGCTCGTCGCTGGCCTGGAAACTGATCTGGATGTGATCGAGCCCGGCCTTCTTGAAGTCGCTGATCTTCTGCTCGGTCAGGCCGATGCCGGAGGTGATCAGGTTGGTGTAGAAGCCCAACTGACGCGCTTCGCGGATCAGCTCGGCGAGGTCCTGGCGTACCAGCGGTTCGCCGCCGGAGAAGCCCAGTTGCGCCGCGCCCATCTCCCGCGCCTCGCGAAATACCTTGATCCACTGCTCGGTGCTCAGCTCTTTGCCCTGCTCGGCGAAATCCAGCGGATTGGAGCAGTAGGGGCATTGCAGCGGGCAGCGGTAAGTCAGCTCGGCGAGCAGCCACAGCGGCAGGCCGATTTCCGGTTTGGCCGGGACTTGCACCGATGACTCAGGCAAGTTCGATCCAGTGCTGCGCACGGGCAACCTCCATGAATTGCTCGATGTCGTCACCGAGCTCGGGCACGCCGGGGAACTGTCTGTCGAGTTCGGCGATGATCGCCGCGACATCCCGTTCACCGTCAATCAGGCCGCCGATCAGCGCGGCACTTTCATTGAGTTTGATCATGCCTTCCGGGTACAGCAGCACGTGGCCTTTCTGGGCCGGTTCGTACTGGAAACGGTAGCCGGGACGCCAGGTCGGGGTCTTGCTGCGGTCGAAACTCATAAGGCGATTCCTTTATGCCAGACCCGTTGATCGGTGACGCTGTGATACGGCGGGCGGTTCAGTTCGTAGGCCATGCTCATGGCATCGAGCATGCTCCAAAGGATGTCCAGTTTGAACTGGAGAATTTCCAGCATGCGCTCCTGACCTTCGCGGGTCTTGTAGTGCTCCAGCGTAATCGCCAGACCATGCTCGACATCGCGCCGGGCCTGACCGAGACGGGTGCGGAAATATTCGTAGCCGGCCGGGTCGATCCACGGGTAATGCTGCGGCCAGCTGTCGAGACGCGACTGGTGGATCTGCGGCGCGAACAGCTCGGTCAGCGAGCTGCTGGCGGCTTCCTGCCAACTGGCGCGGCGGGCGAAGTTGACGTAGGCATCGACGGCGAAGCGCACGCCGGGCAGCACCAGTTCCTGGGAACGCAATTGATCCGGGTCGAGACCGACGGCCTGGCCGAGACGCAGCCAGGCTTCGATGCCGCCGTCTTCGCCTGGGGCGCCGTCGTGGTCGAGCAGGCGCTGAATCCACTCGCGGCGAATCTCGCGATCCGGGCAGTTGGCGAGGATCGCTGCGTCTTTCAGGGGGATGTTCACCTGATAGTAGAAGCGGTTGGCGACCCAGCCCTGGATCTGCTCGCGGGTGGCCCGGCCTTCATACATCGCCACGTGATACGGGTGATAAATATGGTAATAGGCGCCCTTGGCGCGCAGGGCCGCTTCGAATTCGGCGGGGGACAGCGGGGTGTCGGTCATTGCGGTTCTCCGGGCCATTCGTTACAGGACGATGCTCATGCCGTCATACGCCACTTCAACATTGCGCCGAACCAGTTCCGCGCGCTCCGGGGAGTCTTCGTCGAGAATCGGGTTGGTGTTGTTGATGTGGATAAGCACTTTGCGCTGCTCGGGAAGCTGTTCCAGCACTTCGAGCATGCCGCCGGGGCCGTTCTGCGCCAGGTGGCCCATTTCGCGGCCGGTGCGGGTGCCGACGCCACGACGCTGCATTTCATCGTCGTCCCACATTGTCCCGTCTACCAGCACGCAGTCACTGCCGGCCATGATTTCCAGCAGCGGCGCGTCGACCTTGCCCAAACCCGGCGCGTAGAACAGTTTGCCGCCGGTGCTGAGGTCTTCGACGATCAGGCCGATGTTGTCGCCCGGGTGCGGGTCGAAGCGGTGCGGTGAGTAGGGCGGTGCCGCGCTACGCAGTGGCAGCGGAGTGAAGCGCAGGTTCGGGCACGCAGCGACGGTGAAGCTCTGGTCGAGTTCGATGCGGTTCCAGTCCAGCCCGCCGTTCCAGTGTTTGAGCATGGTGAACAGCGGGAAACCGGTGCTCAAGTCTTCGTGGACCATGTCCGTGCACCAGACCTGATGCGGGCAACCTTCGCGCAGGCTGAGCAGGCCGGTGGTGTGGTCGATCTGGCTGTCCATCAGGATGATCGCGCTGATGCCGGTATCACGCAGGGCACGGCCCGGCTGCATCGGGGCGAAGCTCTGAAGCTGCGCGCGGATGTCCGGCGAGGCGTTGCACAGCACCCAGTTCACGCCGTCATCGGAAATGGCGATGGACGATTGGGTACGGGCCTGGGCATTCAGGCTGCCGTCGCGAAAACCGGCACAATTGACGCAGTTGCAGTTCCACTGCGGAAAACCGCCACCGGCGGCCGAACCCAGAATCTGGACGAACATGAACGCTCCATCATTTCAACGCTGAAAATAAAACGCCCCGGCGAGCCGAGGCGTTGCACTGCAGTGTTCTGCTTGAGGCAGGACTCAGCGGCTGGCGAAGTACATGGTGACTTCGAAGCCGATGCGCAGGTCGGTGTAAGCAGGTTTGGTCCAAGCCATCGGATGACTCCTTTTTCAGGTGGGTGAGATAGCGCTATCCATAGGTATAGTCCACGGCAGCGCAGGGATGTTCCAAATAGTTAGGTGGCTATGTTACTCAAAATTTCAGGAGGTTGGCCCGTGAATCTTTGAGAAAGCTCCTTGCAGCCCCGGTAATGATCATTTTGCCGCTTGCCACGGCGCGCCCGGCGAAGGGCTGTTGGCGAGGCCGTGCCAGCCGCCTTCGGCGCGGATCAGACGTTGTGCGGCGGCCAGCAATGCCGGGCGATCCAGTTGAGCGATGGCGCCGCGCAGCTGGGCCAGATAATCCGACGAGTGGCCGGGGAGTCGGGCCTGCCACAGGAGTTCGGCAGCGTCTTTGCAGGACAGGGCGCTGTCATAGAACTGATCGGCAAGCGTCTGGCGTTGCTGATTGAGGCTGGCGTCATCCAGCTGTTCGACAAGGGCTGGCAGGCCATCGAGAAATTTTTGAATGTGGCCGAGCAATTGCGCGGCGGTGGCCGTGGGCGATTGCACACCGAACAGCAATCCGGTCTGACCGTGGAGCTGACGCAGGCCGCTGAACACTGCGTAGCCGAGTTGCAGTTCGACTCGCAGGCGTTGGTAGAAAGGTGACTGGCACAGGTGCGCGAGCAGGCGCCACGCGGCTTCGTCGGCGATTTCGTGGCTGGCGGTCGGGCAGAACAGCAGCAAGGCGTGTTCGCTGGACGCGCTGTCGATCTGACTCCACTGGAATCCGGCGTGGATTGCCGACGGTGGGGGAATTTGATTGTCCGGGATGCCGGGGATGCGACTCAGGGCCAGACCCATGGCGGACTGGGTGTGTGGGCTTAACCCCAAAGCCAGACCGTCCCAGCGGGAAGTTGTCCACAGGTGCGCGGCGTCATCGGATTCACTTACCGCTGGCAGGCACTGTTCGGGCAGTACTTTGAGCAGTTGGCGAATCGGTATCAGCGCAGGTTGCGGCTCGCCTTTCGCGGAATCGACGCCCACTTGTGTCAGAGATTTCAGCGCGTGCTCCAGCACAACGGGCAGCGTGTCCTGCAGGCCGATGAGTTTGAGCAGCCACTGATTACCCGAGGTGCTGAACGACAATTCGACCCCGGCCTGACGCGCGTCGTCAGAAACCTCCCGCAGACTGCGTTGCAGTTTCGCTTGCAGCTCGGCCGTGGCCGCTGCTTCCGTCTGCCAGCGAACATACACCGCACCTTCGTCACCGTTATCCGGCTGCGTCTGGCTGAATTGCATCGGCGAGCGTTCGCGGCGGCTGCGCGAGCGATCCTGAGCGAACGTGCGCAGGCCACGGTGGGCGCTGGTCTGGCCGCGGATCAGGCCGGCGTTGGCCAGCGGTTCGGCTGAGCGCAGGAACGGATTGGCAGTGGGTAGATGCCAGTGACTGCTGAAGTTATCCACAGTGCCGATTTTGCCGAGAATTTCTTTGAGTGCCGCAACGGACGATTCGGAGATTTCATTCTCGAGTTGTTCGCTGTCGAGTCGGGCCAACTGCAATGCACCGCTGACCTGCTGCTGTCGTTCAAGCAGTGTTGCATACTCCTGACGCAACGCCGGCCAGTCCTGCTGCGCTGCGAAGAAGCTCAACCAGTCGAAAAACTGTGCGCGGATGGCGTCGAGTGACCCGGATTCCGCAGTGAACTGAAGATGTAGCAAAGCCTGCCCAGTAAATTGATAAGGCACACAGGCCTGCAAACTCTCCACCAGACCCAGCTGCCGCAAATGCGTGAGCAACCCGCGGGGTTTGGCGCTGTTCAACCAGTGGCAGAGAAACGCCAGTGCTTCGGCCGAGAATTCCGGCAAATCCTCCAACGCAAACAGCAGATTGCCGTGCCGCTCGCCAGCCTGTTGATAACTTTCCTTTGCGTTGTCCATCAAGCGAACGGGGTCTGCCTGTGCCGTTTTATCCCCAGGCGTCAGCGTGGCGGCAAACTGTTCGGCCAGCGTGCGCAGCTCTTCAACACTCTGCGGCCCGACCAGACTCAGGATCATCTGCCCGGTACGGTAAAACTGCTGATGAAAGTCTTCCAACGCCTGCTGAAAATCCGCTAGTTCTACCGGCAAGCTCTCGCGGCTCCCGGCATGAAAGCCGCGCAACGGATGCGCTGCCGACAATCCCTCAAACAGCGCCTCTTTCTGCTGAGCCGCAGCATCCTGCGACCACGCGACAAACTCCGCCTGCAACACTTCCCGTTCCCGCAACTGATCGTCCGGACTCATACGCGGACGGGCTAGCATGTCTGACAGACGCTCCAGTCCACCGCTGAAGGACGCTGGCGGCAACTCAAAGAAGAAATCGGTGGTGCGCTCACGGGTGCTGGCATTCACCTGGCCGCCGTGACCTTGCACGTAGGCCATCAGCCCTTGGCTTGCAGGAAAACGCTCGGTGCCGAGAAACAGCAAATGCTCAAGGAAATGCGCCAGTCCCGGCCACGCCAACGGTACGTCATGGCTACCGGCAGCCACTCGCAACGCGGCGGCGCTGCGCTTCAGGCCGGGCACGTGACGCAGGGTCACGCGCAAGCCGTTGGCCAGGGTTTCGGTGTGGGGGCGGGGGTGAGTCGGCGCAGGCATGGGCACTTCCAGAACAGTGAAGTGCCAATGCTAGCGGATTAGCGCTTGTTGAGCGCGTCGTAAAGTTCGGGGCGGCGGTCGTTGAAGTAGCGGTTGGCGCTGCGCGAGTCGACCATCAACTGGCGATTCAGCTCTCCGACGATCAAAGCTTCGTCCAGTCCGGCCTGGGCGATGCGGCTGCCATCCGGCGCGGCAATGCTGCTTTGTCCGCAGTAATGAATGTCGCCTTCGTGGCCGCAGTAGTTGGCGTAAGCCACGTAGCACTGGTTTTCGAAGGCGCGGGAGCGCACGGAAACATCGGCAATGAAATCGAATGGAATCATGTTCGCGGTCGGCACCAGAATCAGCTCGGCGCCTTCTAGGGCCAGGCGCCGGGCGTTCTCCGGGAACTCCAGGTCGTAGCAGATCAGAAAGCCGAGCTTCCAACCGTTGAGCTCGACGATGGGAAACTCGCCATCGCCGGGGCTGAACATCGAACGGTCCAGGTCGCCGAACAGATGGGTCTTGCGGTAATTGCACAGGCGCTCGCCGCTTGAATCGATCAACTGCACGGCGTTGTAGATCTGTCCTTCGGCGGTGCGCTCAGGGTAACCGTAGAGAATCGCCAGACCGGCTGCCTTGGCGATTCGTCCGACTTGCTGCGCCCACTCACCGTTGTAGACCTCGGCCAATGTCGCGACTGCCTCCTTGCCGATGTTGTAGCCGGTCAGGAACATCTCCGGCACCACCAGCAGGTCGGCGCCTTTGGCCTCCATCGCCAGTTGTTGCAGGCGCTGAAGGTTGGCAGCAGGTTCCAGTGGCAGCGGTGGACATTGGTAAAGGGCTACACGCATCAGGTATTCCTCTTACTCGGGCAGGGCGATCGGGCCGATGTCGTTGAACACATCACCCGGGCCGGGGTTCTCTTTATGTGTGGACCCACCGAAGTGCTTCATGATTCCCCACACCGCATTGAGCGAGGTTTGTACTGCGCCTTCGACCCAGGCGGGCGTCCACGAAACGTCGTCGCCGGCGATGAAAATCCCGCGCTGCTCCGGCGGCATGTCGTCCTGCATGAAGTGCGCGTACATGCGCTGGTTGTAGCGATAGTGGCCGGGCAGGGCGCCCTTGAATGCGCCGAGGAAGTGCGGGTCGGCTTCCCACGATACGGTGATCGGATCGCCGATGATCCGCGCGGCGATGTCGACTTTCGGGTAGATCTTCTTCAGCGCATCCAGCGCCAGTTTCACGCGTTTTTCCACCGGGTGCGGAAGCATCTTCAGCGCGTCGCTCATCCACGAGTACGAGAGACAGATCACGCCCGGCTTGTCGTCGCCGTTGTCGAACAGATAGGTGCCACGGGTCAGGCGATCGGTGAGGGTCATGCTCATCAGGTCGCGGCCGGTTTCCGGATCCTTGTCCTTCCAGAACGGGCGGTCGACCATCACGAAGGTCTTCGACGATTGCATGTAGCGAGTGCGGTCCAGGGCCATCCACATCTTCTGCGAGAACAGGCTTTCATCGCATTCGATCTGGGTGGTCAGCAGCCAGCTCTGGCAGGTGGTCAGTACGGCCGCGTACTCGCGGGTGTCGCCGTTGTTGTCGGTGACCGCGAAACGTCCGTCAGGGGCGTGGGCAATTTTCTTCACCCCGGAACGTGGCGCGCCGTGGTGCAGCGATTTCAAGCTGGTACCTTGCGGCCAGTGAACGCAGCGTTCCGGCGCATGACGCCAGATGCCTTGCGGCACTTGTTCCACGCCGCCGACCACCAGATGCTGGTGATCGTCGCAGTTGGTCATCACCACGCGGAAGATTTCCAGCATCGAATTGGGGAAGTCCGAGTCCCAGCCGCCGGTGCCGAAACCGACCTGACCGAACACTTCGCGGTGATGGAACGACAATTTGGCGAAGGCTTTTGACGTGGCGACGAAATCGTAGAAGGTGCGGTCGTCCCACAGCGGAACCAGAGTGTTCCACAGCTCTTTGAGGCGCGGCACATCGCGGTCGCGAATCGCTTGCTGGATATCGGAGAACTGCGAACCGGCCTCCAGAGCGTCAGCCCAGGCGTCCGCCACTTCCTGAAACAATGCAGGAAGATCCTTCAGGCTCTGTGCGTAATGGGTTTTGCCTTCCAGGTCGATCACGGTGCTGCCGGAGGCCGGCGTCAACGGGTTGGGGAAGGGCTTGGTTTCCAGCCCGAGTTTGTCGACATAGTGATAGAACGCGGTGGACGACACCGGGAAGCGCATGCCGCCGAGCTCGGCGACGATGCCGTCAGTGCCGTTGAACGCTTGCGAACGCAGACGGCCACCGAGCTTCGATGCCTCATACACGACTGGCTTCAAGCCGAGTTTCATCAGCTCATAAGCCGCCACCAGACCGGCGATGCCGGCCCCGACGATCGCCACTTCGGCACCGTGGTTGTGCTCGGGGATGCTGCCCAGGCCGGCCGGGTGTTCGATCCAGTCGTCGAAGGCGAAAGGAAAGTCCGGGCCGAAAATGGTGATCGGTTTCTTACCGTCTGCAGGATGGCGATTGTTCTTGTTCATGACTGACCTTGCTGGCGACCCGACGCTGGATGCGCGTCTGAGTATAGGAAAAGATGCCAGCCATTCTAGGGAGCGTAGAACACGTTAATAAGACGCAAAGTGTCGTCGTTTTGAGTGCATATGCTGCAATCTGACGATCCTGTTGGTCAGACTGGATGCCCGCGATCAATCTTGCTGCTGAGGATGATCGACGTCGTGGTCTTCTCCACACCGTCTACGCTGCCGATCTGATCGAGAAGCTGATCGAGCTGTTCCGGCGAATCGGTGCGCAACCACGCCACATAATCAAACTCGCCACTTACCGCGCACAGCTGCTGTACCTGAGCCATCGCGCTCAACCGCCGCAACACTTCTTTACCAGAGCGCGGCTGCACTTTGATCCCGACGTAAGCCTGCAAGCCGCCATCCACCACACGCTGGCCCAAACGCACGCCGTAGCCGGTGATGACCTTGGCCTTTTCCAACCGAGCCAGCCGCGAAGTCACGGTCGTGCGAGCGATCCCCAATTGCCTGGCCAGCATCGCCACGCTTTCGCGGGCGTTGATTTGCAGGGCAGCGATCAGCTGGCGGTCGATTTCATCGAGCACGGGTGGGCGGATGTCGGGCAAGGGCAGGCTCCAGCGGTACGGATCAATGGGGTCGCATGTTACAGGCTCGCCACGCGAGGCGCTTGTGAGCGCTGATTGAGCGGCGGGGGATTAGGCAGTCATCGGATCGGGGATTTTGCTGAAACAAAAGAACAGACAAATGATTTGACTTGCCTGCTGCCTTTATCAAAAATGGCCTCAAGAGCGCGAAATCTGCTGCCTTGCAGGGCTCCAGCAGACGTAGGTACCTCAGCGATGCTGCAACATCGGTGTAAGGTGAGACCTCTTCATCCCATTTCCTGAGGATGCCAATATCAGGATTCAAATATTCAAGGGGAGCCAACAGGCTCCCCTTTTTGTTTGTCCTGAAGAACGTATCTCTTGTAGAGAAGTTCGCCCTGGCGGTGCTTGTTCATCGCTCTTGCCGGGGCATGCATGAAGTTCCACAGGACGTGTCCGTGCCTGACATCTACCACCACGAGCATGTCATTCTTTGCCTCGTAGGCATTGATGAAGGCCATGCGGTATCCGCCGTTGTCATACAGCACTCTCCATATTTCAAACGGTCCCGTCAGCGTATCAATCGCATGCCGAACGTAGCGCTCTCGTGAGTCAGCGCGTTTTTCGACGATGTGGGCAAGTTTGTCCCTCATGACCGCAACGTTTCCGATCGGGGTGAGGATGGTGACTGCGAGCAACGCTTCATCGATGAATCCGAAGTGAGCCAGGAGAATTCTGAGGGCTCCTTGCGCATCGTCTGCTCTTTTCACTTCATCAATTGCGGCTGAGCGAAGCTCCCTGGCCAGCGTACGCAGGTCGGGCAGAGCTAAGTCGATCCATGTTTGTTGGCCACTAGATTCTTTTATCAGTGGCGCAGCATTCACGAGCATGAAAGTAATCCCTGGCGAACAGCGGCGCCCGGAGATTACTCGCTCAGAGAAAAGGCCAACAAGGCCGAAAACTGAGTGAAAACACAGCTTGGGAAATAACCTACAGACCTTGCGGTAGTCTTCCGAACATTGCGCTTGTGAAGAACGTAAACGCCAAACGACAGGCGAAAAAAAGCCGCGCGAATGCGCGGCTTTTTCATGTTTGGTGGGCCCACACGGACTTGAACCGTGGACCAAAGGATTATGAGTCCTCTGCTCTAACCAACTGAGCTATAGGCCCTCAGTAGGCCGCGGATTATAGCGACGGTTTCTCGGCTGTGCTATCCGAAAAATCTGATACGGCTATGCGAAGAAACGTCGCGGCGAATTCCTCGGGTGGCAGCGGCAGGCTGACGATGTAGCCCTGGATCTGTTCGCAACCTTCGGCGGCGAGGAATTGTTGTTGGGCCTGGGTTTCCACGCCTTCGGCGATCACGGTGAATTGCATGCTGCGGCCCAGGGCGATGATGGCGCGGACAATCGCCGCGTCGTGCGGGTCGTCGGGCAGTCCGCGAACGAAAGACTGGTCGATCTTGAGGATGTCCAGAGGCAGGCGCTTGAGGTAACTCAGCGAGGAGTAACCGGTGCCGAAGTCATCGATGGCCAGTTGCACGCCGAGGTGTTTGAGCTGGTGCAGCACTGCCAATGCCTCTTCAGCCTGGCTCATGATGAAGTTTTCGGTAATTTCCAGTTGCAGTAATTCCGGCCGCAGACGGTTGTCCTTGAGCAGTTGCTCGATGCGTCCCAGCAGGTTCGGTTGGCGCAGTTGCGCGCCGGCGAGGTTGACCGACAGCGGGCCGAGGGATTCGTAGATCTGGCCCCACTCGAACATCTGCCGGCAGGCGGTTTCCAGCACCCAGTCGCCGATTTGCAGAATCATCCCGTTCTCTTCCGCCAGCGGGATGAAGTGCTCCGGCGGCACATCGCCGAAGTTCGGGTGACGCCAGCGGATCAGGGCTTCGGCGCCGACCAGGCTGTGATCGTCGAGGCTGATTTTCGGTTGGTAATAGAGGTACAGCTCCTCGCGTTCAATGGCCCGGCGAAGTTCGTGCTCCAGCGCCACGCGCTCGCTGGCCTGGGCGGTGAGATCGCGGGTGTAGCTTTCGACCCGGTTGCGCCCCTTGGCCTTGGAGCGGTACATCGCTGCGTCCGCGTTCTTGATCAGGGTCGCAACATCGCAGCCGTCGCGCGGGTAAAGGCTGGTGCCGATGCTGGCGCTGATGAAGAACTCATGCTCGCCGGCCTGGAACGGTGCGCCAAAGCAGTTCAGCAGTTTGGTGGCGATGTTGTCGGCATCGCCGGGCTGTTGCAGGCCGGGCAGCAGAATGATGAATTCGTCGCCACCCAGCCGCGCCACGGTGTCGATATCACGCAGTTGCTCCTTGAGGCGCACGGCGATGCCCTTGAGCAGCAGATCGCCGACCGGGTGACCGAGGCTGTCGTTGATATGCTTGAATCGGTCGAGGTCGAGGAACAGCACAGCGCCCTGGCCGCCGTTTTCCTGCTGGCTGTTGAGTGCCATCAACAGGCGACTTTCGAACAGCGTGCGGTTTGGCAGACCAGTGAGCGGGTCGTGATGTGCCTGATAGTCGAGTTTGGCCTGGGCGTGCTTGAGGCTGGAGATATCCGCGAACACCGCAACGAAGTGAGTGATGAACTTATCGCGGTTGCGCACAGCACTGATGGTCAGCCAGCTCGGGTACAGCTCGCCATTTTTGCGCCGGTTGGAGATTTCTCCCTGCCAGTGACCTTCGTCGGTCAATTGATGCCACATCGCGGCGTAGAACGCGCTGTCGTGCAGTCCGGAGGCCAGGAGGCGCGGGGTGTGACCCAGTGCTTCGCTTTCGCTGTAACCGGTGATTTCGGTGAAGGCGCGGTTCACGGCGCTGATGTGTTGTTGGGTGTCGGTGATCAGCACGCCTTCGGCAGTACTTTCGAACACGGTCGCAGCCTGTTGCAGTTTTTCCTGCATCAGGTGGCGTTCGGTGATATCCCGGGCGATGGTCAGCATGCAATCTTCGTCGCCGATCGGCAGCGGACGGCTGGACACTTCGCAGAGGCGGATCTGCCCGTCGCTGCGGCGGATATGGCAGCTGAAGTCGCGAACGAACCCATCGCGGTGCAGCAGATCAAGCATTTGCTTGCGTTCGTTCAGGTTGACCCAGATGCCCAGGTCCAGCGCCGAGCGATCCACCGACATGGCGCTGTTGAAACCAGTGATGCGACTGAAACCTTCGTTGACCTCCAGCAGCAGGCCATCACTCTGGCGCGACAGCAGCAGACCGTCCGGCGAGGCGTGGAAGGCCTTGGCGAACTTCTCTTCGGAGGTTTGCAGTTGCTGTTGGGTCTCCTTGAGCTGGGTAATGTCGCGCACCACCACGACCAGCGCCGGTGTGGTGTCGAGCTCGAAGGGCTCGGCGGAAATCAGCCCGGTAAACACCTGGCCATTGTTGCGGCGAAAGGGCATCTCCAGGTTGCGAATACTGCCGGCTTGCAGGCGCTGAAGCAGGCCCGGGCCAACCCCGGGAATGCCCCAGATGTTGAGTTCGGTGGCAGTCTGGCCAATAACTTCTTCGGCCTTGAGCCCGATCTGTTCCTCAAAGGCTTCGTTCACTTCCAGCAGGCAGCCGTCGGATAGCCGGGCGATGACCAGAATGTCCGGGCATTGCTGGAATACCGAAGCGAATTTCTGTTCCGACAGGCGCAACGCCTCTTCGGTGCGCTTGGTTTCGCTGATGTCGATCATCAAACCGCGCATCACCGGTTCGTGGCCGTGTTCAATCAGGCTGACGATGTCACGCACCCACAAGCAACGGCCGTCAGCGGTGATCACTCGGTAATCGAGGCTGTGATCGCGCCCGGCCAGCACTTCGTGATCGCAGAAACTCTGGGCGCGAGTCAGATCTGCCGGGTGAATAATGTTGCGCCAGAAGCCCGGAATCAGCCAATGGGACAGCGGATAGCCGAGCAGATCTTCGGCGTGGGGCGAAACATAGCTGTAGGTGAAATCGCTGATCCGCGCTTCCCAGGCGATGGCCGAGAGACTCTCCACCAGTCCGCGATAGTGGTATTCGCTGCTGCGCAGTTCCTGTTCGAGGTCGATGCGTCGGGCGATTTCAGAGCTCAGGCGACGATTGATGCGGATCACCACAGCCAACACAATGACCAGAAGCGATAAACCCGGTAATCCGTAAATCAGCAGATCCGACCAGAATGTCCGGTGATCGAGGACGTTGCCGACCCAGTGCTCCTGAATGCTGCTGATTTCCTCCGGAGACATGTCAGCCAGCACCTTGTCCAAAATCCCCACCAGCATTTTGTTGTCCCGAGGGACGCCCATCGCCAGTTGGTAGCGATAAGGGGTTTCGCCGCTGACATACAAACCATCCAGTTTGAGCTGGCGCAGGCTCCAGACGCTGGAAGCCAGGTCGCCGACCACGGCGTCGACTTCATCGGTGGCCAGGGCCTGCAACGCGGAGCTGACGTTGGGCATCGCCACCAGGTTCAGGTCGGGATGATGGGTGCGCAACAGTTCATGGGGCGCGTAGTTTTCGACCACGGCGATTTTCAGGCCGTAAAGATCCTCGAGCTTGCGCGGTTGCGGGCCGCCGACGTGGGCGAGGATGACGATCGGAAAGTCGAGATAAGGGCGGGTGAACGACAGGTAACTCTGGCGCTCCGGGGTGGACATGATGCCCGGCAGCAGGTCGATCGTGCCGTTTTTCGCCTGTTCGAGCACCACGGTCCAGCTCACCGGCTCGATGGGGGTGAGTTTGATTGCCAGGCGTTGGCGAATCACATCGATATAGTCCGCTGCCAGGCCCTGATAGCGGTTCTGGTCGTCGCGGAACTCGAAGGGCGGCCACGACGCATCGACACCCAGGCGCAAGTCCGGGTGAGCCGCCAGCCAGCTACGTTCTTCATCGGTCAGAGTCAGCGCGTCAGCCGTTGCGGTCCAGATCATCAGTGACAGCAAAAAAAGCACGGACGCCAGTCTGGGCATAACGGTCTCGTTATGGCTCGGGGGAATGTTTCGAGTGTAGACGGGCTGTGCGCGGGGGGAGGGCGGAGCTGGGTATTTAATCTGCCCTATAAACAAAACCCCCGGCCTGGGCCGGGGGGTCTGGTGTCACTCGTCGAGGAAGGAGCGCAGATGCTCGCTTCGCGTCGGGTGGCGCAGCTTGCGCAGCGCCTTGGCTTCGATCTGACGGATCCGTTCACGGGTCACGTCAAACTGTTTGCCGACTTCTTCGAGCGTATGGTCGGTGTTCATGTCGATACCGAAACGCATGCGCAGTACCTTGGCTTCACGGGCAGTAAGGCCGGACAGCACTTCGCGGGTCGCTTCTTTCAGGCTCTCAACAGTGGCGACATCGATTGGCGACTGCATGGTCGAGTCTTCGATGAAGTCACCCAGATGGGAGTCTTCGTCATCACCGATCGGGGTTTCCATGGAGATCGGCTCTTTGGCGATCTTCAATACCTTGCGGATCTTGTCCTCAGGCATTTCCATGCGTTCACCCAGCTCTTCCGGGGTCGGTTCGCGACCCATTTCCTGCAGCATCTGGCGGGAAATGCGGTTGAGCTTGTTGATCGTCTCGATCATGTGCACCGGAATACGGATGGTGCGGGCCTGGTCGGCGATCGAGCGAGTGATCGCCTGACGGATCCACCAGGTGGCATAAGTCGAGAACTTGTAACCACGACGGTATTCGAACTTGTCCACCGCTTTCATCAGACCGATGTTGCCTTCCTGGATCAGATCGAGGAATTGCAGACCACGGTTGGTGTACTTCTTGGCGATGGAGATCACCAGACGCAAGTTCGCTTCAACCATCTCTTTCTTCGCGCGGCGGGCTTTCGCCTCACCGATCGACATGCGACGGTTGATGTCCTTGATCTCGGCGATGGTCAGGCCGGTCTCGGTTTCCAGCGCGGTCAGCTTTTGCTGGCAACGGATGATGTCCGGTTGCACGCGGGCAATGGCTTCGGCGTACTTGCTCTTGCCTTTGGCCAGGGCGTCGGACCAGCTTTCGTCGACTTCGTTGCCAGGGAACTGACGCAGGAAGTCGGCGCGTGGCATGCGTGCATCACGTACGCACAGTTGCATGATCGCGCGCTCTTGCTGACGCAGACGATCCAGGGCACTGCGAACACGCTCGACCAGGGCTTCGAACTGCTTCGGCACCAGTTTGATCGGCATGAACAGCTCAGCCAGAGCCAACAGTTCGGCAATCGCCGCCTTGTTGTTGCGACCGTGCTTTTTCAGGGCCTTGCGGGTGATTTCCATCTGGTCGGCCACGGCGCCGAAGCGCTGTGCGGCGATGACCGGATCCGGACCGCTTTCGGCTTCTTCTTCGTCATCGGAAGATTCGGCCTCGTCATCGTCGTCGGACTCTTCCGCTTTCGCCGCTTTCGCGTCGATCGGCGGCGGGACTTCGGCGGCAGGCGGCGTAATGCCGTCGTCCGGGTCGATGTAACCGCTCAGAACGTCGGACAGGCGACCACCTTCGGTGGTGACGCGAGTGTACTCGGAGAGAATATGGTCAACCGTGCCAGGGAAGTGCGCGATGGCGCTCATCACTTCACGGATGCCTTCTTCGATACGCTTGGCGATTTCGATTTCGCCTTCACGAGTCAGAAGCTCGACCGTACCCATTTCACGCATGTACATGCGCACCGGGTCAGTGGTGCGACCGATATCGGTCTCCACCGCCGCCAACGCAGCGGCTGCTTCTTCCGCAGCGGCCTCGTCGGTATCGGCGTCGGCCAGCATAAGGGCGTCCGCATCCGGAGCACTCTCGTGTACGGGGATCCCCATGTCGTTAATCATGCGGATGATGTCTTCCACCTGCTCCGGATCTGAAATATCCTCGGGCAGGTGGTCGTTGACCTCGGCGTAAGTCAGATACTTCTGCTCACGACCCAGTTTGATCAACTCAATAATACGAGACTGCTGTTGCGCTTTTCCGGACATAACACCCTATCCACTGAAGGTCTTGGCGGGCAAAAAACAAGCCGAGGATTATACCTGAGCTATGACCTCACGCGCCAGTTGAGGTCGGGTTTGATGCGGAAACATTGCGACTTAAAAGGTCGCGCAGTTGATTTTTCTCATCGGTGCTCAGTTCGCTTTGACGCGCTTTCCTGAGCAGTTGTTCCAGATTTCGCTCGCGTTGGCGGGCTGACAAGCTAGTAATGGTGTCGAAAAACTGTTGTTCAAGGTTGTCTCCGTCAATCAGCCATTCCTTTTCCGCCAGCGCCTTGAGCAGGCGACCCTGTTCGGTTCCGTGCCATCGCGCGATCAACTGAAATGAGTTTAGCTTGGGATTCTTCTGTACGGCTTCGAGCAGTGCCACCAGCAGCTGTGCGTTGGTCTGGTTCTCGTCCGCGAAGTGCCCGGCGTCCTCGACCTTTTCCGCCAGTTGCGGGTGATGCAGCAAGGTTCTCAGCGCGGCCAGGGTCGGTGGTTCGACGGCGGCCGGCACGCGTGGGGCACGGGGCTGGTCGCGATCACCGCCACGCTTGCCATTCTTGTCCCACGGTTTCTTGTCCCATTTCTTGCCGCCGGCGCCGGGTTTCTTCGGCGTCCACTCCTGCTGCGGCACATACATGTCCTGTGCCTGCGGCTGATGGTAGTCGCTGTAGTCCGGCATGGCGTCGTAATCGATGCCCGGGTCGTAGGCCGGCGGTGCTTCCTGCGGAGCGCTCTGGGCCAGCTGGCTGACGCTCTCGCTGCTCAGGCCGGTGATCTCGGTCAGACGCTGACGCATCAGGATGCGCAGGTTGGCGCCGGGAACCTTGTCGATCAGCGGTGCTGCGAGCGTGGCCATATGGGCCTTACCCTCCAGCGAGCGCGGGTCGGCTTCTTCGGTCAGTTGCTGGAAGAAGTAGTCCGCCAGCGGCTGTGCGTGCTGATTGATCCGGGCGCGGAAGGCGTCAGTGCCTTCGGCGCGAATCAGCGTATCCGGGTCTTCGCCTTCGGGCAGAAACAGGAAGCGTGCACGACGCCCGTCCTGCAGGCTGGACAGTGTTGCCTCCAGCGCGCGCCAGGCGGCGTTACGACCGGCCTGGTCGCCGTCGAAGCAAAACAGTACGTTCGGCACGACGCGAAACAGGCGCTTGAGATGTTCTTCGCTGGTGGCAGTGCCCAGTGTCGCGACGGCATTGCGCAGGCCTTGCTGGGCGAGGGCGATGACGTCCATATAGCCCTCGACGACGATGATTTCGTCGAGATTGCGATTGTTCTTGCGGGCTTCGTACAGGCCGTAGAGTTCCTGGCCTTTATGGAATACCGGGGTTTCCGGTGAGTTCAGGTACTTTGGCTTGTCGTCGCCGAGCACTCGGCCGCCGAAAGCGATGATCCGCCCGCGGGTGTCGCGGATCGGGAACATCACGCGATCGCGGAAGCGGTCATAGCGTTTGCCGGTTTCGGCGTTCTCGATCAGCAGGCCGGCGTCGATCATGGCTTTCTGCTGCAAGGTGTCGCTGCTCAAATGTTTGAACAGGTTGTCCCAGCCCGGCGGTGCGAATCCTAGACCGAAGTCCCGGGCGATCTCGCCGGTCAGGCCGCGACCCTTGAGGTAGTCCACCGCTGCCTTGCGTGCCGGGTGGCTTTTGAGTGCCTGCCGATAAAAGTCGGCAGCGGCGGTGAGCAGCGGGTACAGCGGTGAATCGGTCGGCTGGCGCGGTTTGTTCGAGCGGCCGCCTTCTTCGCGCGGCACTTCCATGCCGGCGGCTTTGGCCAGGTCTTCGACGGCCTGGGGGAAGTCCAGGTTGTCGTGATCCATGAGAAAGCCGAGGGCGTTGCCGCCAGCGCCGCAGCCGAAGCAGTAATAGAACTGCTTGTCGGGGCTCACGCTGAACGACGGGGTTTTCTCTTTATGGAACGGGCAGCAGGCGGTGTAGTTTTTACCGGCCTTCTTCAATTGCACGCGCGAGCTGACCACGTCGACGATGTCGGTGCGGTTCAGAAGGTCGTCAATGAAGCTCTGGGGAATCAGCCCGGCCATGGCGTTCTCGTCTGCGCTGTAGTGGATCCGATGCGAAAGGCGGCCGGACGCGGGTCATTGAGTGATGCGCGCACGTGGGGCGGCTCGACCGGTGTCGTTTGCGTAATCGCTGTCGGGAAGTGTATCTGCCGAAAATCCACTGACGTTAGTACTCATCAGTCTTCGACTATTCGAAAATGTTGCGCTGAATCCGCTGACGACCTGTTATCGGCCTCGGATAGCTCATGAAGCGGGCACGCAAGCAGGTGCCTTGGGCTGATCGTCGTAAGAGGAATCAGTGGGTGTGCTCGTCAGTAGCCTTGAAAGGCTCGTCAGAAAAGACGTGCACCGCTGGCAAAAGAGCCAGGCCTGACGCGGTGAAGCGGGTTTGTCTCGGTCGCATCTGCGGCTTCGACGGTGAAGCATCAAGCGTTTTACGCAAATGCCATTAGCCCGGCTGAGGGCCGGGCTTGGCAGAAGCTTGCTACGATCGTCTGTGTATTAGTACAGACGAACGGCGCGGCGCTGTTCGCGCTGAACTTTCTTGGCGTGACGCTTAACAGCAGCAGCTGCCTTGCGCTTACGCTCAGAAGTTGGCTTCTCGTAAAATTCGCGGCTACGAACTTCAGCCAGTACACCGGCTTTTTCGCAGGAGCGCTTGAAACGACGCAGAGCTACGTCGAAGGGTTCGTTCTCTTTAACTTTGACGGCTGGCATCCAGAGCTACCTTCATTCATTACCGGGGTCAACATCCTCGCGGCAAAAGAGCACTTGAAGACGTCGGTTTTTAAGGGTTGCGGATGTTAACCCCTCATCGCTCGGAATGCAAAGCCTCTGATCGAAAACCGCTGGTCGGGGCATCACGCGGCGACTATTATGCGCGCCTTCGAATTCAGCCTAAACAAGGCGCAAACCCATGCTAGTACTGGGATTAGAAACTTCCTGCGACGAAACCGGCGTCGCTTTGTACGACAGTGAACGCGGCCTGCTGGCCGACGCGCTGTTCAGTCAAATCGACCTGCATCGCGTCTATGGCGGCGTCGTGCCGGAGCTCGCTTCGCGCGACCACGTAAAGCGCATGCTGCCCTTGATCCGTCAGGTGTTGGCCGAGGCCGACTGCGTGCCAACCGAGATCGACGCCATCGCCTACACCGCGGGTCCCGGCCTGGTCGGTGCGCTGCTGGTGGGGGCTTCCTGCGCTCAGGCGCTGGCGTTTGCCTGGGGCATTCCGGCGCTCGGCGTGCACCACATGGAAGGCCACTTGCTGGCGCCGATGCTGGAGCCAAAACCGCCGGAATTTCCGTTCGTCGCTTTGTTGGTCTCCGGTGGTCATACGCAGCTGGTTCAGGTCGATGGCATCGGCCAATACAGCCTGCTCGGCGAGACGCTGGACGACGCCGCGGGCGAAGCTTTCGACAAGACTGCAAAAATGATGGGCCTGAATTATCCGGGCGGACCGGAAATCGCCAAGCTGGCAGAGAAGGGCGTCGCAGGACGTTTCACCTTCCCGCGTCCGATGTGTGATCGCCCGGGCCTGGATTTCAGCTTCAGCGGCCTGAAGACCTTCGCCCTCAACACCTGGCAGCAATGCGTTAGCGCCGGGGACGACAGCGAGCAAGCCCGTTGCGACATCGCGCTGGCGTTCCAGCAGGCCGTGGTGGAGACTTTGACCATCAAGTGCAAGCGGGCCCTGAAGCAGGCCGGCATGAAGCGTCTGGTGATCGCCGGCGGTGTGAGTGCCAACAAGGCGTTGCGTGTTTCGCTGGAGAAAATGCTCGGCGACATGAAGGGCGATGTGTTCTATGCCCGTCCCGAGTTTTGCACCGATAACGGCGCGATGATCGCGTTTGCCGGCTGCCAGCGTTTGCAGGCCGGCCAGCAGGAAAGCCTGGCAATCAGCGTGCAGGCGCGCTGGCCGATGGAGCAGTTGTCGGCGCTGTGATGAGTGGCGCTCACGTGCGGTATTTAAAAATGCCGTTCGCGCCCGGCGAACAGGTCGCGTAGATTGCCTCGGTGGCGCCAGACGATCAGCAGTGTCAGCGTGCTCATCGGCAACAGCGCCGCCGGTTCCTGCCAGGCCAGCAACGGCAGGGTCAGCGGAGTGGCGATCAGCGCCGCCAGCGAGCTGGTGCGGGTCAGGTAGAACGTCAGCAGCCAGGCGCACACGGCCAGCAGCGCAGCGGGTGGATACAGCCCCAGCAGCATGCCGGCCGCCGTGGCGACGCCCTTGCCGCCGCGAAAGCGGAAGTACAGCGGGAACAGGTGACCGATCACGGCGCAGACGCCGATCCACGCCTGATCCTGCAGCGAAAGGCCGGCAGCCGAAGCGATCAGCACCGGCAGCAGGCCTTTGCACAGATCACCCAGCAGGGTCAGGATCGCGAGTTTGCGTCCGGCCAGGCGCAGCATGTTGGTGGCGCCGGCATTACCCGAGCCACTCATTCGCGGATCCGGATTTCCGGTCAGGCGGCTGAGCAAAATGGCGAAGGACAGAGAGCCGAGCAGGTAGGCGAGGATCGCCAGTAACCAAAACATGCTAACTATTCCGGGCGAGGACGCCCTGATTCTAACGGCGCATTGCGCCCTTGTCGTGCAGCGGAGAAAAGTGCTTGGACAGAGTGTTTATCGAGGGCCTGGAAGTCGACACCGTGATCGGTGCCTACGACTGGGAGCGCGGCATCCGACAGTGCCTGCGTCTTGATTTGAGCTTCGCCTGGGACAATCGCCCGGCCGCCGCCGGTGACGACCTGACCCTGGCGCTCGATTACGCCAGTGTGTCCACGCGGATCCAGGCCTTTGCCGAGCAATCCCGGTATCAACTGGTCGAGACCTTCGCCGAGCGTCTGGTTGAAGTGCTGATGAGCGAATTCAAGATCACCTGGGTGCGCCTGAAGCTGACCAAGCCAGGTGCCGTACCGGCCGCCAAGGGTGGTGTGGGTGTGGAGATCGAGCGCGGATGCCGCTGACCCAGGTCTATCTCGGGCTCGGTAGCAATATCGAGCGCGAAACCCATTTGCAGGCCGGTCTGGATGCCTTGTCCACGTTTCTGGTGGATATCCGCTGTTCGCCTGTGTTCGAAAGCCAGCCGGTGGGAATCAAGAGCGGGCCGTTCTTCAACTTCGTGGTGTCGGCGTTCACCGATCTGCCGTTGATCGAGCTGGATCGACGCTTGAAATTCATTGAAGCGGACAACGGTCGTTATGCGCCGGATCGCAAGGGCTTGCCGCTGGATATCGACGTGTTGTTGTACGGCGATCTGGCGGGCAACTTCGACGGGCTGATCCTGCCTCGTGCGGAAATCCTGAAAAATGCCTTTGTGCTGTGGCCGCTGTCGCTGATTGCGCCGGATCGGGTGCATCCCGGTGTAGGAAAAAGCTTTGCCACATTGTGGGCCGAAGCGCAGATCGATCAGGTGCTGGCACCGGTCGGATTTGAGTGGCGCGGTACTCAGCTCACGCCTTCAGATCTGTCTTGAACGGTTTGATCCGCCCTCGCGAGGGCGGATCAGGCGTTTTCAGGACGCCGCAGATTCCTTGTAAACCTTCAACGCCTTGAGCCGTTCGCGCTTGAGTGCCTCGCCCAGTTCCGGACCTTTGAATCCCTTCTCCAGCAACGGCTGCACTGCCACGCCGCGCGCCACATTGGCCGCGCCGCGCAGGTAATCCGCCTGTGGATAACTGCGCTGCTCGAGCCCTTTGCGGCCTCGGGCATCCATTTCGCACGCGACGATGAATTCTTCGAAACGCTGTGGCCGACGGTAAACGTCAAAGCTTTGCAGCAATTCGAGCAAGGTCGAAGCCTTCAACTCCAGGGCGCGATGCCCATGGGTGTGATATTGGCCGACCAGCAAGGCCAGCTCCTGACAGTCCTTCGGTGCCTTGAAGCGCTCGTTGACCGCTTTGATCAACTTCAGGCCTTTGTGCTCATGGGCGATGTGTCGTGGCCATTCCTCCTCTGGAGTAAGGCCTTTGCCGAGGTCGTGCAGCAGGCAGGCCCAGCGCACGGTCAGCGGTTGTTTATGCAGGGCTGACTGCTCAAGCACGCTCAGGGTGTGAATGCCGCTGTCGATTTCCGGGTGGTGAGCTTCCGGCTGCGGCACGCCGAACAAGGCATCGACCTCTGGCATCAGCACCTTCAAGGCGCCGCAATCGCGCAGCACCTGAATGAATACTTGGGGCTGATCCTCCATCAGTGCGCGGAAAATCTCTTTCCAGCTGCGTTCGGCCGTAAGGGCTTCCAGCTCACCCGACTCGCTGAGCTGACGCATCAGCTCCAGGGTCTCGGGCGCTACCTTGAAACCAAGCTCCGCGTAGCGAGCGGCAAAGCGCGCAACACGCAGGACCCTGAGCGGATCTTCGGCAAACGCGGGGGAAACGTGACGCAGAATCCGCTCTTCGAGATCGCGCTGACCGTGGTAGGGATCGGTCAGGTTTTGCTGATCATCCTCGGCCATGGCGTTGATCGTAAGGTCACGGCGGATCAGGTCTTCTTCAAGCGTGACCTCGGGGCTGGCGTGAAAGGTGAAACCACCATAACCGCGACCGCTCTTGCGCTCGGTGCGGGCGAGGGCGTACTCCTCGCCGCTTTTCGGGTGAAGAAAAACCGGGAAGTCCGCGCCGACCGGGCGAAATCCCTTGGCGAGCATTTCTTCAGTGGTCGCACCGACCACCACCCAATCGATATCGGTGACCGGTTTGCCCAGCAGGCGATCACGTACCGCACCGCCGACCTTGTAAATCTGCATAAAAAACCTCCGTTGGCCCGACAGGATAACCCTTGCGCCGGACTTTCGGAGGCCTGAACGGGATCAAAGATGAATGACGGCCAAGTCGAGTCGACCGTAATCCCCCTCGCTGTGTTCGCTGCGAGGCGGAACATGATGGGTCTTCATGATCTGGTCGCCCTGCAGGGTTTCCAGATGAATGTCGAAGCCCCACAGCCGGTGCAGGTGTTTGAGAACCTCCTCGGTGGAATCGCCCAGCGGTTTTCGGTCGTGTTGCTGGTGGCGCAGGGTCAGCGAGCGGTCGCCGCGGCGGTCGATGCTGTAGATCTGCACGTTGGGTTCGCGATTGCCGAGGTTGTATTGCGCTGCGAGCGTTTCGCGAATGATCCGGTAGCCACCCTCGTCATGGATCGCGGGCACCAGCAAGTCGTCCTTCTGGTCGTCATCGAGGATGCTGAACAGTTTCAGATCGCGGATCACCTTGGGTGACAGGTATTGCAGGATGAAACTCTCATCCTTGAAGCTGCTCATGGCGAACTTGATGGTCGACAGCCAGTCGGTGCCGGCGATTTCCGGGAACCAGCGGCGGTCTTCCTCCGTGGGTTCTTCGCACATGCGCCTGATGTCGCGATACATCGCAAAGCCCAGCGCGTATGGGTTGATGCCATTGTAATAAGGGCTGTCGAACCCCGGCTGGAACACCACGCTGGTGTGGGACGTCAGGAACTCCATCATGAAGCCGTCGGTCACCAGGCCTTCGTCGTACAGGTCGTTCATCAGCGTGTAGTGCCAGAACGTCGCCCAGCCTTCGTTCATCACCTGGGTCTGGCGCTGTGGATAGAAATACTGAGCGATCTTGCGCACGATCCGCACGATCTCGCGCTGCCAGGGTTCCAGCAGCGGGGCGTGTTTCTCAATGAAATACAGGATGTTTTCCTGCGGCTCGGCCGGGAAGCGCGCATTGTCCTTGTCGCTGTACTTGTCCGCGCCTTTGGGAATGGTGCGCCACAGGTCGTTGATCTGTTTCTGCAGATGTTCTTCGCGATCCTTCTGCCGACGCCGCTCTTCCTCGGCGGAAATCGGGTACGGACGTTTGTAGCGGTCGACACCGTAGTTCATCAGTGCGTGGCAGGAATCGAGCAGATCCTCCACGGCATCAATCCCGTGGCGCTCCTCGCACTGCATGATGTACTGCTTGGCGAACACCAGGTAATCGATGATCGAACTGGCGTCGGTCCAGGTGCGGAACAGATAGTTGCCTTTGAAGAAACTGTTGTGGCCATAGCACGCGTGCGCGACCACCAGTGCCTGCATGCAGATGGTGTTTTCTTCCATCAGGTACGCGATGCACGGGTCCGAGTTGATCACGATCTCGTACGCCAGCCCCATCTGCCCGCGGCTGTAGGATTTTTCGGTGCTGAGGAAGTGTTTGCCGTAGGACCAATGGTGATAGCCCAGCGGCATGCCGACCGAAGCATAGGCGTCCATCATCTGTTCGGCGGTGATCACTTCGATCTGGTTGGGGTAGGTGTCCAGGGCGTAGCCGGCCGCGATACGGGCGATTTCGCGGTCGTACGTCTGGATCAGCTCGAATGTCCATTCCGAGCCGGTGGAAATGGGTTGGCGCTTCTGCTCTTTGGCGGTCTTGGCGGTCATGTCACTAACCTGCGCTGGAAGAGTTCACGGAAGACCGGATAGATATCCCCGGCCGAGACCAGTTGTTGCTGGGCAAAAGTGTCGGAAAAGGCTTCGGCGATGCGTTCGTACTCGTACCACAAAGCCTGATGTTCGCGCGGGGTGATCTCCACGTAGGTGTAGTACTGCACAAAAGGCATGATCTGGTTGATCAGGATGTCGCGGCAGATCGGCGAGTCGTCGTTCCAGTTGTCGCCGTCGGAAGCCTGGGCGGCGTAGATGTTCCATTCATTGCTCGGATAGCGCTCGGCCATGATCCCCTGCATCAGTTTCAGGGCGCTGGAAACGATGGTGCCGCCGGTCTCGCGGGAATAGAAAAACTCCTCTTCGTCCACTTCGCGGGCGCTGGTGTGGTGGCGGATGAACACCACGTCGATCTTGTCGTAGTTCCGCTTGAGGAACAGGTACAACAGGATGAAAAACCGTTTGGCGATGTCCTTGGTCGCCTGGGTCATGGAGCCGGAAACGTCCATCAGGCAGAACATCACGGCTTTCGAGCTGGGATTCGGCTGCTTGATCAGCAGGTTGTACTTGAGGTCGAAAGTATCGAGGAACGGCACCCGATGGATGCGCGCACTGAGTTTCTCGATTTCCGCCTCGAGATCCTGAATGTCGCCGAAATTGTCCGGTTCTTCGCGTTTCAGTCGCGCCAGTTCTTCTTTGACCTCGCGCAGTTTGGCGCGGCTGCTGCCCGATAGCGCAATGCGCCGAGCGTGGGCCGAGCGCAGGGTACGGATGATGTTGATCCGCGACGGGTTGCCCTCGTTGCTGATCCCCGCACGCACGGTCTTGAAGGTGTCGGTGCCGGTCAGGTTGCGCTTGACCAGGTTGGGCAATTCGAGATCCTCGAACATGAATTCGAGGAATTCTTCCTGGGTGATCTGGAAGACGAACTCGTCCATACCTTCGCCGGAGTTGCCGGCCTTGCCCGGCCCACGGCCTCCACCACCTCCCGGCGGACGGGCGATGTGTTCGCCAGCGGTGAATTCCTTGTTGCCGGGATGAACCACGGTCTGCTTGCCGCCGCGACCATGGTGAAGCACCGGTTCGTCGATATCGCGACCGGGGATGCTGATCTGCTCGCCGTGCTCCATATCGGTGATGGAACGCCGGCTGACCGCCTCTTCGACAGCCTTCTTGATGTGGTCACGGTAACGCCGCAGGAAGCGCTGACGGTTCACCGTGCTCTTGTTCTTGCCATTGAGACGTCGGTCGATCACATAGCTCATGACTGCTCCTTAGAAGCTGTCCTGCAAAGGGGCGAGCGGTCATGCAGCATTGAACCGAATGCCAAGGGACGTAAACGCTCCCCCAAGCGCTTTGGGTGCTGCCTGAACCTCGCTACCGCCTTTCGAACACCTTCCAGAGGCCTGTGTAGCAGAAATTGCGCGCACAGGCCTCGGGCTGACGACAACCGGTCTGACCGGCCGCGGTTTACTGTGATTTTCTGACCCGCAGATACCACTCGGAGAGCAGTCGTACCTGTTTGTCGGTGTAGCCGCGTTCGACCATTCGTGTAACGAAGTCGTTGTGTTTCTGTTGATCCTCTTTGCTGGCCTTGGCGTTGAAGCTGATGACTGGCAGCAGGTCTTCAGTGTTCGAGAACATTTTCTTCTCGATGACCACCCGCAGTTTTTCGTAGCTGAGCCAGGTCGGGTTCTTGCCGTTGTTGTTGGCCCGGGCGCGCAACACGAAGTTGACGATTTCGTTGCGGAAATCCTTCGGATTGCTGATGCCGGCCGGTTTCTCGATTTTTTCCAGCTCCTCGTTGAGGGCGACGCGGTTGAGGATCTCGCCGGTTTCCGGATCGCGGTATTCCTGATCCTGAATCCAGAAGTCCGCATACAGCACGTAGCGGTCGAAGATGTTCTGACCGTACTCGCTGTAAGACTCGAGGTAGGCGGTCTGGATCTCCTTGCCGATGAATTCGATATAACGCGGTGCCAGGTACTCTTTCAGGTAACGCAGATAGCGTTCGCGGGTCTCGGCCTGGAACTGTTCCTGTTCGATCTGCTGTTCCAGCACATAGAGCAGGTGTACCGGGTTGGCGGCGATTTCATGCGGATCGAAGTTGAATACCTTCGACAGGATCTTGAACGCGAACCGGGTCGACAGGCCGTTCATGCCTTCGTCGACACCTGCCGCATCGCGATATTCCTGGATCGACTTGGCCTTCGGATCGGTGTCCTTGAGGTTTTCGCCGTCATACACCCGCATCTTGGAGTAGATGTTGGAGTTTTCCGGCTCCTTCAGGCGGGACAGCACGGTGAACTGCGCCAGCATCTTCAGGGTGTCCGGCGCGCAATGGGCCTTGGCCAGGGAGCTGTTGAACAGCAGCTTGTCGTAGATCTTCACCTCGTCGCTCACACGCAGGCAGTACGGCACCTTGACGATGTAGATCCGGTCGATGAAGGCTTCGTTGTTCTTGTTGTTGCGGAAGGTGTGCCACTCCGATTCGTTGGAGTGGGCCAGCAGGATCCCGGTGAACGGAATCGCGCCGAGGCCTTCGGTACTGTTGTAGTTGCCTTCCTGAGTGGCGGTCAGCAACGGGTGGAGCACCTTGATCGGTGCCTTGAACATTTCGACGAATTCCATCAGGCCCTGGTTGGCCCGGCACAGCGCACCGGAGTAGCTGTAGGCGTCGGCGTCGTTCTGCGGGAATTCTTCGAGCTTGCGGATATCGACCTTGCCCACCAGCGCGGAGATGTCCTGGTTGTTTTCGTCGCCCGGTTCGGTCTTGGCCACGGCGATCTGGTTGAGGATCGACGGGTACAGCTTGACTACGCGGAACTGGCTGATGTCGCCGCCGAATTCGGCCAGGCGCTTGGTGGCCCATGGCGACATGATGGTGTTCAGGTAGCGCCGTGGAATGCCGAAGTCTTCCTCGAGGATCGCGCCATCTTCGGTGGCGTTGAACAGACCCAGAGGCGATTCGAATACCGGCGAGCCCTTGATCGCGTAGAAGGGCACTTTTTCGATGAGCTGTTTCAGCTTCTCGGCCAGGGACGACTTGCCGCCGCCGACAGGGCCGAGCAGATAGAGGATCTGTTTCTTCTCTTCCAGGCCCTGAGCGGCATGGCGGAAATACGACACGATCTGATCGATGCATTCTTCCATCCCGTGGAAGTCTTCAAAGGCCGGATAGCGGCGGATCACCTTGTTGGAAAAGATGCGCGACAGTCTCGAGTTGGTCGAGGTGTCGAGCAGTTCCGGTTCGCCGATGGCCAGCAATAGACGCTCGGCGGCGGAAACGTAGGCACTGCGATCCTTTTTGCACAGTTCCAGGTACTCCTGCAGGGAGAATTCTTCCTGGCGTGTGGACTCGAAGCGTTGTTGGAAGTGGCTAAAGATACTCATGACGTCACCTCGCTCGATACGTGGAGCCGACGCCGGATCACTCAGTCGATGCTGGCAAGCAGCTGCGATGGCAGCTGTTGTTTACCCCCCAGAACACTTTCGCGATCGACAATCGCGAAAGTCACTCCCGATGACCCGTGCGCCGGTGTACCGGCTCTCCCCTGTTTTGGATGGCCTGGGCTTAAGGATAGTTGGGAATTCGGGAGGTAAAGGCGAGATACGTAATTAGTTGTGGCAGACCGTTCGTCTGCCACCGCGCAAGCCCGCGGGAGCCGGGGCCTGCACGTTACAAAAAAATTATTCGGAGGTGCCTTGCGCGGTTTCCGAAGGAAAAGTCGTACGCCACAGTTCGAAGCCGCCATCCATGCTGTAGACGTCGGAGAAGCCCTGGCTCACGAGATACGCGGCGGCACCCTGGCTCGAGTTGCCGTGGTAGCAGACCACAACGGTCGGGGCATCGAGGTCGGCGCCCTGGATGAAAGCATGGAGGGAATGATTGTCCAGATGCTTCGAGCCGCTGATGTGCAGTGCGGCAAATGTTGCCGGGTCACGGACGTCGACGACCACGGCACCTTGCTCGCGCAGGGCCTGGGCCTGTTCCGGGGGGATACGTTTGAATTCGCTCATGGCGGGCTCCTGTGGCTCGGCTGAAAACGCAGTCTAGCGCGGGGCGCTGACGGGAGAAGATTCGGTGATCAGTGGCGCGACGCCGGGCAGTACGGCCCCATGCTCGTCGCATTTGCATGACAGGCGTACGCCGCTGTCGACATTCATCAGGGTCAGGCTGCCGCCCCATACGCAACCGGTGTCGAGGGCCGAGATGCCGGGCTCGTGAACGTTGCCTTCCAGCGCCGCCCAGTGACCGAAAATGATCCGCAGGCCACGGGTCTTGCGTTCCTTGTGCTGGAACCAGGGCTTGTAGCCCGGCGGCGCGGTGTCGAGGCCTTCCTTGCTCTTGAGGTCGAGCTTGCCTTCGGCGGTGCAGAAACGCATGCGGGTGAAGTAATTGGTGATGACTCGCAGGCGTGTCACGCCTTTGAGATCGCTGTCCCACTTCGCTGGCTCGTTGCCGTACATGCCGTCGAGGAAGGGTGGAAGCAGGTTGTCGTCACGCAGCGCGGTCTCGACTTCTTCAGCGTACTTGAGTGCTTTGCGCAGCGACCATTGCGGCGGAATGCCCGCATGCACCATGGCCACTTCGCGCTGTTCGTCGTAGTGCATGAGTTTCTGTTGGCGCAGCCATTCCATCAGTTCGGCGCAGTCTGGCGCTTCAAGGATTTCACGCAGCGTGTCGGACTTCTTCATGCGCTCGATGTTCTTCGCCGCTGCCAGCAAGTGCAGGTCGTGATTACCGAGTACGCAGACCAGCGAGTCGCGCATGCCACAAAGGAAGCGTAGGGTTTCCAGCGATTGCGGGCCTCGGTTGACCAGATCACCCACCAGCCACAGGCGATCCAGAGCCGGGTCGAACGCCACCTGCTTGAGCAGGCATTTGAGCGGTTCGAGGCAGCCTTGCAGGTCGCCGACGGCATACGTCGCCATCAGTGCAGGGCTCCGGGAACGGCGAGGCGGAAGGGCTTGATGATCGCATCGAAATGCTTGCCGTCGTCGGCGACCATTTCGTAGGTGCCTTGCATGGTGCCGACTTTGGTGGTCATCACTGTGCCGCTGCTATAGGTGTGGCTTTTGCCAGCGCCGATCAACGGTTGCTGGCCAACCACGCCGGCGCCGCGCACTTCTTCGACATGCCCGTCGCCATCGGTGATCACCCAGTGGCGCGACATCAGGCGAGCGGGTTGCTCGCCATTGTTCTGCACGGTGATGGTGTAGGCGAAGGCAAAGCGCTCGTGCTCGGGTTGCGATTGGTCTGCCAGATAGTGGGTAACGACACTGACATCGACCTGGTAGCGAGGATCGGACATGCAAAAGGCCTTAAAAACGAAGCGGGACGCGGGGCGTAGCTGATTGGGATTCAGTCTAGGCAAGTATCGGGCAGTAGACCAGAGTTGGCGTCCCGCCCGATAGCGATCATTGCCGGTCAGTCGGCTTCAGGTGCTTTCGCCGGCTGTTCGGCGAGCTTGTCGGCCAGGCGCACGAACGCGGCCAGATCGAGTTGCTCGGGGCGCAGGCTGCCATCGACGCCGGCGGCTTCAATCTCGGCGTTGCTCAGCAACTGTTTGAGGGTGTTGCGCAGAGTCTTGCGACGCTGGTTGAAGGCTTCACGCACCACGCGCTCGAGCAGGCGATGATCCTTGGCCGGATGCGGCAGTACTGCGTGCGGGACCAGACGGACGATCGCCGAGTCGACTTTCGGTGGCGGATTGAACGCGCCCGGGCCGACGTTGAACAGGTGTTCGACCCGGCAATGGTACTGAACCATGATCGACAGACGGCCCCAATCGCCGCCACCGGGGCCTGCGGCCAGACGCTCGACCACTTCCTTCTGCAGCATGAAGTGCATGTCGCGGATGATGCCGGCGTTGTTCAGCAGGTGGAAAATCAGCGGCGTGGAGATGTTGTACGGCAGGTTGCCGACCACACGCAGGCTGTTCGGCGCAGCGTTCAGGCTGTTGAAGTCGAACTTCAGCGCATCGCCCTGATGCAGGTTGAAATTGCTCTTGCCGGCAAACTGCTGGTTGAGGATCGGGATCAGGTCCTTGTCCAGCTCCACCACGTCCAGCTGTGCGCCGGAATTGAGGATGCCGGCGGTCAATGCGCCCTGGCCCGGCCCGATTTCCAGCATGCGGTCGCCGGCCTTGGCACTGATGGAGCGCAGGATGCGGTCGATGACGCCGGCATCGTGCAGGAAGTTCTGGCCAAAGCGTTTGCGCGCCTTGTGTTGGTATTGCTCGGTCATAAACGGGTCTCGGCCATCTGGTAGGCGGTTTCCAGGGCGACTTGCAGGCTGCCGGTGTCGATCTTGCCGCTGCCGGCCAGATCCAGGGCGGTGCCGTGGTCGACCGAAGTGCGGATGATCGGTAGGCCCAGGGTCACGTTGACTGCAGCGCCGAAGCCTTTGTACTTCAGCACGGGCAGGCCCTGGTCGTGGTACATCGCCAGCACTGCGTCGCAGTGCTCCAGATATTTGGGGGTAAACAGAGTGTCGGCAGGCAGCGGGCCACGAAGGTCCATGCCCTCGCCGCGCAGGCGCTCCAATGTGGGTTCGATGATGTCGATTTCTTCATGGCCCAGGTGTCCGCCTTCACCGGCGTGCGGGTTGAGCCCGCAGACCAGGATGCGCGGTTGGGCGATGCCGAATTTTTGTTGCAGATCAGCGTGCAGAATCCGCGTGACCCGTTCCAGCCGCTCCGGCGTGATCGCATCGGCGATGTCGCGCAAGGGCAGGTGAGTGGTGACCAGCGCCACGCGCAAACCGCGGGTGGCGAGCATCATGACCACCTGGGCGGTATGGGTCAGGTCGGCGAGAAATTCGGTGTGACCGGAAAACGCGATGCCCGATTCGTTGATCACGCCTTTGTGCACGGGCGCGGTGATCATCCCGGCGAAGTCGCCGTTCAGGCAGCCATTGCCGGCGCGGGTCAGGGTTTCGAGGACGAATGCGGCGTTGGCCTTGTCCAGTTGCCCGGCGACCACGGGGGCGCTGAGCGGAGTGTCCCAGACATACAGGCTGTTGGCGGGCGCCGGAGCGTCCGGCCAGTGGTCAGGCGCCACTTCCAGCAAGCTGACGGCCAGCCCCAGCTGCGCGGCCCGCTCTTGGAGCAGGTCGCGGCTGGTTATGGCAATCAGGGGATGTGGCTGGGCTTGCGAGGCGAGCAGCAGGCACAGGTCGGGACCGATGCCGGCCGGTTCGCCGGGTGTCAGCGCGAAACGCTTGGGTTTCACTGCGCTGCCTGGTCTGCACCAGGGAGTTTGATCTCTACGTACGCTTCGTCACGGATCTGACGCAGCCAGGTTTGCAGCTCTTCGTCGTATTTACGGTTACGCAGTACGGTCATCGCTTGCTGCTCACGGGCCTGTTCGGTGCTGTCGGTGGCGCGACGGCCAAGGACTTCCAGAACGTGCCAGCCGTACTGGGTCTGGAACGGCTTGGACAGCTGGCCCTGCGGGGACTTGGCCATCACGGCGCGGAATTCCGGCACCAGTGCGTTCGGGTCGATCCAGTTCAGGTCGCCACCGTTAAGGGCGGAACCCGGATCTTCCGAGTACTTCTTGGCCAGTTCGGCGAAATCTTCACCGGCTTCGATGCGGTTGTAGAGCGATTGAGCCAGCTCCTTGGTTTTGGCTTCGTCACGAACCGGACTTGGCTTGACCAGGATGTGACGCACATGCACTTCGTCGCGCATCTGGCTTTCGCCACCACGTTTTTCCAGCAGCTTCAGGATGATGAAACCACCCGGAGTGCGTGCTGGTTGAGTGATGTCGCCAGCCGTCATGCTGCTCAGTTCGCGGTCGAACGGCGGTGGCAGTTGAGCGGCTTTACGCCAGCCCATGTCGCCGCCTTCCAGAGCGTTGTCGCTGCCGGACTTGGCAACGGCCAGTTGACCGAAGTCAGCGCCTTGCTTGAGTTGCTGGTAAACCTCCATCGCCTGACGTGCGGCGCTCTGAATCGCTTCAGAGTTGGCGCTTTCCGGGGTCGGAATCAGGATGTTGGCCAGGTGCAGCTCTTCGGACAGTTGCATCTTGCCCAGGTCGGAGGCGAGGAAGTTCTTCACTTCCTGTTCCGATACCTGAATGCGCTCGGCCACGCGGCGCTGACGCACACGGCTGATGACCATTTCACGACGGATCTGCTCGCGAGCGTCCTCGTAGGACAGGCCATCGCGAGACAGGGCGATGCGGAACTGATCCGGGGTCATGTTATTGCGCTGGGCAATGGTGCCGACGGCCTGGTTCAGTTCTTCATCGGTGATGCGAATGCCGGAACGTTCGCCGATCTGCAATTGCAGGTTTTCGACGATCAGGCGCTCGAGCACCTGTTGATCCAGTACGCCCGGAGGTGGCAGGCCACCGCCACGCTTGGCGATGGTTTGCTGAACCTCGTGGACGCGTTGATCCAGCTGGCTCTGCATGACCACGTCGTTGTCGACGATGGCCACTACTTTATCGATGGACTGCACCGCGGCGTTGGCCGCGGTACCCAGGAACAGCGCGCCCAGCATCAGCGGGCGCAGACAATCAGAAAGCTTGGTCTTCACGTTGACGATAACCTTGGATGCCTTTGTCGAGGAAGCTCTCTACCTTGGCGCCGGTGAGGCCGCCGAGTCCCTTCAGAACAATTTGGAGGAAGACGCCGTGGTCGCCTTTTTCGTTTTCCGGGGCGTTCTGACTGAATTCGTCATAGCTGACCCAGTAACGGTTGATCAGGCGCAGTTTCCAGCAGCAGTTGTCATATTCGAAACCACCGAAGGCTTCCAGCGTGCGATTGCGGTTGTAGTCGTACTGCCAGCGGCTGATCGCGCTCCACTGCGGAACGATCGGCCAGATGACCGAGAAGTCATGCTGCTGGATCTTGTAGTAGTCCTTCACGTAACCCGGTTGCCCCGGGGTGCCGTAGTCACCACCACCCACCGACCATTTACCGGTGTTCTGGTCGTAACGGACCTGGTCGTTGCGATAGCGATAGCCGACGTTGACCACCTTGTTCGGGTTGTCTTCAGGCTGGTAGTGGAACATCGCGCTGCCGGAACGCGGGCTGCGGCTGTCCGGGTCCCAGTTGTAATCGGCAGTGGTCCGCCAGTCGCGGTTCCAGCGGTATTCGTATTCCAACGCGTAAGGCGAAACGTTGGCCTTGGCGTCGTCGCGATCGTTGAACGCGATGCCTGGCAGTTGAACTTCGCGGTCCTTGAAGTACAGGGCCTGGCCGACGCTGATGCGTTGACGCTCGAAGCCGTCGTCTTCGATCCAGCGACTGGTCACGCCCAGCGACAGTTTGTTCTCGTCGCCGACACGGTCGGAGCCGGAGAAGCGGTTGTCACGGAACAGCGACGCGTAGTTGAAGGTGTATTCGCTGGTGTCAAATACCGGAATGTCTTCCTGGTCCACCTTCGGCACATAGAGGTAGAACATGCGCGGTTCAAGCGTCTGGCGGTAGTTCTTGCCAAAGAAGGACGTATTGCGGTCGAAGTACAGGCCACCGTCAACGCTGGCGATAGGTACGCCGCGATTCTGGTTGCTGTCGAACGTACCGTTGAGTTTGTTCTGCTCTGCGGTCTGACCGGCAATTTGCGATTTGCCAGTACCGTCCAGATCCAGTTGATACTGGGTGTACTGGTACTTCAGCGATGGCTTGAGGAAACCATAGGTCCAGTTCATTGGCAGGCTGACGCCTGGTTTCAGATTCAAACGGTCGCCATTGGCGCGTGCGAGGCCGAACACGTTGTTGTCGAGACGCGGCTCGACAGTGCCGTCTTCGTTGGTGAAGTTGCCGTTTTTCAGATCGCGATCGAAACGAACGATTTCGGTCTCGTAATCGAAGTTCAGACCTTCCGGGTGATACGGCAGCTGACCATTGAAGGTGATCTGCGGCAGGCGGTCATACGGCGTGATGTTCGACACGGTTGCCAGCTGGTACGCCTGGGCGTTCAAACGGGCGGTGTAGCTGTCGCCACGATAGGTGACCGAACCCTGCTGGTTCACGTAGTCGGCACTTTTCACGCCGATCTGGTCGGTCTGCAGATCCTGGAAGTAATAAGGATCGCTGATCTTGGTGTAGTCCACCTGGGTGAACACACGGGAGTCGAGACCACCCTTGTGTTGCCAGTTGTACATGTAGCGGGTTTTTTCGTAGTCGGTCTGGCCCTTGCGCTCGTCGTCCTCGTCGTTGAGGTACGCCGCACCGAACTGACCTTCGCTCGACTTGGTCAGGTAACGGAACTCGCCTTCCATCAGCATGCCGCGCTTGCTCATGTAGCGCGGATACAACGTGGCATCGTAGTTCGGTGCCAGGTTGAAGTAGTACGGGGTGACCAGCATGAAGCCGGTGTCGCTGCCGGAGCCGATGGTCGGCGGCAGGAAACCCGACTGACGACGATCGTCGATCGGGAAGTAGATGTACGGCGTGTACAGGACAGGAATGTCCTTGACCCGCAGTGTCACGTTGGTCGCAGTACCGAAACCGGTGGCAGGGTTCAGGGTGATGTTGTTGCCCTTGAGCTGCCAGGCGTTGCTGTTCGGTTCGCACGTGGTGTACGTGCCGTCCTTCAGGCGGATGATCGCGTTTTCGGCACGCTTGGCGTACAGCGCGTTACCGCGGATGCGCGACTTGTGCATCACGTATTCGGCGTTGTCGACCTTGGCTTCACCGGTGTCGAGCTGCACATCGGCGTGGTCGCCGACGATCAGCGCGCCGTTGTCGCGAATGCGCACGTTGCCGGCCAGTTCGCCACGGCTCTCGGCCTGATACAGGTTGGCCTCGTCGGCTTCGACCTGCATGCTGCCCTGGCGCATGACCACGTCACCGGCCAGGCTCGCAACCTGCGAATCCTGCTGATAACGCGACGCCTTGGCGCCGATGAAGGTCGGGGCGTCACTTTTATTCGTCTTGTCATTCATGCCAGGACGAATCGGTTCGATATAGGAACCAGAGCAGTAAGGACCGGTCTCGGCCAGTTGGGCGGCGGTGAGCTTCTCGCGCGGAACCCAGTCGAGGTGACTGTAGTCTTCGCTACGGGATTTCAGGCCACGGCCCTTGGACTCGGTAACCAGTACCGGCTTGGGCCCGGACTCCGCAGTGGAGCCGCTCTCGGCCGGGGCTTCGCCAGCGGCGCTGACGGCACTGCCGTCATGCACGGGACGCGGCGGCAAGGCAGCGGCCGGCGTCTTCGGCGAGCAGGCCCAGCCACCCGTTGCCGAGACGGCGCAGTCATACTGCTCGGCGGCAACAACGAATGAACTGGCCAGAGGTTGCATAGCCAGCAGACTGCCGGTTACCAACAACGGAAATTTTTTACGAAACGCGGGGGATTTCAATGCCATCTTATTAGTCCGGGCTTCCTGCGTGCCATCTGCCCGCGGTGTGGGCCGCACGCCTCTCGATGGTCTGAAAAAGATGCTGGATAATAAAGCATGACCCGCTTGACGGCTAGCGCCGTCGGAGACCCTTGCAATGCCTGATCAAGATGTACGCTTGCAACACCTGAAAGTTTGGCTCGATGAACAGTTGGCAACCCTTTTTGCAGATCAGGGCTGGGGAGCCGTACCCCCGGCCACGTTGACCGCGGCCAGCAGCGACGCGAGTTTCCGCCGGTATTTCCGCTGGGAAGGCGCGGGTCGCAGCTTCGTCGTGATGGACGCGCCGCCGCCTCAGGAAAACTGCAAACCGTTCGTGGATATCGCCTTTTTGCTGGCGAAATCCGGCATCAACGTGCCGAAAATTTATGCCGAGGACCTCGAACGCGGGTTTCTTTTGCTCAATGACCTGGGCAACAAGACCTATCTGGACGTGATCGACAGCGAAAATGCCGACGCGTTATTCAGCGATGCCCTGCAAGCGCTGCTGGCTTTTCAGCAGCTGCCGATGGTGGCGCCGCTGCCGAGCTATGACGTCGCGTTGTTGCGCCGCGAGCTGGAGCTGTTCCCCGAGTGGTACGTAAAACGCGAGCTGGGCGTCGAGTTCGATGCAACCCAACAGCAGCAGTGGCAAAAGGTCAGCGAGCTGCTGATCGACAGCGCCCTGGCTCAGCCGAAAGTGCTGGTGCACCGCGACTACATGCCGCGCAACCTGATGCTCAGCGAGCCGAATCCCGGCGTGCTGGATTTCCAGGACGCCGTGTACGGCCCGGTGACCTACGACGTGACCTGCCTGTTCAAGGACGCCTTCCTCAGCTGGCCTGAAGAGCGTGTGCGCGGCTGGCTGGAAAGCTACTGGCAGCAGGCGTCGGCGCTGAACATCCCGGTGCAGCCGGACTTCGAAGAGTTCCTGCGTGCCAGCGACCTGATGGGCGTGCAGCGCCACCTGAAAGTCATCGGCATCTTCGCCCGCATCTGCCATCGCGACGGCAAGCCGCGTTACCTCGGCGATGTGCCGCGGTTCTTCTCTTATATAGAAGCGGTCATCGCTCGCCGTCCCGAGTTGGCGGATCTGCAGGCACTGCTGGTCAGCCTGCGTGGTGGAGTGACGGCATGAAGGCAATGATTCTGGCGGCGGGCAAAGGCGAGCGCATGCGCCCGCTGACCCTGACCACCCCCAAACCGCTGGTGCGAGCCGGCGGCGTGCCGCTGATTGAATATCACCTGCGTGCCCTGGCCGCGGCCGGCTTCAATGAGATCGTGATCAATCACGCCTGGCTCGGACAGCAGATCGAAGATCATCTGGGTGATGGTTCGCAATTCGGTGTGTCGATCCAGTACTCGCCGGAGGGCGAGCCACTGGAAACCGGCGGCGGAATTTTCCGCGCCTTGCCGCTGTTGGGTGACGACGCGTTCCTGGTGGTCAACGGTGACATCTGGACCGATTACGACTTCAGCGTGCTGCATCAGCCGATCACCGGCCTGGCGCATCTGGTGCTGGCGGACAATCCGGCCCATCACCCGACAGGCGATTTCACTCTGACCGACGGCCAGGTGCGTGATGGCCAGGCCGACGCGGCGACCCTGACCTACAGCGGCATCGCCGTCCTGCATCCGCAGTTGTTCGACGGCTGCAGCGACGGTGCCTTCAAACTGGCGCCGCTGCTGCGCAAAGCCATGGCGGACGGGCAGGTGACCGGCGAGCGGTTGAAGGGGCACTGGGTCGATGTCGGCACGCACGAGCGTCTGGCCGAAGCCGAAGCCTTGATAGAAGCGAGTCGCTGATATGTTGTGGCCAGGGACTCTGATTGGAGCCGGAGCGGGTTTTGCTATCGCCAGCATTCCGGGGGCCATGCTTGGGGCTTTGTTGGGGCAGGCGCTGGATCGGCGCCTGCATTTGCAGAGCTGGGGGCATTTGCGGGAGAAACTCGGCGGACGGCCGATGCTGCGCAACGATGAATTGTTGTTCGTGTTGCTCGGGCGTCTGGCCAAGAGCGACGGGCGGGTCACGGACGGTCACATCCAGCAGGCGCGTCACGAGATGCGCTCGCTGGAAATGAGCGAGCCGGCACAGCGCCGGGCGATTGCCGCGTTCAATCGCGGCAAGTCCGGCAACGACAATCTGCGCGGTTATCTGCGTCGGTTAAGCGCTCAACCCCATGCGGCTGAGGGCGTGTTGCGGGCCTGTTGGCGAATGGTCTGGGCCGATGGCCGGGCCGGCGTCAGCGAGCGTGAATTGCTGGCGCAGTGGGGCAAGTGGCTGGGCTGGACGACGCACCAGATTCAGGCGCTGGCGGCGGACTACGAGCCGCACAAGCGCCCGATCGTCAGCGCGGCGGTGAGCTATCAGGAGGCGATGCGCCTGCTCGGCGTATCGGCCACCAGTGAACCGGCGCAGATCAAACGCGCCTATCGACGCCTGCTCAGCCGGCATCACCCCGACAAGGTGGCCGGGACGGGTGCCACGCCGGCGCAGGTGCGCGAGGCCACCGAGAGGACCCGCGAATTGCACAATGCCTACACCTTGATTCGTGAACGGCGGGATTTTCGCTAGGCATAAAAAAATCGCAGCGTTGGGCTGCGATTTTTTTGTCTGCGTTTTCAGTCCGGGCTCTTCAGTCCGGGCTTTGCGGATTCAACCAGCCACGCACCCGGCGGAACAATTGCTCCTGCTCGGCCTTGTTGTCCGGCAGGGCCTTGAGTGCGACCTGACTGAACGCGGACGTCTTCAGCCGCTTGCTCGCCTGCATGCGCTCCAGCGCCGCGTTGCGGTCCAGCGCCTTGTCCATATAGAAAATGTCGGCTGTCGGCAGCTTCAGGGTCGGCGTCAGTTCCACCAGTTCCGGCTTGGCCTTGGCCGGGGTCTGCGCGGCTACCAGCACCAGCTTCTCGACCTGCGAGCTTTGGCGCTCGCTCATGTAGCGGGCCGCCCAGTAAGCGCCGGTGCCATGACCGAGCACGATGATACTGCGCGCACTCTGTTGTTCGGCGTAGGCCAGTGCCGCGTCGATGCGGGCGAAGATTCGCTCGGCGTCGGCCTTGGACTGTTCCTCGGTGGACTCAGCCACGACCTTGTCGGCCACATCGGCTTCGCCACCGGCGGCTTGTTCGATCGGCTCGGCGGTGGTCGAATCCTTGCTGCCCGGGTCGACGGTTTTCGGCGCGGCGGGTGCTTCGACCACGCGCGGTGCGATGGCATCGCTTTGCAGATCGGGCAGGGTGATACTCAGGCTGCTCCACTCGACGTCCGGCAACTTGCGGCGCAACGGGCCGATCGCCTGGGGCCAGTCGGCGGTTTCGCCGGCACCGGGAATGAGGATCACCGCGCCTTTGGGTTCGGCGGTGTTGGCCGGTTTCCACAGGGCGAGGAAGGTGTCGCTGCCCGCTTGCAGTTGTTGTTGTTCCTGGGCCGGAACCTTGCGTTCGAGTGCCGCGGCTTCTTCCTGACTACGCTCAAGCAGTGGCTGGCGTTCGACCGGTTTTTCTTCGGCGGCTTTTTCTGCGGCCGGGGCGGGTGCCGGATCCGCGGCTTCGACGGAAAACGCACAAGGCAGGATCAGCGACAGGCACAATGCTGGCATTGCCAGGCGATAGACAGGGGGCATCGGTTATTCCAGGCCAGAAGTTATCCCGGCAGCCTAATGGGTTGGTCAGAATTTGTCAGTGTATGAGACTTCAATGATGCGTTTTTGCTGCCTGTGGGTTATCGGCTGTCTGGCGTTTCCCTTGATGGGCTGGGCGGCGCCTGCGCCCCCGAGCCACCTCGCGCGGTTGTCGGCGAGCGAACAACAATGGCTCGCACAGCACAATGAATTGCGCGTGGGCCTGGTGTTGCAGGCGCCGTACGCGCAATACGATCGGCGCTTGCAGCGGCTGTCAGGGGCCAACGTCGAAGTGATGAAGGCATTGGCCAAGGCGCTGAATGTCGAGCTGAGCTGGCGCAATTTTCAGGATCTGGCACAACTCGAGGCCGCTGCCCGGGACGGCGAAATCGATATCGCCCCGGGCCTGACCCAGACCCCGAGCGGCCTGCGTCTGTGGCAGTTCTCCGACCCCTACATGCGCGTGCCGCAACTGGTGGTCAGCGACCAGAAAAGCAGCGCGACCGTGGAGCTGGAAAAGCTCGACAGCCAGACCCGCGTCGCCGTGCGCATGCCCGGCGTCACCGCCGATTACCTGCGCGGCAACTATCCCCACCTGAATCTGCAAGGCGTACCGATGGAGCGTCAGGCGCTGCAACTGTTGCTGAGTCAGCAGGCGTCCTACGCGGTGGTCGATGAGGCGCAGCTCGGTCGGCTGTCGGCAGAACCGGAGTTCGCCGGGCTGGTGGTGGTCGGTGACATCGGTTTGCCGCAACTGCTGCGCATCGGCACCCGCCGCGACTGGCCGGAGCTTGCTGGCATCGTTGAAAGCGCCCTGCGCGCAATCCCGGCCAGGGATCTGGAACGCCTGCATGCGCAATGGCTGCAACCCAAGTACCCACGGCTCTCCGAATCGCCGGGCTTCTGGCAGAACCTGAGTCTGTTGTTTGCGGTGTTGCTGCTCAGCTGCGTGGCCATCGTGTTCTGGCAACGCCGCCAGCAACGCAGTCTTGAACAACGTTTGTTCGACGCGCGTGAAGACATCGCTCTGCGCGCCGCCAGCGAAGAAGCCCTGCGTCTGACTCAGTTTTCCATCGATCAAAGCACCGTCGGCATTCTCTGGGTCAACTGGGACAGCCATGTGCGCTACGCCAATCGCGCGGCAGAAAACATGCTCGGTTATCCACAGGGCGCCATCATCGACCGGCCGCTGATCGACTTCGAACCGGGCCTGCATATGGATCGCTGGCTCAACCTGTGGAAACGCGCCCGGGCCAGCGAAGAGGGGCCGCTGAGTTTTGAAACCAACTGTGTGCGCGCCGATGGCAGTGTGCTGCCGGCGGACGTGTCGCTGAGCTTCCTGCGTTTTCGCGATGGCGAGTACCTGGTGGTTTACCTCACCGATGTCACCGAACGCCGTCGTGCCCTGGCTGCGTTGCAGGAAAGCGAGGCGCGGCTGCAAGGCATTGCGGCCAATGTGCCGGGGCTGGTGTTTCGTCTTGAGCGCGCACCGGTCACCGGGCAGATCGACTTCGCCTACATCAGCGAGGGCAGCGAAAGTCTGGTCGGCTACGCGCCGGCCGCCATCGCCCATCGCGACATGGGCCTGCGCAGTCTGGTGCATCCGGATGACCGGGCCGCTTATCACCAGACCCAGGATCAGGCGCTGGACACCGACAGCGACTGGTCGTGGCAGGGCCGGATCCTCACGCGCCAGGGCGAGCAGCGCTGGGCCGAGATCAAGGCCATCACCCGTCAGCTGGAAGGCGGTTCTTACGTCTGGGACGGCATTGTCTGGGACATCACCGAAAGCAAACGCATCGAACTGGAGCTGGCGGCGTCCCGCGAACAACTGCGCGAACTGTCGGCGCACCTGGAAAGCGTGCGCGAAGAGGAAAAGGCGCGCATTGCCCGCGAGGTCCACGATGAGCTGGGGCAGATGCTGACGGTGCTGAAACTGGAAACGTCGATGTGCGAACTGGCCTACGCGCAACTCGACCCGGGTCTGAACGAACGGCTGAACAGCATGAAACGCCTGATCGCCCAGTTGTTCCAGTTGGTGCGCGATGTGGCGACGGCATTGCGCCCGCCGATCCTCGATGCCGGGATCGCCTCGGCCATCGAGTGGCAGGCGCGGCGGTTCGAGGCGCGCACGCAAATTCCGTGTCTGGTGCAGGTGCCGGACAACCTTGCGCCGCTCAGCGACGCCAAGGCCATCGGCCTGTTCCGCATTCTTCAGGAAGCGCTGACCAACGTCATGCGTCATGCCCAGGCGCATACTGTGGAACTGACGCTGGCGCAGGAAGGCGATGAATTGTGTCTGACGGTCAGCGATGATGGCGTAGGATTTGTCGCCGCTGCCGGCAGGCCGACATCCTTTGGACTGGTGGGCATGCGCGAGCGGGTGTTGATCATGGGCGGGCAGCTGTCACTCGACAGCGAGCCGGGCGAGGGCACCACGCTGAGCGTGCGGGTGCCACTGGATGAGGAGAAGTAAGTGATCCGTGTATTGGTAGCCGAAGACCACACCATCGTTCGCGAAGGCATCAAGCAATTGATCGGCCTGGCCAAGGATCTGCAAGTGGTGGGGGAGGCGAGCAATGGCGAGCAGTTGCTTGAAACCCTGCGCAACGTGCCCTGCGAAGTGGTGCTGCTGGATATCTCGATGCCCGGCGTCAACGGGCTCGAAGCGATTCCAAGGATCCGCGCGCTGAACCATCCGCCGGCGATTCTGGTGCTGTCGATGCACGACGAAGCGCAGATGGCCGCCCGGGCGCTGAAGGTCGGTGCCGCCGGGTATGCGACCAAGGACAGCGATCCGGCGCTACTGCTGACGGCGATTCGCAAGGTCGCGGCGGGCGGGCGCTACATCGATCCGGAGCTGGCGGACCGCATGGTCTTCGAAGTCGGCCTGACCGATACGCGGCCGTTGCACTCGTTGCTGTCGGAGCGTGAGTTCTCGGTGTTCGAACGCCTGGCGCAAGGCGCCAATGTCAACGACATCGCCCAGCAACTGGCCCTGAGCAGCAAGACCATCAGCACCCACAAGGCGCGACTGATGCAGAAACTCAACATCACCTCGCTCGCCGAGCTGGTGAAGTACGCTATGGAACACAAGCTCCTCTGAGCGATATATCCAATAGCGACAGGCGTTTTTGCCGGTTCTGACGGCTTGAGCCCCGACCCATGCGTCGGGTTTGCCAAAACGCGCCATCCTTGTAGGGCAATCCCTACCCCCGACCTTCCATCCGGCTGAGGCGATTCTCTCCTGCGCCCCGATTTGCGTGACTGCGAGCAGCCACTAGGCTTAATCCCACAGCAGTCATCAATAACAAAGGTGTGGGTATGAGCCAGGTCGAATCAAACGCAGGGGCCAGCGATGTGCTGGTCAGCTTTCGTGGAGTGCAGAAGAGCTACGACGGCGAGAACCTGATCGTCAAAGACCTCAACCTGGACATTCGCAAGGGCGAATTCCTCACCTTGCTCGGGCCGTCCGGCTCGGGCAAGACCACCAGCCTGATGATGCTCGCCGGTTTCGAAACACCGACCGCCGGTGAAATCCTTCTGGCCGGGCGGGCGATCAACAACGTGCCGCCGCACAAGCGCGACATCGGCATGGTGTTCCAGAACTACGCGCTGTTCCCGCACATGACCGTCGCCGAAAACCTCGCGTTTCCGCTCACCGTGCGTGGCCTGAACAAGAGCGACGTCAGCGACAAGGTCAAGAAAGTCCTGAGCATGGTCCAGCTCGACGCGTTCGCATCGCGTTATCCGGCGCAATTGTCCGGCGGCCAGCAACAGCGTGTGGCATTGGCCCGCGCGCTGGTGTTCGAGCCACAGCTGGTGCTGATGGATGAACCCCTCGGTGCCCTCGACAAACAGCTGCGCGAACACATGCAGATGGAAATCAAACACTTGCACCAGCGCCTCGGCGTGACCGTTGTCTACGTGACCCACGACCAGGGCGAAGCCCTGACCATGTCCGACCGCGTTGCGGTGTTCCACCAAGGTGAAATCCAGCAGATCGCTCCGCCGCGCACCCTTTACGAAGAACCGAAAAACACCTTCGTCGCCAACTTCATCGGCGAGAACAACCGCCTCAACGGTCGCCTGCTCAGCCAGAACGGCGAGCGCTGTGTGGTCGAGCTGGGGCGCGGGGAAAAGGTCGAGGCGCTGGCGGTCAACATCGGCCAGACCGGCGAACCCGTCACCCTGTCGATCCGTCCGGAGCGCGTCAGCCTCAACGGTTCGAGCGACCAATGCGTCAACCGCTTCTCCGGGCGGGTGGCCGAATTCATCTATCTGGGCGACCACGTCCGGGTGCGCCTGGAAGTCTGCGGCAAGACCGACTTCTTCGTGAAACAACCGATTGCCGAGCTCGATCCTGCGCTCGCGGTCGGCGACGTGGTTCCGCTTGGCTGGCAGGTCGAGCACGTTCGCGCGCTCGATCCTCTTCTAGAGGCGCATTGATCGCCCCGGCAATACCAACACCAACCCTGCACGTGGAGAGAACAATAAATGTTGAGATCCCTGAAGTTCACAGCCCTGACCCTGGGCCTGATGGGTGCGGCAAGCGCAATGGCCGCTGGGCCGGATCTGACCGTGGTGTCGTTTGGCGGGGCGAACAAGGCGGCGCAAGTCAAAGCCTTCTACGCACCGTGGGAAGCGGCGGGCAACGGCAAGATCGTCGCCGGCGAGTACAACGGTGAGATGGCCAAGGTCAAAGCCATGGTCGACACCAAGAGCGTGTCCTGGGATCTGGTAGAGGTTGAATCGCCGGAACTGTCCCGTGGCTGCGACGAAGACATGTTTGAGCAACTGGATCCTGCGCTGTTCGGCAAGTCCGAAGACTACGTCAAAGGCGCGATCCAGCCATGCGGCGTGGGCTTCTTCGTGTGGTCGACCGTGCTGGCCTACAACGCCGACAAGCTGAAAACCGCACCGACCAGTTGGGCGGATTTCTGGGACACCAAGAAATTCCCGGGCAAGCGCGGCCTGCGCAAAGGCGCCAAGTACACCCTCGAATTCGCACTGATGGCCGACGGCGTTGCGCCGAAAGACGTCTACAAGGAACTGGCCAGCAAGGGCGGTCAGGATCGCGCATTCAAGAAACTGGATGAGCTGAAACCGAACATCCAGTGGTGGGAAGCCGGCGCCCAGCCGCCGCAATACCTCGCCTCCGGTGACGTGGTCATGAGCTCCGCCTACAACGGTCGTATCGCCGCCGTGCAGAAAGAATCCAACCTGAAAGTGGTGTGGAACGGCGGTATCTACGACTTCGATGCGTGGGCCATCCCGAAAGGTCTGGACGCCAAGCGTGCCGAAGCGGCGAAGAAATTCATCGCGTTCTCGGTGCAGCCGCAACAGCAAAAGACCTACTCGGAAAACATCGCCTACGGCCCGGCCAACTCTCAGGCAGTGCCGTTGCTGGACAAGGCAATCCTGAAAGACATGCCGACCACCCCGGAAAACATCGCCAACCAGGTGCAGATCGACGTCAGCTTCTGGGCTGACAACGGCGAGCAACTGGAGCAGCGCTTCAATTCCTGGGCTGCGAAGTAAGGCTGATGCATACGCGGCGTCATCCTCAGGGTGACGCCGTCATTTAAAAGATTTGCGGAGTACGTCATGGCCATCGCCGTTCCCCTGAACGAGGGCAACAGCCCCACCTTGAAGCAGCGGCTCAAGCACGCCGAGCGGGTCAACCGCTGGAAGGCCCAGGCGCTGATCGCGCCGCTGGTGCTGTTTCTGTTGCTGGTGTTCCTGGTGCCGATCGTGGCGCTGCTCTATAAAAGCGTCGGCAACCCGGAAGTGGTCGGCGGCATGCCGCGCACCGTGACCGCGATTGCCGCGTGGGACGGCCGCGGCCTGCCCGCAGAACCGGTTTATAAAGCCGCCAGCGAAGACCTCGCCGAAGCGCGCAAAAACCAGACCCTGGGCGATCTGTCCAAGCGTCTGAACATGGAGTTGGCCGGCTATCGCAGCCTGCTGACCAAAACCGCCCGCTCGCTGCCATTCGCCAGCGAACCGGCCTCTTATAAAGAAGCGCTGGAAGGCCTCGACGAGCGTTGGGGCGATCCGGCCTACTGGCAAGCGGTGAAGCGCAACACCAGCAGCATCACCCCGTTCTATCTGTTGGCGGCGGTGGATCACCGCATCGACGACCTCGGCGAAATTGCCCCGGCCACCCCGGATCAGGCGATCTACCTCGACATTTTCGCCCGGACCTTCTGGATGGGCCTGATCATCACCGTGATCTGTCTGGTGCTGGCGTATCCGCTGGCCTACCTGCTGGCCAACCTGCCGTCGCGTCAGAGCAACCTGTTGATGATTCTGGTGCTGCTGCCGTTCTGGACGTCGATTCTGGTGCGGGTCGCCGCGTGGATCGTGTTGCTGCAATCCGGCGGGTTGATCAACAGCGCGTTGATGGCGATGGGCATCATCGATAAACCGCTGGAGCTGGTGTTCAACCGCACCGGGGTCTACATCTCGATGGTGCACATCCTGCTGCCGTTCATGATCCTGCCGATCTACAGCGTGATGAAAGGCATCTCGCCGACCTACATGCGGGCCGCGATTTCCCTCGGCTGCCATCCGTTCGCCAGTTTCTGGCGGGTGTACTTCCCGCAGACCTATGCCGGTGTCGGCGCCGGTTGCCTGTTGGTGTTCATCCTCGCCATCGGCTACTACATCACCCCGGCGCTGCTGGGCAGCCCGAACGATCAGATGGTCAGCTACTTCGTCGCGTTCTATACCAACACCAGCATCAACTGGGGCATGGCCACTGCACTCGGCGGGCTGTTGCTGCTGGCGACCGTGGTGCTTTATCTGATCTACAGCTGGCTGGTGGGCGCCAGTCGCCTGCGCCTGAGCTAAGGGGAATTTGAAATGCTGAGTCCTTATATGTCGCCCGTCGAGCGGGTGTGGTTCTACAGCTTGCGGATCCTCTGCGGCTTGATCCTGTTGTTCCTGATTCTGCCGGTGCTGGTGATCGTGCCGCTGTCGTTCAACTCGGGCAGTTTTCTGGTGTATCCGCTGCAGGGCTTTTCGCTGCACTGGTATCAGGACTTCTTCGCCTCGGCGGAATGGATGCGCTCGCTGAAGAACAGCATCATCGTCGCCCCGGCCGCGACCGTGCTGGCGATGGTGTTCGGCACGCTGGCGGCCATCGGCCTGACCCGTGGCGACTTCCCCGGCAAGCCGCTGGTGATGGCGCTGGTGATTTCACCGATGGTGGTGCCGGTGGTAATTATCGGTGTGGCCAGTTACCTGTTCTTCGCGCCGCTGGGCCTGGGCAACAGTTTCTTCTCGCTGATCGTGGTGCACGCGGTACTGGGTGTGCCGTTCGTGATCATCACGGTGTCGGCGACGTTGCAAGGGTTCAACCACAACCTGGTGCGGGCGGCGGCGAGTCTTGGCGCCTCGCCGCTGACCACGTTCCGTCGGGTGACCTTGCCGCTGATTGCGCCGGGGGTGATTTCCGGTGCGCTGTTTGCTTTTGCGACCTCGTTTGATGAAGTGGTGGTGACGTTGTTTCTTGCAGGTCCCGAGCAGGCGACGTTGCCTCGGCAGATGTTCAGCGGGATTCGCGAGAACCTGAGTCCGACGATTGCGGCGGCGGCGACACTTTTGATCGCGTTTTCCGTGATCCTGTTGCTGACGCTGGAGTGGCTACGCGGCCGCAGCGAAAAACTGCGTACAGCGCAGGTTTAAGGGCCAGATCAAAGGCTTACCCCCTCACCCCAACCCTCTCCCCCAAGGGGGCGAGGGGGAAGGGCGCAGATATTCGTGCTGTTCAGAATCTGTGTTCGACGCGGTATCGCAAGTCGGCGTACCTCTCCCAGTCACCACGGTCAGTCCCCTCTCCCCCCGGGAGAGGGCTAGGGTGAGGGCGCTCTTGATCTTGCCTCCACCATTCACACCCTGAATACCAGACAACCCGAATTCCCCAGCTACGCTTGTGCTCAGCTCCCACATCTATAAGAGGCTGCGCACGATGAGTCTTTCCTCGTTCAAGATCGCTCACAAACTGATCACCGGCGCCGGGGCCATCGAGCAACTGGCGGCCGAGCTCACGCGGCTGGATATCGACAACCCGCTGATTGTCACCGATGCCGCGCTGCTCAAGTCCGGCACGGTGGAGTTGGCGCTGGCGCAGATCGGCGAGCGCGAGTACGAAATCTTCGACCGCGTGCTGCCGGATCCGGAAATCGCCATTGTCGAGGACTGCATGCGCGTTTACCGAGAGGGCGGGCATGACGGGCTGATCGGTCTCGGTGGCGGCAGTGCCATCGACATCGCCAAGAGTGTTGCCGCCTATGCCGGTTATCACGGCGCTCTGGAAGATCTGTTCGGCGTCGATCAGGTGCCGCGCAAAGGCCCGCCGCTGATCGCCATCCCGACCACGGCCGGCACCGGTTCCGAAGTGACCAATGTCGCCATCCTCTCGGACAAGGTCGCCCAACTGAAGAAAGGCATCGTCAGCGATTACCTGTTGCCGGACGTGGCGCTGGTCAGCCCGCAAATGACCCTGACCTGCCCGCGCAGTGTCACCGCCGCCAGTGGCGTCGATGCGCTGGTGCATGCCATCGAGTCCTACTTGTCGCTGAATGCCTCGCCGATCACCGATTCGCTGGCCATCGGCGCAATCAAGTTGATCGCCCGCTCATTGCCCAAGGCCTACGCCAACCCCTCCAACCTGCAGGCCCGGGAAGACATGGCCACCGCCAGCCTGATGGCCGGCATGGCATTCGGCAATGCCGGGGTCGGCGCAGTGCATGCGCTGGCGTATCCACTGGGCGGGCGTTTCAACATTGCACACGGCGTCAGCAATGCGTTGCTGCTGCCGTATGTCATGACCTGGAACAAGATGGCCTGCGTCGAACGGATGCAGGATATCGCCGAAGCCATGGGGGTGAAGACCGCTCATCTGAGTCTCAATGAAGCCGCCGATAGCGCGGTCGCAGCGATGACCGAACTGTGCGCGGCGGTGGAAATTCCGCTGGGCCTGCGCAGTTTCGGCGTGCCCGAAGAGGCGATCCCGGCCATGGCCGTAGAGGCCGCGGGAATCGAGCGCCTGATGCGCAACAACCCGCGCAAGCTCAGCGCCGCCGACATCGAGAAGATCTACCGGGCGGCCTACTGAGAAAATGCCGGCCGCCGGTCATGGCACAACCCAATCATCGCGGTCACGGTGCGCGCGCGGAAACTTGAGGTATACAATGCGCGCCATCGTGATTTAGCTCAGAAAAGGTGCGTCATGCAGCCCTTCGTTATTGCTCCGTCGATTCTCTCCGCCGACTTCGCCCGCCTGGGCGAGGAAGTGGACAACGTTCTGGCCGCCGGTGCCGACTTCGTCCACTTCGATGTCATGGACAACCACTACGTACCGAACCTGACCATCGGCCCGATGGTCTGCGCCGCATTGCGCAAGTACGGCGTGACTGCGCCGATCGACGCGCACCTGATGGTCAGCCCGGTGGATCGCATTGTCGGCGACTTCATCGAGGCCGGTGCCACCTACATCACCTTCCACCCGGAAGCCACGCTGCACGTCGATCGTTCCCTGCAACTGATCCGTGAAGGCGGCTGTAAATCCGGCCTGGTGTTCAACCCGGCGACCCCGCTGGACGTGCTCAAGTACGTGATCGACAAGGTCGACATGGTCTTGCTGATGAGCGTCAACCCGGGCTTCGGCGGGCAGAAGTTCATCCCCGGCACCCTCGACAAGCTGCGCGAAGCGCGCGCGATCATCGATGCCTCGGGCCGTGACATCCGCCTGGAAATCGACGGCGGCGTCAACGTCAACAACATCCGTGAAATCGCTGCCGCCGGCGCCGACACCTTCGTGGCCGGCTCGGCGATCTTCAATGCGCCGAACTATCAGGAAGTCATCGACAAGATGCGTTCCGAACTGGCGCTGGCTCGCCCATGAGCGGTTTTGAGCAGCTGTTCCCGGGGCAACTGCCGCGGTTGGTGATGTTCGATCTGGATGGCACGCTGATCGACTCGGTACCCGACCTGGCGGCGGCTGTGGATAACATGCTGCTCTCCCTCGGGCGCAAGCCTGCCGGTATCGAGTCGGTGCGCGAGTGGGTCGGCAACGGCGCGCCGGTGCTGGTGCGCCGCGCGTTGGCCGGTGGCATCGATCATTCCGCGGTGGATGACGTCGAAGCCGAGCATGCGTTGGAGGTTTTCATGCAAGCCTACGGCGCCAGCCATGAGCTGACCGTGGTCTATCCCGGCGTGCGCGATACCCTCAAATGGCTGCACAAGCAGGGCGTGGCCATGGCGCTGATCACCAACAAGCCGGAGCGCTTCGTCGCGCCGCTGCTGGATCAGATGAAGATCGGCCGCTACTTCAAGTGGATCATCGGCGGCGACACCCTGCCGCAGAAGAAACCTGATCCGGCGGCGCTGTTCTTCGTCATGAAGATGTCCGGCATTCCGGCCTCGCAATCGCTGTTCGTCGGTGATTCGCGCAGCGACGTGCTGGCGGCGAAAGCGGCGGGGGTCAAATGTGTCGGGCTGAGTTATGGCTACAACCATGGCCGGCCGATTGCCGAGGAATTCCCGGCGCTGGTGATCGACGATCTGCGCAAGCTAATTCCCGGTTGCCTGGATACGGCCGCTGAGATAACGTTGCCCGACGCTTCTCAATCCCCTTCTGGAAACGCCATCGTGGTGGTCACCCGCAAACTCTGGATGAAAGTCATCAAGGCCCTGGCCCGCTGGCGTTGGCGCGCCTGACTTGTTCCTGGCCGGCCTGCCGGCGCGTTTGCACACCTGACTGATTTGCCCCTCACACCACGAGGCACCCTATGATCCGCGAAGAATTCCTGCGTCTGGCCGCTGACGGCTACAACCGCATCCCGCTGGCCTGCGAAACCCTGGCCGACTTCGACACCCCGCTGTCGATCTACCTGAAACTGGCCGACCAGCCCAACTCCTACCTGCTCGAATCGGTGCAGGGCGGCGAGAAATGGGGCCGTTACTCGATCATCGGTCTGCCGTGCCGCACCGTACTGCGAGTTCACGACCATCACGTCAGCATCACCGTCGATGGCGTCGAGACCGAAAGCCATGACGTTGAAGACCCGCTGGCCTTCGTCGAAACCTTCAAGGCCCGCTACAACGTGCCGACCATTGCCGGTCTGCCGCGCTTCAACGGCGGTCTGGTGGGTTACTTCGGTTACGACTGCGTGCGTTATGTAGAGAAGCGCCTCGGCAAATGCCCGAACCCGGATCCGCTGGGCGTGCCGGACATTTTGCTGATGGTCTCCGATGCGGTGGTGGTGTTCGACAACCTCGCCGGCAAGATGCACGCGATCGTGCTGGCCGACCCGGCGCAGGCCGATGCCTACGAGCAGGGCCAGGCGCAATTGCAGCAACTGCTGGAAAAACTGCGTCAGCCGATCACCCCGCGCCGTGGCCTGGATTTCAGCAAGCAGCAGGCGGCCGAGCCGGTGTTCCGCTCCAGTTTCACCCAGGACGACTACGAAAAAGCCGTCGACACCATCAAGGAATACATCCTCGCCGGTGACTGCATGCAGGTCGTGCCGTCCCAGCGCATGTCGATCGACTTCAAGGCGGCGCCGATCGATCTGTACCGCGCACTGCGTTGCTTCAACCCGACGCCGTACATGTACTTCTTCAACTTCGGCGATTTCCACGTCGTCGGCAGTTCGCCGGAAGTGCTGGTGCGGGTCGAAGACAATCTGATCACCGTGCGCCCGATTGCCGGCACCCGTCCTCGCGGGGCCACTGAAGAGGCGGACGTGGCGCTGGAAGAAGACCTGCTGTCTGACGACAAGGAAATCGCCGAGCACCTGATGCTGATCGACCTCGGTCGCAACGACACCGGGCGCGTTTCGGAAATCGGTTCGGTGAAGCTCACCGAGAAGATGGTCATCGAGCGTTATTCCAACGTGATGCACATCGTGTCCAACGTCACCGGCCAGTTGAAGGCCGGGCTGACGGCGATGGACGCACTGCGGGCGATCCTGCCGGCGGGCACCTTGTCCGGCGCGCCGAAGATCCGTGCGATGGAAATCATCGACGAGCTGGAACCGGTCAAGCGTGGCGTCTATGGCGGCGCGGTCGGTTACTTCGCCTGGAACGGCAACATGGACACCGCGATTGCGATCCGCACCGCGGTGATCAAGAACGGCGAGCTGCACGTGCAGGCCGGTGGCGGCATCGTCGCCGACTCGGTGCCGGCGCTGGAGTGGGAAGAAACCATCAACAAGCGTCGCGCGATGTTCCGTGCCGTTGCGCTGGCGGAGCAGACCCCGGACTGAGTGACGGGGCATTCAGCCATAAAAAAACGCGGCGCCTGTGAGGGCGCCGCGTTTTTTATGGCCTGCGAATCAGAAGTCGAGCGCTACGCCGACGTTGATCCCTTGCTGGGTGAAGTCGTCATCCTTGCGGATGTCGTAGCTGGCGCGCAATGCCAGATCCTTGGTGAGGTTGTGGCTCACGCCCAGGTTCAGGCGGTTCAGGTTGGTCTGAGGGGCATAGCCGGCCAGGGTGTAGCGGTTGTTCGGCAGGCTGTTGAGGTTCATCGTCACATTCTGGGTGTCGTCGTTGTACTCGCGCTCATGGGCCAGTTCGCCGAACACCTGGGTCTGCGAGGTGATCTGGTACTTGCCCTGGATCCCGAGGCCGAGACGCCGGGAGATGCGCGACTGGTCATCGAACGTCAGTGCGGTGGAGTCGGCGCCGTTTTCCGAATAGCCATCGACTTCAACCTTGGCGAAATCGGCGCTGACGAATGGCGACAGGTGCCATGGGCTGCTCGCTTCTGGCGCAATGTCGTAACCCACGCGTCCGCTGAAGGCCAGAACATAGCCGTCGGTATCGCCTTTCTCGCCGCGTTCGTTGACCCCCAGCTGGAATTTGCGTTTGAGGCTGTCGTAATCCAGATGCCCGGCAGTCACGGCGGCGTCACCCCACCAGCGGTTCTGCTGGTACTGGGCGAACGCGGTGCCGAGGTAGGTGTTCAGCTTGTAGTCCGAATCGTTGTCGCCGGCCTCGAGTTTCTGATTGTAGAAACCGGCCGCCACGCCCACACGCCAGGCGTCGTTGAGGCGGTAGCTGCCGCCGATGTTCAGGTTGTAACCGTTGCCGTCGGCGCTGGCGCCGCTGCGCTGGCTGTCGAAGTCCTGATGCTGGCCACCGCCGGCGACAATCGCCCGCCATTGGCCAACGGCCTGCCAGTTTTCCCAATCCGCCAGCCACTGGTTGCGCAGCTCATCCTGATGCGAGCGCAAGGTGCCTTGCGCCATTTGCGGCAACAGGGTCGCCTCCCATGGCGCGGCCAGCAGCGAGTAGGCGTAATCGGCAATCAAACGCTGCCCGGCTTCGGTCGGGTGGACGGAGTCGTTGTAGATCAGCTTGGTCGGATCCGGGGTGGCGCTGTTGATCCCGTACCGCGCGTTCTCCGTGCAGCTGTTGCCGCTGAAGCAGGTGCCGACCAGATTCTGGTCAGTTGCCAGGCCGAATTGCGCCGGATTGGCGAATGCCTCTTTGAGCAATACCGGGACGTTAAGCGGGATGACGTTGGCATTGACGCTCTGCAACTGGCTGACCAGTTCGGTGTTGAACTGGGCGCTGAGTTGCGAAGTGAAGGCTTGCAGTGGCGAGCCGTTGACGGCCGGGGTCAGGCCGATGTCCGGCAGCAGCCAGACCATGATGTAGCGGGCGCCGGCGCCTTGCAGCGTGCGTACGCTGTCGACCAGTCGATCGGCGGCGGCATTGGCCTGAGGGAGACTGGTGACGCGACCCTGAAGGAAGTCGTTGCCGCCCCCGGTCAGGTAATACAGGGCATTCGGGTCGGCGCGGAAACCGTTCGACGGCAGATAACCGGCGCGGGTGCGTTCGCCGGTGGCAGACTGACTGGTGATCGAGTCGAGAATCTGGTCGGTGCGGTAACCGCCGACCGCCCAGTTGTTGCCATCCGGCAAGCCTTGTTCAGGGCGTACGGTAGAAGACGAGGCGGCGGTCTGGTCCGGGCTGAAGCCGAGACGGCCACCGAGCAATTGGGTGGCATTGAGGGAATAGAACTCGCCGCTGCCGTCCTGATAGTTCGGGCCCGTGCGGTTGGTGAAGCGTTTGCCCGACCCAGCGGGGCCGCCGCTGTCGGTGAAGGTCCCTGCATCGCTGAGGCTGTCGCCGAAGACCACGAAATTCGAATAGGGATTGGGTGCGGCGTTCGCCTGGGCGCAGGCCATCGCGAGCAGGCATCCGGCGAGCGGTACAAACAACGTCTGTTTGATCATGAGCAAGTCCGTTTATTTATTGTTGTAGTGAACGAAACGACAGTACCAAAAACTTCCGGCGTTTTGCCATCGGTCGTCAACCCTCCCATTGTTTTATCCCCCACGACCCCGGCCATATTGCACGCTCCGCCCAGCTAAGTTACTGTGCCGAAACGTATGAACGAGACCTTCCCCGTGTTGATCACCAGCAAACTTCTGGATCAAGTCATCAAGGCACACGCCCGCTGGCGTTGGCGCGCCTGAATCTTTTCTGCCGGCCCCGCCGGATCTGTATCGCTTTGCCTTCCTTGCCCGTTTGAAATGCCGCTGTGCCGATGCGACCTGCGCGTCCGACAGTGTGCAGCGCCCTGGCAAGTCATCCGAAGGCTGTCTTCAAGTCAGAATTCAAGAGGTTCGAAACGCCATGTTGCTGATGATCGACAACTACGACTCCTTTACTTACAACGTTGTGCAATACCTCGGCGAGCTGGGTGCCGAGGTCAAGGTCGTGCGCAACGACGAGCTGACCATCGCCGAAATCGAAGCGCTCAACCCTGAGCGCATCGTCGTATCCCCGGGCCCGTGCACACCGACCGAAGCCGGCATTTCCATCGAAGCCATCAAGCATTTCGCTGGCAAACTGCCGATCCTCGGCGTCTGCCTCGGCCACCAGTCCATCGGCCAGGCTTTTGGCGGCGATGTCGTCCGCGCCCGCCAGGTGATGCACGGTAAGACTAGCCCGGTATTCCATGAGGACAAGGGCGTGTTTGCCGGTCTGAACCGCCCGCTGACCGTCACCCGCTATCATTCCCTGATCGTCAAACACGAAACGTTGCCCGATTGCCTGGAGCTGACCGCGTGGACCCAGCACGATGACGGTTCGGTGGACGAAATCATGGGCCTGCGTCACAAGACCCTGAACATCGAGGGCGTACAGTTCCACCCGGAATCGATCCTCACCGAGCAGGGCCATGAACTGTTCGCCAACTTCCTCAAACAAACCGGCGGCACGCGCTAAGGACTTTCCATGAATATCAAGACAGCCCTGAGCCGTATCGTCGATCACCTCGACCTCAGCACCGATGAAATGCGCGATGTGATGCGCGAAATCATGACCGGCCAATGCACCGACGCGCAGATCGGCGCGTTCATGATGGCGATGCGCATGAAGAGCGAAAGCATCGACGAAATCGTCGGCGCCGTGTCGGTGATGCGCGAGCTGGCGGACAAGGTCGAACTCCAGACCCTCGACGGCGTGGTCGATGTGGTCGGCACCGGTGGTGACGGGGCGAACATTTTCAACGTGTCCACCGCGTCTTCCTTTGTGGTCGCCGCGGCTGGCTGCACCGTGGCCAAACACGGTAACCGTGCGGTGTCGGGCAAGAGCGGCAGCGCCGATCTGCTGGAAGCCGCCGGCATCTACCTCAACCTGACCCCGGTTCAGGTGGCGCGCTGCATCGACAACGTCGGCATCGGTTTCATGTTTGCCCAGACTCACCACAAAGCCATGAAGTACGCCGCCGGCCCGCGTCGCGATCTCGGCCTGCGCACGCTGTTCAACATGCTCGGCCCGCTTACGAATCCGGCCGGTGTGAAACATCAGGTGGTGGGCGTGTTCACCCCGGCGCTGTGCCGGCCGTTGGCTGAAGTCTTGCAGCGTCTGGGCAGCAAGCACGTGCTGGTGGTGCATTCGAAGGACGGTCTGGACGAGTTCAGCCTGGCGGCGCCGACCTTTGTCGCTGAGCTGAAGGACGATCAGATCACCGAATATTGGGTCGAGCCGGAAGATCTGGGCATGAAGAGCCAGAGCCTGCACGGTCTGTCGGTCGAAGGCCCGGAAGCGTCGCTGGCGCTGATCCGCGATGCACTGGGCAAGCGCAAGACCGAGAACGGCCAGAAGGCTGCCGAAATGATCGTGCTCAATGCCGGTGCGGCGCTGTACGCCGCCGACCTGGCGACAAGTCTGAAAGAGGGCGTGGCGCTGGCCCACGACGCTCTGCACACCGGTCTTGCTCGGGAGAAACTCGAGGAGTTGGGTGCCTTTACCGCGGTATTCAAAGTGGAGAATGAGGGATGAGTGTACCGACGGTTCTGGAAAACATTCTGGCCCGCAAGGTTCAGGAAGTCGCCGAGCGTAGCGCCCGTGTGAGCCTGAGCGAGCTGGAAAGTCTGGCCAAGGCGGCCGATGCACCCCGTGGTTTTGCCCAGGCACTGCTGGCGCAGGCCAAGAAGAAACAACCGGCCGTGATTGCCGAAATCAAGAAGGCGTCGCCAAGCAAAGGCGTGATTCGCGAGAACTTCGTTCCTGCCGACATCGCCAAGAGCTACGAGAAGGGCGGGGCGACCTGCCTGTCGGTGCTGACCGACATCGACTACTTCCAGGGCGCCGATGCCTACCTGCAACAGGCCCGCGCGGCCTGCTCGCTGCCGGTGATCCGCAAGGACTTCATGATCGATCCGTACCAGATCGTCGAAGCCCGTGCCTTGGGCGCAGATTGTGTACTGTTGATCGTCTCCGCGCTGGATGACGTGAAAATGGCCGAACTGGCTTCGGTGGCCAAAGACGTCGGCCTCGATGTGCTGGTGGAAGTGCACGACGGCGATGAGCTGGAGCGCGCGTTGAAAACCCTCGACACGCCGCTGGTCGGGGTCAACAACCGCAACCTGCACACTTTTGACGTCAGCCTGGAAACCACCCTCGACCTGCTGCCGCGCATTCCGCGCGATCGTCTGGTCATCACCGAGAGCGGCATCCTCAACCGTGCCGATGTCGAGCTGATGGAAATCAGCGACGTTTACGCGTTCCTGGTCGGCGAAGCGTTCATGCGCGCCGAAAGCCCGGGCATCGAACTGCAACGCCTGTTCTTCCCGGAGCGCGGCGTTCCGGTGAGCGGTTCTACCCTCGACTGATCGAGCTTCGCAGGCGCCCGTCCCCCCTGTGGGACCGGGCTTGCCGGCGAAGACAGCATAAGATTCACCTCAGACTCAACGTCCTATGGAAACCTTATGATCCCCACTTTCCTGACCATCGAAGCCGGCCTCCAAGCCGAACAGGATCTGCTGGCCTCGGTCTGCGCGGGTGATGCCGAATTCGGTCTGCTGTTCTGGCAGCCCAGTGATCGCGCGCTCGTCATGCCACGTCGTTTGAACCGCTTGCCCGGATTCGATCACGCCTGCGAAGTCTCCGCTGCTGCCGGCTGGCCGGTGTTGCTACGTGAAACCGGCGGCGAACCGGTTCCGCAATCGGCGTCGACCATCAATATTGCACTGGTCTACGCACCGCCTCGCAGCGAAGGCGATCTGAACCGCATCGAAACCGGTTACCGGCGTCTGTGTGATCCGATCTGTGAGTTGCTGGATGAGTTGGGTGGCTCTTCGTCGCTGGGTGAAATCGACGGTGCGTTCTGCGACGGTCGCTTCAACGTCAATCTCGACGGTCGCAAGATGGTCGGCACTGCTCAGCGCTGGCGCCAGAGTCAGGGTGGTCAGCGCCCGGTGGGGTTGGTGCACGGGGCGATGCTGATGGATGACGAGCGTGAGTCGATGGTCGCGGCGGTCAACCGCTTCAACGAAGCGTGTGGTCTGGAGCAGCGGGTACGTGCCGCCAGCCACATCGCTCTGCATGAGAAATTCCCGGCGCCCCATGCACTGGCGCGTCTCGATGAACTCTTTCGTTTGATGCTGGCGCAGATCTACGTCGGCTGAGCTTTAGAACTCAGCGAGTGCCGAAGACCACCATGGTCTTGCCTTTCACATCCACCAGGTTGCGTTCCTCAAGATCCTTGAGCACGCGACCGACCATCTCTCGCGAACAACCGACAATTCGGCCGATTTCCTGACGGGTCACCTTGATCTGCATGCCGTCCGGGTGAGTCATGGCGTCGGGCTGCTTGCACAGTTCCAGCAAGCAGCGGGCGACACGGCCGGTGACGTCGAAGAACGCCAGGTCGCCGACCTTGCGTGTGGTGTTGCGCAGGCGTTGTGCGATTTGTCCGCTGAGGACGTAAAGAATGTCTGGATCCTGTTGCGACAGTTCGCGGAACTTGGTGTAGCTGATTTCCGCGACTTCGCATTCAACCTTCGCCCGCACCCAGGCGCTGCGCTGCTGTTCCTGACCGGCTTCTTCGAACAGACCCAGCTCACCGAAGAAGTCCCCGGCGTTCAGGTACGCGATGATCATCTCGCGGCCGTCGTCGTCCTCGATCAGGATCGTGACCGAACCCCGGATGATGAAGTACAGCGTGTCGGAGCGATCCCCGGCGCAGATGATGTTGCTCTTGGCAGCGTGACGCCGGCGCTGGCAATGCATCAGCAGCTTGTCGAGGTTCTTGATTTTGGGTGTGGGGGTAATACCAACCATGGTTGTATCCCGAAAAGACTGCACGGTTATATTTGGTTTTTATATGAGGCGCTGAGGCGGTCGCTACACAGTCTGGCGAAGGCGCCAGTGAATTGGCGCCAGCTTACCAGACACTTCGTCGAAATTTCGAGAAATCACCTACGTTAAAGGTGCATTCGTCCCAGGAACGTGCTCGCTGTCGGGGCAGGGCCCTGTGCTAAGCTGGCGACCCTTTTTTCTACAGTGGAGTCTTGGCGATGAAGGCACGCATCCAATGGGCTGGCGAAGCCATGTTCCTCGGCGAATCCGGCAGCGGTCATGTCGTGGTCATGGACGGTCCGCCGGACGCCGGTGGTCGTAACCTGGGTGTCCGCCCGATGGAAATGCTCCTGCTGGGCGTCGGCGGTTGCAGCAATTTCGACGTGGTCAGCATTTTGAAGAAGTCCCGTCAGGCCGTTGAAAGCTGCGAAGCCTTTCTGGAAGCCGAGCGCGCGACCGAAGATCCGAAAGTATTCACCAAAATCCACATGCACTTTGTGGTCAAGGGCCGGGGCCTGAAAGAAGCCCAGGTCAAACGCGCCATCGAACTGTCTGCCGAGAAGTACTGCTCGGCCTCGATCATGCTCGGCGCCGCCGGCGTAGCGATCACCCACGACTACGAAATCGTCGAACTCGGCTGAGCCGACATTCAACTATCATAAAAGCAGTGCAGACTCTGGCGATCCCCCGCTGACGTCTGCATAATGCGCCACTTTTTTCAGGGCCGTGATCAGTCAACCGACGGGTCATCCGCCTGAACAGATAACCAAAATCGCCATCGCGAAGAGGTGTTAACCGTCCTACGCAGGTGCGTTGTTCGCACTTGACGGGCATGCTTGATCACGCGGCCGTGCCGCATACATAGAGAGTTTTTAACGGTGAAAAGCAAACTCAAGCTCCACGGGTTCAATAACCTGACAAAGACCTTGAGCTTCAACATCTATGACATCTGCTACGCGGAAACCCCGCAAGACCAGCAGGCTTACGTCGAGTACATCAATCAAGAGTACAACGCCGAACGCCTGACGCAGATCCTCACGGAAGTTGTCGAAATCATTGGTGCCAACATTCTGAACATTGCGAGTCAGAACTATGAGCCTCAGGGTGCCAGCGTCACGATTCTGATCTCGGAAGAGCCGGTGACCCCGACCGAAAGCCAGATCGAAGAGTCCCCGGGCCCGTTGCCCGAAATCATCCTGGCCCACCTCGACAAGAGCCACATCACGGTGCACACCTACCCGGAAATCCATCCGGACGCCGGTATTGCGACCTTCCGTGTGGACATCGACGTGTCGACCTGTGGTGTCATTTCACCGCTCAAAGCGCTCAATTTCCTCATTCACCAGTTCGATTCGGACATCGTGACCGTGGATTACCGTGTGCGCGGCTTCACCCGTGACGTTGAAGGCAACAAGCACTTCATCGACCACGAGATCAACTCGATCCAGAACTACCTCTCCGAAGACACCCGCGACGCGTACCAGATGACCGACGTGAACGTGTACCAGGAAAACCTGTTCCACACCAAAATGCTGCTGAAGAACTTCGAACTGGACAACTACCTGTTCGGCGATGCCACCAGCAATCTGTCTTCCGAGCAACGTGCTCAGGTGACCGAGCGTGTGAAACACGAAATGCTGGAAATCTTCTACGCGCGCAATATGCCGAGCTAAGAAATCCGGGCACAAAAAAAGGCGACTGCTTTACGGCAGTCGCCTTTTTTATGGGCGTTTTTCAGATCCGGTAAGTGCTCTTGGTCATCACTTTGGCCAACAGGCTCATGCCGAACTTCACCGGCGCCGGGAAGCGGAAACCGCCGGCCTCCAGTGCGCTTTCTGCGTGATGTTCTTCATCTATACGCATCTGCTCCAGAATCGCCCGGGATTTTTCGTCCTCGGCCGGCAGTTGCTCCAGATGCTCGTTCAGATGCTTGCAGACCTGATGCTCGGTCGCCGCGACAAATCCGAGGCTGACCTTGTCGCTGATCAGCCCGGCGACTGCGCCAATCCCGAACGACATACCGTAGAACAGTGGGTTGAGCACACTGGTGTGGCTGCCCAACTGGTGAATGCGCTGTTCGCACCAGACCAGATGATCGATCTCTTCTTCGGCCGCATGCTCCATGGCCTCGCGCACCTGCGGCAGCTTGGCGGTCAGCGCCTGGCCCTGATACAGCGCCTGGGCGCAGACTTCACCGGTATGGTTGATGCGCATCAGGCCGGCGACGTGGCGGGTGTCTTCATCGCTCATCTGCACATCGGGCTGCACGATTGCCGGCGACGGACGGTACGGCTGACCGCTGAAGGGCAGCAAGGTACGCATCGCGGCATCGGCTTGCAGCAGAAGACGATCAATGGGCGAGTAGTGACGTTGGGTAGTCATGCTGACCTCCGGGAAGAATCTCGGCGGCCAGTTTAACCGAATCGGCCGGGGAAGGTTTGCGCTGGGTCATGTGGGAGCGGGGCGCTCCCACCGATCTTTGGGTTCAATCAGCCCGGAGGCCAGTTCATCTGGCGTTGACCGAGCACGTGCATGTGAATGTGGTAGACAGTCTGCCCGCCCATTTCATTGCAGTTCATCACCACCCGGAAGCCTTCCTCGCAACCCAGCTCCAGCGCCAGACGCTGGGCGGTGAACAGGATATGCCCGGCCAGTGCCTTGTCGTCTTCGGTCAGGTCGTTGAGGGTGCGCACCGGTTTCTTCGGGATCACCAGAAAATGCACCGGTGCCTGTGGGGCGATATCGTGGAACGCCAGGACCTGGTCGTCCTCGTAGATGATCTTCGCCGGGATTTCCCGGTTGATGATCTTGGTGAACAGAGTATCCACTGCTGTTTTCTCCGTTGTTTGGGCTGGCCTGAGTGTACTCATAGGGGGATTAGCCCGCCCAGTGTTTTACCGTAGGACTTATCAGCGCGGGCAGTAAGCCTTGTTGACCATGCCGACAATCGTGCGATTGAGCCAGCGCGAACCGAGCCGTGGCAGAAAGGCGAACCAGCGGTTTCGGCGTCCGGGAATGATGATCGCGCGGTTTTTCTCCAGGGCGCGCACGGTATACAGCGCGACCTCCTCGGGACTCATCAGCAATTTGCTGGCGTTGAGCTTGTCGTTGTTCAGTTGCGCGGTGCGAAAGAACGCGGTGCGGGTCGGGCCGGGGCAGAGCACCGATACCTTGACCGCGCACTTCTTCAATTCCACCCGCAGTGCTTCCGAGAAATGCAGTACATACGCCTTGCTGGCGTAGTAGGTGCTCATCCAGGGCCCGGGGTTGAAGGCCGCCACCGACGCGACATTGAGAATCTGCCCGCCGCCCTGCAACGCCATGCTGTTGCCGATGGCATGGCAGAGGCGGGTAAGGGCGAGGATGTTCACTTCGATCAGGTCCTGTTCGGTCATCCAGTCCTGGGCCAGGAACGGGCCGCAAGTACCGATGCCGGCGCAATTGACCAGCAGATCGATCTGCCGGTCGCCTTCTTCAAGCTCCAGCAGAAAACCGGACAGGCGCAGTGGCTCGCCGAGGTCACAGGCGCGGAACAGCACCTCGACGCCGAAGCGCTGGGTCAGTTCAATCGCAATGCTTTCCAGCTGATCACGCTGGCGAGCCACCAGAATCAGGCTGCGGCCACGGCGCGCCAGGGCTTCGGCCATGGCCAGGCCGATGCCGCTGGAGGCGCCGGTGATCAGAGCGTAACGGGTCATGCAAATCTCCATCGCAACAGCGCCGCGCCGTGGACGCAGGTGTCACGGCGGGGAGCGTTGTTCATTCTTTCGCAGAGTCTACAGGGGCGAGGGCGGCTTCGGCTGCATCGTCTGCCGAATTCGCGGCGGGCTCGACTTCGACATCGATTTCATCGGTGGTCACCGAACCGCTCTCATAGCTGCTTTCAAGACTGCTTTCGTACTCTTCCTGGATGGCGGTGATCCCGCCCAGCATGCCACCCATGAAAAACAGCCCGATAAACACGATCCACAAAGAGCACAGCACTTTGACTGCCGTACTGTTCGGCGGAGGCGGTGGGCCATAGCGATTGGCGCCGGTATTGCCCGGCACGACCATGATCACCAGCGGGAAGAAGCTGCCCACGAACGGCACCAGCGTCAGCAGCCAGAGCCACCCCGACCAGCCGATATCGTGCAAGCGCTGGATGCTGAACAGGATCCCGACAATCGCGAAGGCCAGAAACAGGAAGAAGGCGAGGAGACCGCCGATGATCAGGCCGGTCGTCGAGTCGGCGCTCACCAGGCCCAGGCCGATCAGCGCGAACACGCTGACGATTGGCAGGGCGACCAGGCTCAAGACCATCGACCATGCCAGGTAACGCAAACGGCCGATCCGGCCTTCAACACTGAAAGGTTTGAGAGGCGCGAATGCCGACAGGCTTTCACCGACAGCGGCGCGAGGGGGCGCATAAGGCGAGTCAGGCTCCGCGACGGCGGCGCTTTGCTCGTGGACATCCGACAGGTTCAGCTCGATGGGCGTTTCGGTTTCGATCCGGGCATCGATCCCGGTCTTGCCCAACGCTTGCAGATAAGTCTGCGCATCGCTGTGGGACAGATCACGCTTGAGCGCGACGGTGCGGCCATTGAACAGGCGCTCGATGGCGGCGACATCGCTTTTGAACAGATCGGCCAGGTTGAGCTTGGCCGTGGTGATATCGACGCCGGGCTGGAGCGCGCCGTCGAAAACGATCTTGTAACGGGGTTCGCTCATGGCCGAGGCATCCTTGTCGCGAGATAAATTGAGTCTAAGGCCGGTCAGGCAGCGACCGGCCGGGTTTCATTCAGCGTGGCCAGCGTTTCGGCAGTTGCGCTGCGTGCTCCAGGGCCTGGCGGTATTCGGCATCGAGACGCGCCACCAGTTGATCCACGCTTGGCAGATCGTCGATCTGCCCCACGCCCTGGCCCGCAGACCACACGGTTTTCCAGGCCTTGGCTTCGTCGTTGATCGGCTTGAGCTTGTCGCCGAAATTCACTTCACCCTTGCCCTGCAGGGCTGCCATGTCGAAACCGGCGGCCTCCAGGCTTTGGCGCATGAAACTTGCCGGTACACCGGACACGGCAGGAGTATGAATGATGTCGGCAGCTTTGGCAGTCAGCAGCATCTCCTTGTAGGCGTCAGGCGCATGACTTTCAGTGGTGCCGATAAATCGCGTGCCGAAGTAGGCCAGATCCGCGCCGAGCAGTTGTGCAGCGAGAATCTCATGTCCGTGGTTCAAACATCCTGCAAGCAACAGGGTTTTATCGAAGAACTCGCGGATCTCGGCGATCAGCGAAAACGGGCTCCAGGTGCCGGCGTGTCCACCGGCACCGGCTGCGACGGCGATCAAGCCATCGACACCGGCCTCGGCGGCTTTTTCGGCATGGCGGCGGGTCGTCACGTCATGGAAGACCAGGCCGCCGTAACTGTGCACCGCATCTACCAGTTCCTTCACGGCACCAAGACTGGTGATGACGATGGGGACTTTGTGCTCGACGCAGATGTCCAGGTCAGCCTGCAGACGCGGGTTGCTGTGGTGGACAATCAGGTTCACCGCGTACGGCGCCGGGTTCTCCAATGTCGCCAGCCCCGCTTCGATCTGCTCCAGCCAGGCCTTGAACCCGCTGCTTTCGCGTTGGTTCAGCGCCGGGAAGCTGCCAACCACGCCGTTGCGGCAGCACGCCAGCACCAGTTCAGGATTGGAGATCAGGAACATCGGCGCTGCCACAACAGGCAGGCGCAGACGTTGTTCGAGCAGAGCGGGCAGCGACATCGGAAGTACCCCGGAAAGTTGTATTTGTTGAAGTTAGAACGGCTTGACCACGACCAGAATTACGATAGCCAGCAATATCAGAACCGGCACTTCATTGAACCAGCGATAAAAGACATGGCTGCGGGTGTTCTCGCCACGGGCAAAACGTTTTACCTGCGCGCCGCACATGTGGTGGTAACCGATCAACAGCACGACCAGGGTCAGTTTGGCGTGGATCCAGCCACCGCTGCTGAAGATGCCCGGGTTCAGGTAGATCAGCCAGGCGCCGAAGATCAGCGCGGCGATCATCGCCGGGCCCATGATGCCGCGATAGAGCTTGCGCTCCATGATGCTGAAGCGTTCCTTGCTGATCGTGTCTTCACTTTGTGCGTGATAAACGAACAGTCGCGGCAAATAGAACAGCCCGGCAAACCAGCACACGATGCTGACGATATGAAGCGCTTTGATCCACAGATAGAGCATTTTTGGTTATTCCCTGATTCACGGTAGGCCGGATAGTAGAGGCTTGAGCGTCCGCACGTCACCTTGGCGGTTGTCGCAGGCGCGCGCGGCCCCTATTATCGACGGCTTTCCAGTGGGTTCGTTGAGGGCAGGTTTATGGTCAAGGTCGGTATCGTCGGCGGCACGGGTTACACCGGTGTCGAACTGCTACGTCTGTTGGCACAGCATCCGCAGGCAGAAGTGGTAGTGATCACTTCCCGATCCGAGGCCGGTCTGGCCGTGGCTGATATGTACCCGAACCTGCGCGGCCACTACGACGGTCTGGCATTCAGCGTGCCGGACATCAAGACGCTGGGCGCTTGCGACGTGGTGTTCTTCGCCACTCCGCACGGCGTCGCCCACGCGCTGGCCGGCGAGTTGCTGGCGGCCGGCACCAAGGTCATCGACCTGTCGGCAGACTTCCGTCTGCAGGACGCCGATGAATGGGCCAAGTGGTACGGCCAGCCGCACGGCGCGCCAGAGCTGCTGGACGAAGCGGTTTACGGCTTGCCGGAAGTCAATCGTGAGCAAATCAGGAAAGCACGCCTGATCGCGGTGCCGGGTTGCTATCCGACCGCGACGCAGCTGGGCTTCCTTCCGTTGCTTGAGGCGGGCATTGCCGACGCTTCGCACCTGATCGCCGACTGCAAGTCCGGTGTCAGCGGTGCCGGTCGTGGTGCTGCCGTAGGCTCGCTGTACTCCGAGACGTCGGAAAGCATGAAGGCCTATGCGGTGAAAGGTCACCGTCATCTGCCAGAAATTCGCCAGGGGCTGCGTCGTGCCGCAGGCAAGGATGTCGGTCTGACTTTCGTGCCACACCTGACGCCGATGATCCGTGGCATTCACTCCACGCTCTACGCGACTGTAGTGGATCGCTCGGTGGATCTGCAGGCGCTGTTCGAGAAGCGTTATGCCAATGAGCCGTTCGTCGACGTGATGCCGGCCGGCAGCCATCCGGAAACCCGCAGCGTGCGTGGCGCCAACGTCTGCCGTATCGCGGTTCACCGTCCGCAGGATGGTGATCTGGTGGTGGTGTTGTCGGTGATCGACAACCTGGTCAAGGGCGCGTCGGGTCAGGCGGTGCAGAACATGAACATCCTGTTCGGGCTGGATGAGCGCTTTGGTCTGTCCCACGCCGGCATGCTGCCGTAACGACTGATCTTGCTTGGTAAAAAGGCCCGTCTGACGGGCCTTTTTGCATTCTGGTCGGTTGATCTGCTTTATTGATATACCGTAACAATAGTTGACCGATTTTCTAGGACAAGCGGATAATGCGCGTCATCACGCATTATGGCGGCGTAACGCCGGGAGATAGTCAGCATGAGCGTCGAATCCTTCACCCCCACGGCTTTGCAATTCACTCAAGGTGCCGCGCACAAGGTGAAGAGCCTGGTCGATGAAGAGGGGAATGATCGCTTGAAGCTGCGCGTATTCGTTACGGGCGGCGGTTGTTCAGGGTTTCAGTACGGCTTCACCTTCGATGAAGATGTGGCCGAGGACGACACCATCGTCGAGCGCGAAGGCGTCAGTCTGGTGGTCGATCCGATGAGCTTCCAGTACCTGGCAGGTGCCGAGGTGGATTATCAGGAAGGTCTGGAAGGTTCGCGTTTCGTGATCAAGAACCCGAATGCCACCACCACGTGTGGTTGCGGCTCCTCGTTCTCGATCTGATCGCGCTTCACCGAACACAATAAAACGCCGCAGAACCTCACGGTTCTGCGGCGTTTTGTTATCTGCGATTTGTCAGTTGGGGTAGATGGCGCCGAGTACGCGCAGGCCTTTGGCGCCGGTGACGCTCGGGCGATTGGCGGCAATGCCTTCCAGACAGCAGTGGGCCAGCCAGGCGAAGGCCATGGCCTCGACCCAGTCCGGATCGACGCCGTGTGTCGCGGTGCTGGCGACCTTGGCATTCGGCAGCAGCCCGGCCAGGCGCTTCATCAGCGTGGCGTTGTGGGCACCGCCCCCACAGACCAGGAGCTCTTCGGTATTCGATTGAGCGTTTTGCAGCGATTCGACGATGGTCAGCGCCGTCAGTTCGAGCAGTGTTGCCTGTACGTTTTCGGGTGCGAAACCTGGCAGGCGCGACAGTTGCTGCTCCAGCCACGGCAGGTTGAAGACCTCGCGGCCTGTGCTCTTCGGACCTTGGGTCACGAAAAAAGGATCGCTGAGCAGGGCTTTCAGCAGGGTCGGTTCGACCTTGCCGCTGGCTGCCCACTGCCCGTTACGGTCGTAGTTCTCGCCCCGTTGCTGATGAATCCAGGCATCCATCAGCACATTCCCCGGCCCGCAGTCGAAACCGGCTACAGGCTTGTTCGGCTCAATCAGACTGAGATTGCTGAAACCGCCGACATTCAAGACCGCGCGGTTGCCGGTACGCTCTTCGAATAACGCTTCATGAAAGGCAGGAACCAGCGGAGCGCCCTGGCCGCCAGCGGCCACATCGCGACTGCGGAAGTCGCTGACAACTGTGATGCCGGTCAGCTCGGTCAGCAGGGCAGGGTTGCCGATCTGCACAGTGAAACCACGCGCCGGTTCGTGGCGAATGGTCTGGCCGTGGCTGCCGATCGCGCGAATGGCTTCAGGCTTGAGCTGTTGCCGTTCGAGGAGGGTATGGATCCCTTGCGCGGCGAGCTTCACCCAGTTCTGCTGGGCAATCGCCGAGCGGGCGATTTCGTCAGGGCCGCTGGCGCACAAGCCAAGCAGCTCGGCGCGCAGGATTTCAGGCATGGGGATGTAGTGCGTGGCGACCAGATTGATCGCCGAGGATTGCTCGATCAGGGCGATGTCCAGCCCGTCGAGACTGGTGCCGGACATCACGCCGATATAAAGAGTCATGGCTTAACGTTTGCTCGAAGCCAGCATGGTGGCCTTTTCCTGGTCCATGCGAGCCATCAGTGGCTGGCTCTGCGCCAGGAAGCGAGCGCGTTCGGATTTGGCGATCGGGTCGGCCATCGGCAGCTTCTGGCCCAATGGATCGACGTGAACACCGTTGACCTGGAACTCATAGTGCAGGTGCGGGCCCGTGGACAGGCCGGTGGTGCCGATGTAACCGATCACTTGGCCCTGTTTGACGGTACCGCCGGTCTTCACGCCCTTGGCGAAGCCCTGCATGTGGCCATACAGCGTACGGTAAGTGTTGCCGTGCTGGATGATCACGGTGTTGCCGTAACCGCCGCGACGGCCGGCCAGCAGCACTTTGCCGTCGCCGGCAGCCTTGATTGGCGTACCGCGTGGGGCGGCGTAGTCGACGCCTTTGTGGGCTCGGATCTTGTTGAGGATCGGGTGTTTGCGGCCCATGGAGAATTTAGAGCTGATGCGGGCGAAGTCCACCGGTGTACGGATGAACGCCTTGCGCATGCTGTTGCCATCGGCGGTGTAATAGCTGCTGTTGCCCTGCTTGTTGGTGTAACGCACGGCGGTGTAAGTCTTGCCGCGGTTGGTGAAGCGGGCGGACAGGATCGGACCGTTGCCAACGGCTTTGCCGTTGACCACTTTCTGTTCATAGATCACATCGAACTCGTCGCCCTGGCGAATATCCTGGGCGAAGTCGACGTCGTAGCCGAACACGCTGGCCATGTCCATGGTCAGGCTGTGGGACAGGCCTGCGCGGGCAGCGGACTGCGACAGCGAGCTGTTGATCACACCGTGCACGTAGGCGGTGCGAACAGTCGGTTTGGCGGTAACGCGGTTGAACACATAACCCTTGTCGTTCTTGGTCAGGGTGATGGTTTCAACGTCGCTGACCTTGCTGTGCAGGTTGGTCAGCTGGCCTTGCGGATTCAATTCGAATTCGAGTTTCTGGCCATGTTTGAGCTGGCTGAACTGCTTGGCTTGTTTGTCGCTGGCCAGCACTTCATGTACGGCTGCGGCCGGGAGGCCGACTTTCTCGAACAGTGTAGAAAGCGTATCGCCCTTGGAGACGATCACTTCCCTGTGATTTGGAGCCTTCTTTTCTTCAGCTACCGGTGTCGGCGCTGGTGCAGCCTGAGCAGTTTCCTGCGGCTCTTCGGCACTGTTTTCGATCTGCGCGAAAGGAGAGGCTACGGATTCGTTTGTGGCTTGAGCCGCGTCGGCAGCGTCTTGATCTTGTGTCAGTTGTTCAGCAGGACTTTCCAGTTCAAGGCTCAGCGTTGTCTTTTTGGCTTCAACATCACTGGATGGAAACACCAGGAGCGCCAGGCTGAGAAGGGCGGCGATCCCACTTGCGGCGAGCAGGTGGGTCTTCGGGTAAAGCGGTGGCGCTTTAGACGGTTCAGTGATCATAAGTAATTTGACTTTGAAAAAGATGAATTGGAAAAGATGAATGACATGATGAAGATGAAATAACTGTATAAAATATAACCAAATCATCCCTGAAGCAAGTCTGTGGACGCCCTGTCTGTGGATTGGCGTCCGTGCGCCGGGCAAAACTTGTATTTGGTGTGCGATCTTGTATGGTTGGTTCCCTTTGAATCTGAGCCTTGCGGGTCTGTTATGAAGTCGGTTGAAGAGCAGCTAGCGCTGATTAAACGTGGTGCGGAAGAACTGTTGGTCGAGTCCGAGCTGATCGAAAAGCTCAAGCGTGGCCAGCCGCTGCGAATCAAGGCCGGCTTCGATCCAACTGCGCCGGATCTGCACCTTGGTCACACTGTGCTTATTAATAAGCTGCGCCAGTTCCAGGAGCTGGGGCATCAGGTGATCTTCCTTATTGGTGATTTCACCGGAATGATCGGAGATCCGAGCGGCAAGAGCGCCACGCGTCCTCCGTTGACCCGTGAGCAGGTTCTGGAAAACGCCGAGACCTACAAGACTCAGGTGTTCAAGATTCTTGATCCGGCGAAAACCGAAGTTGCGTTCAACTCCACCTGGATGGACCAGATGGGGCCTGCGGACTTTATTCGTCTGACTTCGCAATACACCGTTGCTCGTATGCTCGAGCGTGACGACTTCGACAAGCGCTACACCACCAATCAGCCGATCGCCATTCACGAATTCCTCTATCCGCTGGTGCAGGGTTATGACTCGGTTGCTTTACGCGCTGATGTTGAACTGGGTGGTACCGATCAGAAGTTCAACCTGCTGATGGGGCGTGAGCTGCAGCGTGGTTATGGCCAGGAAGCGCAGTGCATCCTGACGATGCCGTTGCTTGAAGGTCTGGATGGCGTGAAGAAGATGTCCAAGTCGTTGGGCAACTACGTCGGTATCCAGGAAGCGCCGGGTGTCATGTACAGCAAGCTTGTCTCGATTCCTGATGCGTTGATGTGGCGCTACTTCGAGTTGCTCAGCTTCCGTTCGATGGATGAGATCAATGCGTTCCGTGCTGATGTAGAGGCGGGCGCTAATCCTCGTGATATCAAGATCAAGCTGGCCGAAGAGATTGTTGCGCGCTTCCATGGTGAAGAGGCTGCGGCCAATGCTCACCGTGGTGCGGGTAACCGTATGAAGGATGGCGAGCTGCCGGATGATCTGCCGGAGGTCGAACTGACCGCTGCCGAGGATATGCCGATTGCTGCCGTCCTTAATAAGGCAGGTCTGGTGAAGAACTCGGCAGCTGCTCGTGATCTGTTGGCTTCCGGTGGTGTGCGTGTAGATGGTGAGGTTGTTGATCGTTCCTTTATATACGTACTGGGCGCGACTCACGTTTGTCAGGCCGGCAAGAAGGCTTTTGCACGGATTTCGCTGAAATCTGAGTAAAGTTGAAATAAGGGGTTGACGGCGAATTCTGGAGGTCTATAATTCGCCCCACTTCCGGCGCAGTCGAAACGGAAAACTCCTTGAGATTCAATGAGTTAAGTAGGTTTCGAAGGTGGGTCGCTTCAGTTCATCGAGGCCTGGAAGGAGTTGGAAATGCCGGTTTGTTCGGCGCTTTCAACGGTTCGATCTTCTCGGTCGAAAGCGGAGAAAAAGAGGTGTTGACAGCAGCGTGTAACGCTGTAGAATTCGCCTCCCGCTAACGAGAGATCGGAAGCGCAAGTGGTTGAAGTTGTTGAAGAAATCTTCGAAAACTTCTGAAAATAATCACTTGACAGCAAATGAGGCTGCTGTAGAATGCGCGCCTCGGTTGAGACGAAAGATCTTAACCAACCGCTCTTTAACAACTGAATCAAGCAATTCGTGTGGGTGCTTGTGGAGTCAGACTGATAGTCAACAAGATTATCAGCATCACAAGTTACTCCGCGAGAAATCAAAGATGTAACCAACGATTGCTGAGCCAAGTTTAGGGTTTCTTAAAAACCCAAAGAT